>NZ_JADKNF010000029.1:0-24945 GCF_017808125.1 Pseudoalteromonas sp. PA2MD11
TCGAGTCAACACTTAATTTCAAACTTTCTTTCGATTATTTGAAACCGAAGTTTCACTTAACTCTCTGCTACGTTGTTCAGCGTCTTTCGTTGCTGCCCGCCGTGTCAGTGGGGTCGCATTATAGGGAGATCCAAAAACAGATCAACACTTTTTTTCGATCTTTTTACTGTTCGCTCAAAAAGCGAACTAAATTTACCGAAAACAGCAAAAACGGTCGCTATTATGGCTGTTTTTTAAGCCAATATTCATAATTTAATGCAAATTTCATTGCTATGTTCATTTAACTCGTTAAGATAGCAAGTTCACAATGTTAAATTAATGTTTATTTCTTGTTTATTGGTAGATCAAAATGAAATTACCCGATCAAAAATCTTTTCTTTTCTCCGTTATTCTTGCTGTTTTAGGTTTTGTGGTTGTTAAGTTCGCACTTGCAAGCTTAGCTTTAGACCCAGCATTGCTATTTGGTGCAGGCTTATTAATTGGTGCTTTGGTTATTGCAGCACTTTCATCAGCGTCAAGTGAGGAGGCCGAAGTAAAAACAAAAACACTTTATGTTGGCAACCTACCTTATCGTGCTAATGAAGGTGTTGTTCGTGCTTTATTCGAAGAACAAGGCAAAGTTTTCAATGTACGTTTATTAAAAGATAAAAATACAGGTAAACGTCGTGGCTTTGGTTTTGTTGAAATGGCTGAAGCTGATGCAGATAAAGCAATCAATCAATTAAATGATAGCGAATTCCAACAACGTACTTTAAAAGTGCGTGAAGCAAAACAAAAACAAGAGAACGAAGCTAACAGCTTTCGTGAGGGATCTGATCAGTCAGCGTAATAAGCTCAACGCTTAATTGCGAATGACCAATAGGAGCCGTTGCATAATAGTGCAGCGGCTTTTTTTTATCTGTAGTAAGAGTAAAGCCTCGTAAAGCAATTAAACTTTCAACGCGCTTAGCAATCGCTTTGCCTGAGTCAATAAGGAAGATCTGTTGTTTATAGTAGTCACTAATCGCGCTGGCTAGTAATGGAAAGTGTGTACAGCCAAGTACCAATACATCTATATCTTCTGCTATCGCTAAATCACTCAATACATTCTCAAGCTTTGCTTTATTGATTTTCTGCGTATGAAATAGTGTTTCTGCAATTTCTACCAGCTCAGTTGAGCCATATAAGCTGACTTGTGTGTCTTGGCTATGAGTACTAATTAAGTTTGCAGTATAGCGACTCTTGATAGTTGATGGTGTTGCCAGTAAACCAATATGTTTGCTGTTACTTATAGCGCAAGCGGGTTTTATCGCAGGTACTACCCCGACAACTTCTATATTTGTGTGCTGGCGAATAGTTTCTAAGGCAGAGGTAGAGGCGGTATTACACGCAATAACTAGAATATCAACTTGTAAGTTTGCTGTCTCGATAAACTGTAGTAGCGCTAAAAGGCGGGCTATGATCGTTTGCTGACTTTGCGCGCCATATGGCAATAAAGCATTGTCCATAAAATAACTATAATCAGCATCTGGGATCAATGCTTGGATCTGTTCAAGTACGGTTGTTCCACCTATACCAGAATCAAACACCATTATATGAACTGACAAACTGCTTACCTCGGATCATCAAAGGTCAGCAGTTTGCCATGCAGCTTGATAAAAAGAAAGAAAGGGCTAAGCCTCTTCTTCTGTTGCCGAGCGAAGCTTATTCATTTGCTCAAACATTGCTTTGGTATAATCCACCAGCTTACTGACTTCTTCTTTATCTTGGTTTAACCATTGTAAGATGCCAGCCAGTTCATTTTGCAAACCAATGTCACCCGCTTTATTAAACGCCTGTTTCAAGTCGTCATTAAATGGCGCTATTTTCTCAGCAACTTCTTTTTCGGGAGCAGGTTTATATTCTTCATACCCTTTGATAGCTGCTACTGTTTTGGTTTGTTTCAAATCCATGGTAAAGCCAACGAGTTGCTCGTTACCTAAGTTAAGCTCTTTAGCTTGTTCAAAGGCATCTTCTAATGAACCAGAGAAGAATGTTTCGCTAACACTCTGCAAGTCTTCCATCAATTCATTGATAGCTTGCTGCTCTTGCTCATTTAAATCACCATTGACCGACATCGAGAATGATAAATCACGTGATTGCGAAGACTCACTGACAAAGGCTTCGTTGTCGCCATTTTTGCTATAGCTGCTTGCAGACTTGCTTTCGTATGCATCAGCAAAGCTAATACTTACTTCATCACCTTCAGCGGTGGTGAAAGTGTACTCCGCGTTATTACTTAAACTGATGTATTGAGCTTGGCTTACTGAAACCGCATTAGGCTTAGGATTGAACAAGTCTTCTTCTAATTCATCAATACCTTTAAAAATACCTTCTTTAGACTTTTCGATACCCTCTTCGATGTCATCGTTAAGAATACCTGACTCTTTAAGCTCATCATACGCATCGTCGATGCCCATTTGCACACCTTTACGTGCATCACCTAGCATGCCTTTGAGTTTTTCATCATCAGCACCATCGGCTTTTGCTTTACGAAGTGCGCCGCCAACAAAGTCGAGTACGTTTTTCACGATCTCTTCAAAGTCGAACAAGGGTTTATCTTTTTTTTCTTCGGCTTTAGGTAAACCTAGTGCCTCAGCAAGTTTATCATCAAGAACTTTTGCCGCGAGCTCTCTGCCGCGTTGCTGATAACTATCTTGACGATTTTGAATGGTAGGCTGCTGCAGTGCCTGTTTACCATTGTATTTATTCACATTTGTATTAGGCATATAGCCTAGGTTGCCAATTTTCATGATCCGACTCCATGTTATGGTTAACTCATTATCGGCCAAAAACCACAGAACTTAAGTTTTTTGTATAAAAAAACGACACTAAAATAAATAACAAAACTAGACAAATCCTCAGCGCTCCCTACAATAGCGCCGTTATACAGCTAAGAGATAAAAGGTAATCAGCCATGGCGGTTATAAAAATTGATACAACTCAATACGATGCACAATTGAGTGAGAAAGAGCAGCGCATCACCTCACAGTTTCGACGTTTTGGGGTCGAAAAATTAGAAGTGTTCGGCTCTGATCCTATTCATTACCGCCAACGTGCAGAGTTTCGTGTTTGGCATGAAGGTGAAGACCTGTTTCACATCATGTTTGATCAACAAACTAAAGAAAAGATCCGCGTTGATGAGTTTGACCCTGCAGCACCTTTAGTGGGTGAAGTGATGCAAGCGATGATCGAAAACTTAAAAGACAATGAAGTTCTGCGCCGTAAGCTGTTTCAAATCGATTACCTTTCAAGCTTAAGTGGTGAGATCCTTGTTAGCTTGTTGTATCACAAACAACTAGATGAGCAGTGGCTACAAGCAATTAAAGAGCTTAAAGCAAAACTGAGCACACAGTTTAAGATTGATTTTATTGGCCGTGCTCGTAAGCAAAAAGAAGTGATTGGTAATGACTATGTTATCGAGCGTTTAAACGTAAACGGTAAAGAGCTTATTTATCAACAAGTCGAAAATAGCTTTACGCAACCGAATGCAAAAGTAAACATCAAGATGCTAGAGTGGGCACAAGCCCTTTGCCAACCACTCAATAATGACTTACTGGAGTTATATTGTGGGAATGGTAACTTTTCGATTGCTCTTGCGGGTTCATTCGACCGGGTATTAGCCACTGAGATATCAAAATCATCGGTTTACTCAGCACAATACAATATTGCACAAAACAAGGTTGAGAACTTAGATATCATTCGTATGTCGAGTGAAGAGTTCACTCAAGCAATGAAAGGCGAACGTACCTTCTCTCGTTTAGATGGCATAGACCTGAAAAGCTATAACTGCCAAACAATCTTGGTGGATCCACCACGTGCTGGAATGGACACGCTAACTTGTGACCTAGTTGCGAACTACGACAACATTATTTATATCTCGTGTAATCCCGATACCCTAGAACGTGACCTTGATCACTTATGCAAAACCCATGAAGTAAAACGTTTTGCAATTTTTGATCAATTCCCTTACACCCATCACATTGAATCAGGTGTGTTTTTACAACGTAAATAAAATCACTCTGCCAGCGCAGCAAATAGCGCTGGCAACTGCTGCTCGCTGAATACAGCTATACCATTGTCAGTTAACAGCCTTGCAGTTAACCCCATCCCTGAAATTTTCTTTCCTGAATGACTACCATCGTAAATAGTATTGCGACCACATGACGGGCTTGATTCTTTTAACAACGCATAGCGAATGCCCTGCTTTTTGCAAAGTTTAAGTGCTTGTTCTGCGCCATAAGCAAACTGCACTGTGACATCTTGCGCATCTTTGGTAAGTACTCTACCCACTTTGATTTCTGCAGGCGGCCTTGGTGTAGGTAAGCCACCAGCTACTTCAGGGCAGAATGCAACGAGCCTTTCTTGCTGTTTAAGAGTTTCTAAACCAGGATGGAGTAAGTTTTGCGATTGCCCGTCATAACGAACAGGGTTTCCTAACAAACAGCTTGAAACTAATAGTTTTTGCATTTGCTTTACCAATAAAAAAGCTCCGCGAACGGAGCTTTGAATTAAATTTAACTAATTAGCTTATTTATCAGCTAGGTAGTTAATTAAATCTGCCATGCTCTTTGCATCACTGATGCCTGAGTCCGCACCTAAGATTAAGCGATATTTACCATTAACAATAAAAGTTGGAACGCCTTTTAAAGCACCTTTTTGTTGGTAGTATTCTTGGTCGCGTTTCATTTTAGACGCCATAGTACGTACAGAAAAGCTGTTGTAGTACTTATCAAAATCTTCAGCCGATACACCTTGTGAAACAAAGATGTCTTTCATATCAGCTAGTTCGTTAATACGAGCACGCTTACCGTGAATATGATTAAACACAGCGGCTACTAACGCGTCTTTCTGTGGTAACACATTAGCCGTCGCATAACCTTGCGCTAAGATGGTTTGAATTTCTGGGTCACGAGGACCTGAAAAATCAACATGGCTCTTTTTGAATTTAACGCCATCTTTAAGAAGTGTTTTAAGCTCTTTCACAACTGGCTCGAAGTTATTACAGTGTGGGCAGTAGAATGAGAAGAACTCTTTTACTTCTGGCTTTTTAGAAGCGCGGGCATCAATCGTTTCATAATGCTTACCTTCTTCATATTGAGCAGCTGAGGCATTTGCCGCTAAACCTAGCGTGGCAGCCATTAATACAGCTTTTACTAACTTGATCATTACTTCTTTACTCCAAAATTATTGTTTTAATAAAAATTCGACTAATTCATCAAGCATCTGCTGGCTCTTGATGGTATTTAAATTAATTTTGTATTTATCATTGACGATAAAAGTTGGTACACCTGTTAAGGCGCCCATGTCTGAATATTTTTGCTGCTTATCTTGCATCGCTTTTTCAGCGCTAATCACTGGCATGCTTGCAATTTCAGCATCAAACACTTCATTACTAATACCATTAGTTGCAAGTAGTGCTTTAACGTCTTTCATGTCTTTAAGTAAGGCACGTTGTCTATGGATGCTGTTAAAGATTTGATCAGCTACTTGTTCTGCTTTGCCATGTTGCTTAGCGATTAAGTAGGCATAGCTTAAGTTACTTTGAGTTTGCTTAGACACACCGCCTAAAAAGTTAACATGACTTTTTACAAATTCAGTCCCTTCAGGAAGACTTGCCGTTAATGCTTTTGCAACTGGTTCAAACTGAAAACAGTGTGGGCAATAAAATGAAAAGAACTCGGTTACTTGAGGTGTTGCACTTTTCTCAACTTTTAATACTTCGTATTGATTACCTGCTTCAAAATCAGCAGCAAAGGCCGCAAAAGGTAAACATAAAATGAGTAGACTTAACTTTAATTTTTTAAACATTGTTCTCTCGACTTTATTAACTTTAAAAATTTATGGTAATAATTTTAATGGTGCTTCTTGTAGCGCTGCAAGCTGTTCTTTTAACGCTAGTATTTGCTGCTCCCAGTATTTGTCTTCAGCAAACCATGAAAAGTTCCGCGGGAACGCAGGATCATCCCACCTTTTCGCCAACCAGCCCATGTAATGCACCATTCGCATCGCTCTAAGTGGTTCAATCAGCTTTAATTGGCTGTGATCAAAATCGCAAAATTCTTCGTACGCTGCGACTAAAGTGTCTAACTGTAACAGTTGATTGTTACGATCGCCACTGAGCATCATCCAAAGATCTTGAATTGCAGGCCCTTGTCGGCTGTCGTCTAAATCAACAAACATTAATGCATCACCAGACCACAGTATATTGCCGGCATGACAGTCACCGTGCAGACGAATAGTTTCAACATTTATATACTGCTGTGTGGTTTCTTTGATCACCAAATCTAAAATAGTATAAAAGGCGTTCTCTAATGCCATTGGCACCAAGTTACTTGCCTGTAACTGAACTTTAGCTGTCTTAAGATATTCTTCACAGCTGATCACAGGTCTATGTTCAAATGGCTTTGCTTTTGCTACTTGGTGCATTCGTCCAATTAAGCGGCCAAGTACATCAAGTTGATCTAAATTATCAACTTCAAAAATGCGGCCCCCCACACTTGGGAATAACGTAAACAAATAACCATCATGCTCAAATAAGCTTTGCCCTTCGATAATTACAGGTGCAACAACTGGCACTTCGGCATCAGCGAGTTCAAATGCAAATGCATGCTCTTCTAAGATTTGCGCCTTACTCCAGCGCTCTGGACGGTAAAACTTAACAACATAACGATGGCCATCTTCTGCTTTAAATTGATAAACACGGTTCTCGTAGCTATTTAATGCCAGCAGCCCTGATTCAGCATAAACACCGATACTTTCAACCGCATCTAAAATTGAATCGGGTGTAAGGTCTACAAAACTAAATTTACTCATAATGCCTCATCATATAAAAAAAGCGGGAAAATCCCGCTTTTTATTCATTCGCTCAGTGTACTTAATTATCGCGCCTTAAAGAAGTTACTCGGCTGTGAAATCTGCACATCAGGCTCACCATCGACAGAAAGTACGAACTCAAACTTCGTCATCGGCTTTTTCAAATCATATGGATCAACAACCAATGACAGTGGCACGTTATAAGACTCGCCAGAAGGTACTGTGAAAGTTTGTTTGCCAATGTACTCAAAGTTATCAAGCCCTTCAACACGAATATTAAAGGTTTGCTGATGCTGAGCTTTGTTAATTACTTTTAGTGTATAGGTGTTTTCAACTAGGCCATTAAAGTCAACACGGTATAGCTGATTACGGTCACGGATGATATCCAACTCCATCGGTTTACGCATCGCAATATTTGCCACCAGCGCCCCTGTTAACACCACTAAGATAACTAAATAACCAATTAACTTAGGGCGCAGTGCGTGTGTTTTGTTGTCTGGCGTTTCTAAGTTGCGTTCTGTGGTGTAGGAAATAAGTCCGCGTGGGTAATTCATTTTATCCATCACCCCATCACACGCATCGATACATGCACCACAGTTAATACACTCATATTGTAAGCCGTTACGAATATCGATCCCCGTTGGGCACACCTGCACACATAAGTTACAGTCGATACAATCACCTAAGCCAAGCTCTTTTGGATCTTGCTTGCGTGAACGTGGGCCGCGGCTCTCACCACGTGCCTCATCATAGCTCACGGTAAAGGTATCTTTATCGAACATAGCTGATTGAAAGCGAGAATAAGGACAAATGTGTAAACACATAATCTCGCGCATCCAACCCGCATTACCATAAGTACAGACTGCAAACACGGCTAAACAAATATACGAATACGCTGTTGCATCAAGAGTAAAAAGATCAGGTAGCAACTGGCGGATAGGCGTAAAATAACCAACAAAAGTAAACGCTGTATAAAGTGAGAATAACCACCAGCTACCGTGCTTGGCGCTTTTTCGCCAAAACTTATCAAAGTCCATCGGGCGTTGATCTAGTTTCTTTCGCTGATTAGCTGTACCTTCAAACTTTTCTTCAAACCAAATAAAAATGAAAGTCCAAACAGTTTGTGGGCAAGTATAACCACACCAAACCCGTCCATAGAAAGTAGTTACTAAGAACAACGCAAACGCCGCCAACATTAAAATGAAAGCAAGGATAGTCAGATCTTGTGGCCAAAGCGTTAAACCAAAAATGTTAAACTTTTGCCCTACCAAATCGAACAGTACAGCTTGCTGGCCATGGAAGTTGATCCAAGGTAGTAGCATGAACGCAAGCATGCCGATAAAACCAATTCGCTGCCTTAACAATTGGTGTAAGCCAGTTACAGCTCGAACATAAATACGGTTACGTGGATTAAATCTATCATCGAGGGAAGCATTTTCCGGTTTCTGGATTTTTACTTCCGTTGGGATATTTTTAACCTTAATCTGATTATCCATTAAAATTCCTCAACGCCACTAGGAAATAATACTCAAACATATGTTTGCAGTAAGAGGTTTCTGTGCCAATAAGCAAATCAGAATACATCTCATTACGTTCAAAGATTTCTGAAACTTTAAATCTATATATTGCATTATACTCAATCTATGGAAAATTTCAGGGTTCGATTTCATATACGAACTTTTAACTATTTAATCGTATCTGCTTGCTTTTAAAACAACCATTTTATTAAACTTGCAGCTACCACCTATTCATTCAGATCAAAGTTTATTGGACTATGAAAAAATTTCTCATCTTAGTGCTTATAATTTTAGCACTTTTCACAATTGATCATCCTTTGATCAAAGAACCTAGGGACAGGTTACTAGGTGAGGGAGTCGGTATGATTTCTGATGCTAGTAAGGTAAACCGAAGTCCTGCCGCTAATATGGCTAAAAATAATATTAAGTCACAACTTAATTTATCAAACTCAGAGCTTGAGTATATTGAAGACACATTCACTACCGACGATAAACTACAACTCTTTCACCTTCATTATTGCCGTGAAAAAGATATTAACTTGTACTTTTATGGCGAACGCTTGAATCGTGTTTGTAGTATTGTTTCGAATGCGCTTGAAGAAAGGCTAAACAAGTAATGGACTTTTCTGCTTTAAACAAAAAAACCAGCGACTCGTTTGCTAAACAACGTAATATGCTAAAGAAGCTGGGCAAGGGTCAAACCTTATACTGCGAAGAGTGTAAAGGCGCCCTCACCTTAGATTTGAAAACTGATCAGCCAGGTAAAGGCGTTGTATGCTGTGCCAAAGGTTGCACAAACATCTTACTCGAGCTGGGTTAGTTCCAGCTCTCATCATTATATAGTTGGCTATTTACAGCAACGACTTCAATTAACTCTGCAAAGCCAGCGGCGAATTCATTCATTACTTCATATTGCTGCTGGCATAGTTGCCCTTCTGATAAACCATTATCAGTTGCAAGGGCTGCAATTTCACTCGCTTCAAGGGTAAAAAAGCCTAAGCTTTGCAGAGCTGTAGCCAAGGCTTCTTTTAACTCATCAGCTAACTGTGGCGCGCTTAATAGCTTGTTAACGTAACCTTGCGCACCATGCATAAAACCTTGGCTCCAATGCTGACATTCTTGAATATCTAGGTATTGTTGCCCTTGCGAGCTCAGCTGTAGGCTCACAGGTAATGCAAAACCCGTTTCGAATACTTGTTCGCTGATCTGTTGATATAAAGCCATAAATGCAAACAGCACTTGCTCATCCATTTGCCCATCAGAACCAGGTGCAACTTCTTCTAACCACTGGTGAACATCAAGCGGCTCCGGAGCACAGATCACCGCAAATAAATAACCTTGGGTTTGCGCCAAGCTAAGCGCATCTTGATGCTGCGCTAAAAACTGACTTAAAAGCTCGCTTTGCTGCTTTGAAAACTCAGGTAATTGCATACTATTCAATTAATCCAATTTAAAAGTTAAGCGGATAACGACCTTCGTTATCAGGACGACCAAGAAACTTCGCAGCATCATGCACTTCTTTCGGTAAGCTTGCTTCAGGTTTAATATAACCAGCTACTTTAAAGTCTAGGTTCGCTTTTAATACTGCATCAGCTTCAAGCCCTAAACGGTTTTCAGGGTCTACAAGTACTGCTACATCACCGGATTTACAGCTTAAACGGCCACTTAAAGGACCAATGCTAAACCAGTTATTCATTCCTTTCACATCAATATTCGGGCTCGCAATTTCGCCGCTTAGACTTTCACAATAAGGCTCGCCTGAACTGTACTCATCTAAATCTACAATCACACGACCTTGCGCACTAATCGGTAAAGGGAGCTGTAAACGCTCCATGGCACGTTCAACTGTTAAGCGTAAAGTGGTCTTTTTCACAGTAACCGCTTGGTTAAATAAACCGTAAGAAAAATCAGCATGGCCTGAAATATCCGCTTTATCACGAGGATCACCAAAACGTACCGTACCCACTAATTTACCTGTAAACAGTGACCACCCCGACAATTGCCAACGCACATTGTTTAATTGCTCACCATCAAAACGTACCTGCATAATGCGCCCGTCCCATAGCGTGCCACTGGCTTTACCTAATTGTAATTGCTTTGGTAAATGTGGCTTGGCTAAATCAAGTGCAACGGCAGCGGGTGTTTTTACCAGCGTAAACACCAAAAAACACATCACAAACACTGTGATTAATAAAATAACTCTTTTCATCGTTTACTTCTCTAGTACCAAACGACTTACACGCACAAAGCCTGATTTGTCATCTTTACTTAAATCTAAATTCTCGATTAGCACACCATGTGAATTAACCAGTTCATCTAACCATTCAACAAGGTTATTAAACTCAACAGAGTCAATGGTTAAACGAAGTGAATTGTCATTTGGCTGCATTTTGCTAATGATAATTTGATAACGATTACGGGTGCTATTAACGATTTGGCTTAAGCTACGGCTGCTCGTATTACGTGCATTACCACCCGCTTTAAGTTTAACAATACTTTCATCAACCCACGCCAACAACTCTTGCTGTTTTATTGTGTCTTGCTCTGCTTTTTCGATAGCAGCGTTAAGTGGACGAAAGACCCCCATAACCAGCACAAAAATAACAAACACACCACCTGCAACCATTACAAGTTGCTGCTCTTGTTCTTTTAACGAGCGCCAATAATTGATTATTTGGTTTTTCATGCCGCACCTCGTAACTTAATTTCACCAACGACATAATCACCATCATTGTTCAGCGAGCCTTGATCTACGGTTAAGCCACGCTGCTCTAATATTGCTTTTACTTTACTGAATGACTGGAAATCTTTGCCGCGCGCGCGAATACGTAATTCGTTACGACCTTGATCGTAGCGAAGCGTTTCTGGTGTGAAGTCGTTTACTTCACTAAAAATCGAGACAAGATCGTTAGTCAAATCTAAGAAGCCAGCAGTGCTGCCACCTTCTATCAATGCAAGTTCGCTGCGAATTTGACTACGGATAAGCTGAGGTCGCACTTTTTTATTTGGAAAAGCACGCTGATAATTAGCAACCACTTCTGCTTTTGCGGCTTCAAGCTGGTTATTTAACTTATAAAGCTCAAGCGACTTAACACCCACACTGCAAACTAGTGCAACACCTGCTGCAATAGCTGCTTTTTGCCAATAGCCCCACCAAATCGCTGATTTTTTCTTAAGCTGATAAACACCTTGGCGAAGGTTGAATTTCACTTCAGGTAACTGCTTAGCAAATAAGGCTAAAGGTAAATCGTATTGCTGCGTTTGAGCACTAAGGTTAACTGTGTCAGGAAAAGCCGTTGCAGGGCTAAAGTGTGCAACATCAGGGTTACCTAATGCTGTTAAATAGCCAGCAAGCCAGTTCGGCTCTACAGCGGCAATATGCCAGTTACCCTGTTTACATAGCCACTGGCCATTAAGCTCAATAGCGCGTAACTGAGTGTTGTCATCAACATCAGGTAACAATAAAGCATCCGGCAGTATTTTATATACTTCGATGCCATGCTCATTAAACTCTGCTAGCCATTGCTCAAACCATTCACGATCGGTCATCGCGATGTTAATAGCGTGCTTTTCATCAACAAGTGTTGGCTCAGCAATCGCTATGAACAAGTCATCAACATCACAGGCTATTTCTTCTTCTAGCATGTAAGGAAGTGCTTGCTCTAACTTACGGTTCCACTTAGTTGGTAGGGTAACTGTTTTAAGTTGTACCTGATCGCTTGGTAAAAGTGCGACTACTTCCCGTGATTGTGCTTTTTCTGTTAGCTCACCAAGTTGTGTTGCATTGGCAATTTCACCGCTGGCAATTATTTCTTGTTCTATTGGTGAGTAAATTAGCCAGTTAAGGCTGTCTTTTAACGTTTGACCCGTACGGATCAAC
The DNA here is from genome assembly GCF_017808125.1 of Pseudoalteromonas sp. PA2MD11. Lineage (NCBI taxonomy): Bacteria > Pseudomonadati > Pseudomonadota > Gammaproteobacteria > Alteromonadales > Pseudoalteromonadaceae > Pseudoalteromonas > Pseudoalteromonas sp. PA2MD11. Next base: position 12,232 of record NZ_JADKNF010000029.1, read on the forward strand.
AATATCTCTGTCACTGTACGCCTCCAAATTTTCGCGCCAGTATCGTTACTGTACCATTAGTGGCATGGAGTAAGGTGGTCATCGAAAAACGCAGCTCTGCAAATTCAGCCTGCGTTTGTAGTTTAAAATATTCACTGTTGATACTGAATAGATTTTCAACGGCTTTCACGTTTTGTGCGCCTTGTTGGTTAACCTCTTCAAAAAAAGCTTCTAAATCATCATACCCATCTTGAGGACGTGATGATAATACAGCTTCAGCGCCTGAAAGGCTTAAGCCATCAATAAGCGAGCTTAATAAAATCGCACTTTCTGCAGGTAGTGTATTAACGTTTATTTGCAACAACTCACTGCCAGGAATAACACACACAAATGGTAAGAGTTTCTCCATAACGAGTGGGTTAAAACCTTTTACCAAACGAAGTTCAGAGGTCGAAGCAAAGTAACTATTTGCCGTCATATATGGGTATTGTCGAGATAAATACTCATCTTCTTCTGCACCCGAGCGATAGGTAATACTATCTTCATCTAACCAATCAAACACACTATCGGCCATAGCTTCTTCTGATTCATCCGTTGGTAAATTCTCAATGTTTTCTAATAATGCCAACAATGCCTTATGTGCTGGGTTCGTTTTATTATTTGGATCCATCTGCGGATCTGGTTTTACATGCAATGCATTTAAGTTTAAACATGCTTGTAAATCAGTAATCGTGCCACTTAAGGTACCATTATCAACAGGATAAGGAACCCCGCCCTGCTGTGCCCAAATTTGCTCTAAATGCGTTTTATCAGGATCATCTTTTTTAGTTTGTTTTAGTGCTTTAATTGCCAGCTCTTCAGCTGCAAAGGCATACCATTTAGCCTGTTGATGGTTTTGAATATTGCTACTACGCTGCACTTGCACCATTAAATTAGCACTCATCTCAACGGCTAACATCGCAGCCAGCGCCACAATAAATAGCACAATAACAAGCGCCGCACCTTTGGAACGATTCATTGTAGTCATGACTAGCCACCCGTTCCGCTATTATTATTGTTATTACCATTAGCGCCGTTATTACTATTATTTGTTTGAGTAGTTACTTTGCCCTCACCTGGCACCAAAAACACGCGACGAATTGGCTCCTGTTCTATTTTTTGAATAGTGACTGCAACCGCTTTTGGCAGCGCTTTAATTTGCCACTGCTCTTGCCACTCGTCTTTGTCATCTAAAAATTCAAACTTCAGATCTTCAATATCTTCTAAAATAACTTGTGAGCGCGGCTCCATGTTATCTAGTTGATCAACATACACCCGATACACTCGTTCAAGATTATCATCTATCACGCGATAACCAACCGCTTGCAGTTCAGAGCGCGGTAATAGATTAATCGGGTTAATCCAACCATCACGAACAAACCCAATGCCATCGTATTGGCTATCAAGAACATAACGACCAGCTAGCACATACGTGTCTTGAAAATCACCGGCTTCGTTTCGAACCTGACGTTTAGTCATTTGACTAAAATCTTGGTCCATCAAACGAAATAAGGTTTGATAACCATTTAACTCAGCAATCGTCTCGTCTGAGGCTTCTTTTGCTTTGGTTGTCGAATCAAGAATTTGATGGGTCGATAACACCACAAAGGCTAAAATGCCCATGGCGACAATTACTTCAAGTAAGGTAAAACCGCGTTGCTTCACTACTTATCACCTTTATTCAAATAAGTAGAAAGCTCATACACTGGGTATTCAAGCTTTTCATCGGCGAACACGTTAATGGTGACCTTTACAAAGGTTTTATCAGCAGTAGGAACCACGTCCTGACGCCAGTACCATTCAAAACCAGCGAGCGTTTCAGTGCCTTTGACGCCACTTTTGCCTGTCCATTTATCGCCTTTAGCGCGCTGCTCAACCATTACGTTCTCGGCAACCCAAGAAGCATAAGTTTGTTCTTCAATCGACGATAGGTGATTAATGTGCTCACCGGTTGCCTGCATTGCGGCAATACCGGCCATTGCACAAATAGCCAAGGCAACCATCACTTCGAGTAAGGTAAAACCTGCTGACTTATTCATTACTCAGGCTCCATACGAAACTTTACCGGGGCCATAAATTCGCCTTCGATAAAATACTGTGGTTCACGCTCATCTTTAAGCTCGTAAATCAATTGAAACGCACTGACTTCGCCAGAAGATAAAATAAGGACTTGCGGTATTTTGAGCTTTTGCAGCTCAAGTAAGCTGTCTTCGTCACCACCGCTCATTAATTCACGCCAGTTGGACTGCTCTAGCAAGTTATCTTGTGCCCAGGCTAAATCATCAAGGTTAAGAGTGAGTTCAAAGCGCTCATCAACCTTAATTGGGGCAAACAATTTTTCACGGTCAAAAGTAACCCACTTATCACCGTCAAAAACTAAAAATTCAAATGTATCTTGGTCAAGATGAAAGCCCAGCTCAACCTGATTTAAAATCGCAAACTCAGACGCCATATTAATCGTAGTATGTAATCTGAGCGCTTGTTTTTCGAGTTCTTCTTCAGCACCTCCATCAAAACTGTAGGCAACCATTTTGGTGACAAAACCAATCACCACGAGCACCATTAATATTTCGATGAGGCTAAACCCTTTCGCGTGCTTAGCACGGCCAGCCAAACGCAAACGACCAAGGCTTACCATAATAGTAAGCCTTGATGTGTATAAGCTTTGTTCAGTTGGCTGAATTTAGGCATTATTACTTTTCTTCATCCCAGTTACCGATGTCATCATCAGTACCTGCTTCACCATCAGGACCCATTGAGAAGATATCAATTTTACCGATTTCTCCTGGGCTGATTAGCTGGTAAGGATTACCCCATGGATCTTCTGGTAACTTCTCAAGGAAACCGCCATCAGGAAAACGCTTTGGAATTGGCTCAATGCTTGTTTTATTCACTAGCGCTTCTAAGCCTTGCTCTGTGGTTGGATACGCTTTGTTTTTAAGCTTGTATAGGCTTAACGCATCTTCAATTTGTTGAATATCTAAGTGTGCTTTATCGATTGCAGCTTCTTCTTGCTGACCCATGATATTTGGCGCCACAATTGACATGATCATACCGATAATAACCAGTACTACCATGACTTCTAGTAATGAGAAACCTGACTGTTTGTTCACAAAAATACCTCTAACTTTCTTCAAAAATTTATTATAGAGCGGCAGTGTTAGCTGCTAATTGCTCTAGTGTTCCCTAATTTAAAGACCTACAGCCTTATTCATTGCCATAATCGGCTGTAGTATTGCCATAACAATAAACAATACAATTACCGCCATTGAAGCAATCATCGCGGGCTCTAATAGTTTCAGAGACACGTTTACCATGCTCTCAAACTCACGATCTTGGTTATTTGCAGCACGTTCCAGCATTTGCTCAAGTTCACCTGATTTTTCACCACTGGCTATCATGTGTAGCATCATAGGTGGGAAAAGTTTGGTTTGCTGAAGTGAAGCACGAAGGCTCGCCCCTTCACTTACACGTGTTGCAGCATCTTGCACTGACTTTTTCATTTTTTCGTTAGCCAGTACACCACCTGAGATACGCATCCCTTCAAGTAGCGGCACTGAGCTTGACGATAAAATACTTAAAGTTCGAGCAAAACGCGCCGTATTAACACCGCGAGCTACCTTACCAATGCCCGGTAAATGCAGCACTTTTTCGTCATACCAGTAACGAATATGCGGCTGTTTAAGCGCTTGCTTAATGGCCACAGCTAACACGGTTATAATGACTAAACTAATAAACCAGTAGTTTTGCACAAAATTACTGGCGGCCATTACCCATTCAGTCGTCCAGGGTAATACTTGTTTTGATTTTTCGAAGGTCTTCAAGATTTTTGGTACCACGGTACCTAATAATACAGAGACAATCGCAATAGCAAATACCACAAGAATGGTTGGATACACCATCGCCTGTGTGATTTGACTACGCATATGCTGACGTTGTTCCGTGTAATCTGCTAAACGATTTAAAACTTGGTCTAGGTGACCCGATTTTTCACCAGCTGCCACCATAGCACGATACAAATCATCAAAGACATGCGGAAACTCGCTCATGCCATCAGCTAAGGTATAACCTTCAACAACCTTTGAGCGCACGGCCATAAGCATGCGCTTTAAACGCGGCTTTTCACATTGCTCAGCCACCGCCATGACAGCCCCTTCAACAGGTAATGCTGACTGGATTAAGGTTGCAAGCTGACGGGTGATTAATGCTAAATCTGAAGTCGAAATTTTTGGTTTAAAGAAACTCCCAAATAAAGAGCCCTTTGCCCCAGTCGCTTGCTTTTCACCTTCTGCAGCAGCAACGACCTCTAAAGGCATTAGACCTTGATCGCGCAAAGTTTGGCGGATTTGCTTTACCGTATCGGCTTCAAGAATGCCTTTTTTCTCTTTACCTCTGCCGTCGAGGGCACGGTATTCAAATGCTGCCATGATTAACCTTCCTCACGTGTTACACGCAAGACTTCTTCTAAGGTAGTGCGACCTGCAAGCACGCGATTACAACCATCTTGGCGAATACTTGGGCTATGTTTACGAATATACTTTTCAACACTTTGTTCGCCTTTACCGCTGTGGATCATTTCACGAATTGTTTCATCAACAACCAGCAATTCATGAATACCCGTACGACCGCGATAACCATTAAAGTTACACTCTTCACAACCAACTGCACGATAAATTGTTGGCGGCTCAGCAGGATTAACACCTAGTAACTGACACTCGCGCTCATCAGCAATGTGACCTTCTTTACAGCTATTACACAAAGTACGCACTAAGCGTTGTGACAATACACCGAGTAACGATGATGACAGTAAGAAAGGCTCTACGCCCATGTCTTCCATACGCGTGATAGCACCAGCAGCCGTGTTAGTATGCAGTGTTGACATCACCAAGTGACCGGTTAATGACGCTTGCACACCAATTTGTGCTGTTTCAAGGTCACGGATCTCACCCACCATCACTACGTCAGGGTCTTGACGAAGAATAGCACGTAAGCCACGTGCAAAGGTCATATCAACTTTGGTATTAACCTGAGTTTGACCAATGCCTGGGATCTCGTACTCAATTGGATCTTCAACGGTAAGAATATTACGGTCCCGTGAATTAATTTGGCTCATGCCCGCATACAAGGTGGTACTTTTACCAGAACCCGTAGGACCGGTTACTAAGATAATACCGTGTGGCTTACTGATTAAATCAGCAAACAATTCACGGTTACGCTCAGTCATACCTAAATCTTCTAGGTTCAGGCGTGCGTTGTTTTTATCAAGTAGACGTAGCACGACACGCTCACCAAAGCTTGATGGCATAGTCGATACACGCACATCTACGGCACGACCAGCAATACGCAAACTAATACGGCCATCTTGCGGAATCCGCTTTTCAGCAATATCTAGTTTCGCCATAACCTTAATACGCGACACCAACAGTGAAGCGAGTTTACGATTCGGCTTTAAAACTTCTTTTAATACGCCATCAACCCTAAAGCGAATTACCAGCTCTTGCTCAAAGGTTTCGATATGAATATCTGAAGCACCTTCTTTAATTGCTTCGCTGAGCATCGCGTTTATCAGCTTGATGATTGGCGCATCATCATCACCTGCAAGGAGATCTTCAGTTTGCGGTAACTCATCTGCAAGCGAGAATAAATCAACCTCGTTGCCGATATCTTCCATCATTTGCTGTGTTTCAGAACTATCACGCTGATAAGAAGCCTCAAGCAACAGCTCAAATTTATCATCAGGTAATTGTTCTAGCGAAAAACCATGACCCGCAATACGACGCACCTCAAGTAAAGCGTTAACATCCAACTCACCGCGGTAATAAACTGTCCAGTTGTCTTGATCTTTACCTAACAGCACACCTGTGCGACGCGCATACGAGAATGGCAACCGCTTAGTTGGCAAGCTAACAAGATCATCACTTGTTAGCAGCTCATCATGATTAGCTGATACGTCTGATGCTAGCTCGTCATTGATTTCAGAAATTGCATTAGTCATCATTGCGCTCATTCGCGTTTTGTTGTTTTAGATATTCTTCGTAAGTTGGTGGTAATACTAAGGCATCATCCCACTCTGGAAGAATTGGCGCATCTTCTAATGGCATTAAATCAATACCATCTTCTTTTTGTTTGTGTTGTTCGCCACGGATAAAGTTATATTTTGAGTGGCTTAATTTATTCATGCTGATGCCATCGCGAACAATGGTAGGACGAATAAATACAATCAGGTTACGTTTACGCTTACTGGTGCTGGTTGAGCGGAATAAATGGCCAAGTACTGGAATATCACCTAATAATGGCACCTTAGAGACACTTTCTTGCACATCTTCATCAATCAAGCCGCCCAGTACAACCATACCACCATCATCAGCCATAACCGTGGTTTTAATGGCACGTTTGTTTACTGAAATATCGACCGCAGTAGCACCACTCACACTCGACACTTCTTGCTCAATCGTTAACTGAACTGCTGAACCGTCATTGATTTGTGGTGTCACTTTAAGTTTTACACCTACTTCTTGACGTTCAACTGTTTGGAATGGATTCGCATTATTTGAGCCTGTTTGCGAACCTGTGATAATCGGTACTTCTTGACCAACAATCATTGATGCTTCTTCGTTATCCATGGTCGTTACAGACGGCGTAGCAAGAATATTAGAGTTAGTATCGGTTGAAACAGCTTGGATAATTGCACCCCAATCGTTTTTAACAATCCCCATGGCTAAACCATTGATACCACCTAGTAATGAGGCAAGTGCCGTTAAGTCACCTTCTTGTGTTTCAGAAGTCTTGGTGACTGTACCAGTTTCGGTACCTACAACCGTACCTTCAATCGTTTTATCGCGTGCTTGCTCAGCTGCAACGGCTAACGAACCAACTGGTACTGTTGTGCCGTTGTTAAACTGCATCATTCCGCCTTGCTCTGAAATCCATTGTAAGCCTAAGTTGATACCATCAGCTTCTAAAACTTCAACAATGATAGCTTCAACTAAAACTTGCGCACGACGCACATCAAGACGCTCAATTACTTGCTCAAGCGAGCGCATGGTGTCAGGCTGTGCAGTAATAACAAGTGAATTTGAATCAGGGTGTGCTTCAATACTTGTTTCGTTTTGATTACGAGAGCGCGTTTTAGTTGCACCGCCTTGCGCATCTTCTGCTAGTGTTTTGCTTACGCCCTGCAATACTTTTACAAGGTCTTCTGCTTTGGCGTAATTAAGGTAGATAACTTTAGTGTTACCTTGGTTTTCTAATTCACCATCTAAACGGCTAATTAATTCAACAGCGCGAGTACGTGCTTGCGCTTCACCACTGACAATCACACTGTTAGTTCGACCATCAGCAACTACTTTAGGAATTAGAAATTCTGGAACGCTTCCTTTACCGCCATCTTTATAAATATTCTCAACAACAGACACAACATCATCTGCGGTAGCAAACTTAAGCTTTACAATATCAACACGCTTGTCACCAGCTTGGTCAACAGAGCGGATAATTTCTACTAAGCGGTTAACTGACGCTGCATGGCCGGTCAACATCATCACGTTCGCAGCATTAAAGTTAGCAACGTGGCCGCCATCTTTTTGATCGCTAAATTGACGAACTAGCGGGCCAAGCTCTTGTACGCTTACATTTTTAACACGTACAACTCGCGTTACCATCATATCGCCACTGGCTTGGTTATCCTCAGTGATAAGCGGTACATTTGACTTTTTAGCGTCAGAGCTTTTTTCAATTTTGATAATACCGTTATCCATCTCTACAGCTGAATAACCATAAACCTCAAGTACATTTAAAAAGAACTGATAATAAAGCTTTTCATCCATTAACTCATAACTGCGCACATTTACTTTGCCACGCACATTTGGGTCAATAATGACGGTTTTATTTAAATTTTTACCAACGATATTAATAAACTCATTAATATCAGTGCCTTTAAAATTAGCCGCATACTCAACAGCTGAAACTGAAAGCGATAATCCTGTTAATAAAAAAAGCGCTGCATATTTAGCTAACCCTTTTTTGATTTTTGTGAGGTGTAGCGCGTGAACCATTCTATAAAAACTCCAAAGCTAGTTATTGCAGGCTAAATTGCACATCAATTTGCTCACCATCGCGTTCGATAGTGATACTTGCGTCAGTACTATTTCGTAATTCGTTTATTGCTGACATTGCCTGTTTCAAATCATTTAATTGATAGCCATTAATCGCAATAGCTAAATCATTATTCATTAGTCCCATTTGCTTAAATAAAGCAGGATCTTTACCTGGGCTTAAGCGGTACCCCACTAACTCGCCATCAACCATCGCTTGAGAGACGCGAATGTAGTCAAATAGTTTACCGGGATCGTCTAATACTTCTTCACGCGTTTCGATGAGCGCTTCTTTTACCTCTTCATCTTCAGTCGCATTTATTTCATTATTTTCGACAAGTTGAGGGCCTGCAGTTAATTCTGATTCATCACGCTCTGCTAACACTGGCATAGACACCGTTTTCGTAAAATCTAGACCATCAAGCATTAACGTTTCAAAACGACCGCTAACATCTAAAATTACTCGGTCAGGTAATACTTGAGCAAGCTTGGCGCGAGTGCCTTTAATTGCATCATCGACAACATAGGTTTCTTGTTTTCCTTGAGATTCGATAATAGCAAGACCTGCTTGGTCATTTTGGCTTACAGCAACAATGCCGGTTAGGTTAATACTTAGACGTGTTTCAGGGGCGTTGTTAATGACTTGATTTTGTTTAGCGGCAGACTTTTTAGTTTCGACAACAACTTTGCCGAATAAATTTTGCTCAATTATTTGTCGAGAACTGACAGTCTCAACTCGCTTTGCCATGGTATTAACACCTGTTACTGGCAATGCGCTTGTATCGGGTTCTGGCCATACAAGCCAAAACAGCTTGGATGACAAAAAAGCAATGTAAACAACAACTAACAGCACTACAAATGCACTTAGCTTGGCATGAGGTAAGCCGTTCAAAAACTGTTTAACTTGTTGTAAGTGTTGATCCATAAACTCTATTTCTTATTTTAATTTACTGCTTGATAGCTGGCCTATAGTACCTTTTCATTTTTCATTCAACAAGCACACGTATATTAAACTTTGTAAACAAGGTAAATTCAACGAACAGGGGCTGCAAGGAATAACTATGACTGTTTCTTTGTGATTAAGTTTCATGGTAAATTTTGCCTATATATCAGCAGCTATAAAAGAGCACAATTGTGTCAAAAGGTAACACTCATAAGTCACAAGACAAACAAGACGAATTAAGCGTGCGCCTTGATAAATGGTTATGGGCTGCCCGCTTTTACAAAACCCGTTCAATAGCAAGAGACATGGTGCAAGGTGGCAAAGTGCATTATAATGGACAACGTACCAAGCCCAGTAAAATTGTCGAGGTAGGTGCAGTAGTTAAACTACTACAAGGGGTCGATGAAAAGGTAGTGACAATTGAAAAGATCCTTGAAAAACGTCAAGGCGCCCCCATTGCACAAACCTTATACCAAGAAACTCAAGCAAGCATTGAGAAACGCGAAGCAAATGCTATCGCCCGTAAGAACAACAGCTTCTTTGCTCCACATCCTGATCGTAAACCAGATAAGAAGCAAAGGCGTGAACTGTTAAAAATGAAATCAAGTTAGGTAATGCAACTCATGCAACAAGATTTACTTCATCGTTATATATTTGATCAGCTCGATGTACGTGGTGAACTCGTACAAATTGAAAACACTTTTCAAGAGATGATCGCAAACCATAATTATCCAGCACCTGTGCAAACCTTATTAGGTGAACTACTTGTTGCTACCTGCTTATTGACGGCTACTTTAAAGTTTGAAGGCGAAATTGCCGTTCAACTACAAGGCGATGGCCCAGTAAAATATGCCGTAATTAATGGTGACGATAAACAAAACATGCGAGGCATCGCACGCCTTCAAGGTGAAGTAACCGGTAGCTCAATAAAAGACTTAATTGGTAATGGCTATATGGTTATTACAATTACGCCAACTAAAGGTGAGCGATACCAAGGTATTGTACCGTTAGAACACGATAGCTTAGATAAATGCCTTGAAAACTATTTTGAGCAATCGGAACAATTAAAAACACGTCTTTGGTTTGCAACTGAAGTAACAGCAGACACAGCAAAAGCAGCAGGCTTATTCTTACAAGTATTACCCGTTAATAAAGAAAAGTCGGTAGAAGACTTTACTCATCTAGAAGCGATTAGCAACACAATCAAAGATGAAGAGTTACTAGGTTTAGATGCTAACACTGTGCTGACTCGACTTTACCATGAAGATAATCCTCAGTTATTCGAACCACAGTCTATTAGTTTCCGTTGTGGTTGTAGCAGAGACAAAACAATTGCTGCACTAGTTAATGTAGGTCAAAACGAATTACTTGCCGACGTGCAAGCAAATGGTGAAGTAAAAATTAGCTGTCATTATTGCTTAAAAGATTACATATTCAACGAGCAAGATATTAAAGCCATTTTTAATTAATACATCATAATAAAAATTATTATATTCAAAGCCGCCATCAGTGCGGCTTTTATATTAAAAATAATATCAAAACTAATGATACCGGTGTCATGAAAATGCGTCATTTTATGACACCGGTATCATTGAAATTATTCATGTTTTTTGCCAAATATATGCCTTTTTAGGCCCTTCAGACACTCGAATATCCCTAATCCTTCTGTTACTATTATTTTAGCAAAAGGGAAAACTAAGAACCCCAGAGCTATCCCGTTCAATCTCTCACAATTTAGGTATAAACATGACTGCAAACGCTACTAGTTTTGTTGATCTTACAGCAGCTGAACTTGTCGAACACGCTATTCGTCGTGGCGAAGGGACTCTAGCCGCTAATGGTGCTTTTGTTGCTAAAACCGGTGCTCGCACTGGCCGCTCTCCAAAAGATCGTTTTATTGTTCAAGAGCCAAGCACTGAAAACGAAATCCAATGGGGCAACGTTAACCGCCCATTCGATGCAGACAAGTTTGACGCGTTATGGGCACGTGTAGAAGAACACGTGAAAAGCAACGACCACTTCATCTCTCACCTAGAAGTTGGCGCTGATCCTGAGCACTATTTACCAGTAGTAGTTACAACAGAAACTGCATGGCATCATATTTTTGCCAAAAACATGTTTATCGAACCTCAAACATACAATACTGCAGACTTCCCTGAGTGGCAGGTAATGAATGTACCTTCATTTGTATGTGACCCAGAGCGTGATGGTACTAACAGTGACGGCACTGTAATCATTAACTTCGCACAACGTAAAGTTCTACTAGCTGGTATGCGCTACGCTGGCGAAATGAAGAAATCAATGTTCTCTGTACAAAACTTCCTACTTCCTGCAAAAGGTGTATTACCAATGCACTGCTCTGCAAACGTAGGTGAAGCAGGCGACACTGCGTTATTCTTCGGTCTATCTGGTACAGGTAAAACAACATTATCTGCAGATCCTACTCGTTTCCTTATTGGGGATGACGAGCACGGTTGGGCACCTGGTAGCGTATTTAACATCGAAGGTGGTTGTTATGCTAAATGTATCGATCTTTCACAAAAGAACGAACCAGTAATTTGGAATGCAATTCGTTTCGGTACAATCTTAGAAAACGTGGTACTTGACGAAAACCGTGTACCAGATTTCCATGATACAAGCCTTACACAAAATAGCCGAGCTGCTTACCCACTAGAGCACGTTGAAAAACGTAAAGTAGAAAACCGTGCTGGTGAGCCAAAAGCCGTTGTATTCTTAACATGCGACGTAAGCGGTGTATTACCACCAGTTTCAGTACTAACTGAAGAAGCTGCTGCATACCACTTCCTAAGCGGTTACACAGCGAAAGTCGGTTCAACTGAAATCGGTTCTACAAGCGACATCGAGTCTACATTCTCAACATGTTTCGGTGCTCCTTTCTTCCCTCGTCCTGCTGGCGTTTATGCAGAGCTTCTAATGAAGCGTGTACGTGAATTCGGCGCTAAAGTATACCTAGTTAACACAGGTTGGACAGGTGGCCCTTACGGTACTGGTCAACGCTTCGATATCCCGACTACACGTGCTGTAGTTGATGCAATCGTATCAGGTAAACTGGCAGATGTTGAAACTCAACACATCGACGTTCTAAACCTAGATGTACCAGTGGCTGTTCCTGGTGTAGACAGCCAACTTCTTAACCCAATCAATACATGGGAAGATAAAGAGAAGTACGCAGAATATGCAAACAAACTAGCTTCTGACTTCACTGAAAACTTCGCTAAATACGATGTTTCAGAAGCAATCAAATCAGCAGGTCCAAAAGCTTAATACCAAGCTTACCCTCAGATTAAAAAACGCCAGCTATATGCTGGCGTTTTTGTTTTTGGTTCATAAGCTGATGAGTTGCGAGTTGCTAGAGTAAAGTTAGCGAGTTAGCAAGGGGAAAGTTTTAAGGCCTGGCGTAGGTTGGGTAGAGCGAAGCGAAACCCAACAGCGTGGTAATTCGTCATGCACAATGCAGAGGTAAAGTTCATTAATAAAAGACGAATTAGCGCAAGGTGAAGTAAGCCATTTTAGAGATCGCTAACCTGTTAGACCAGTAGAGATTTTAAGAATTTTTAATCATGGGTTATACCATTCCGCATAAAGATTAAATCAATTTAATCCATTCCCGATTGCACATTTTCTTCACTCGATCCGGGATTG
>NZ_JADKNF010000002.1:0-444404 GCF_017808125.1 Pseudoalteromonas sp. PA2MD11
AACGACATAAACCCGAACCATTAAAAGAGCCAATAAAGCGTAATCAAGTATGGTCAGTCGATTTTATGCATGATCAGCTCAGTAATGGCCGTAAAATACGTTTGTTTAATGTCATTGATGACTTTAAACGTGAAGGTTTAGTGATTGATGCGGGGTATTCATTCCCAGCAATTAGAGTGATAAGAAGCCTAAATCAGCTCATCGAATGGCGAGGTAAACCAAGCGTCATTCGTTGTGATAATGGCCCTGAATTTATCAGCCATGAATTTACTCATTGGGCGAAACAGCATGGTATTCGAATTGACTATATTCAGCCGGGAAACCCACAGCAAAACGCTTACATCGAACGACATAACAAAACAATTCGATATAGCTGGTTGAGCAAAAACTTATTTGATACGTTGGAAGAGGTTCAAGAACATGCTACAACTTGACTGTGGTTTTATAATCATAAAAGGCCGCATAAAGCTAATGGAGGAAAACCGCCGTTGGCTGTGGCTTAACTCTCTATTTTTGACGGCTATTAAAAATGGGAGGATTACCCATTTTTATGCGTTATTTTTCTGATTTTTGAGTAACTTTTTATATAGGAAAAAAACTATAACTGAAAGAAATATAAATGAAGGAAGTACATAAATAAAAAGCAAAGGAGCATTTTCTACTCTTTGTTCTTCATTTATAAATGGAATAGAGAGTTTCTTATAAGCTTCTAAAAACAACATGAAATTCGCGAATGCGCTAACTAGAATAAGGCTTATATTCAAAAGATATGACTTAGCCTTTGACATAGTTATTTAATCTCCCAAAACCAAATATCTTTAAAAATATTGAATAAAATTGAGTAGCAATAACTTTTCGAAAATAATTTCTGGTAAGTACTGTATTTCTGTAATTGTTACGGATTCATTATTTTTTCTAAGGATTTAACGGTTTTTTATTCCGGTAAATTTTAATAATGATGTTAAATGATAAAATTGGAAAAACAGTAATCAAAGCGTAAAACATTGATTGTTTTGTATCTGCAGGGGAGGTGAACCAGTGATAAGTTATAGCTACAAAAATTATAAGATATATAATGTAATTGATTTTTTTAACCATTTGTCAGCACTTATTAATTGTTTCGATGGAGAATTTTTCGATAAATTTAACAGCTTCTTTGATTTTATCTTTTTTAACTCTAGGGGCTATTATTGTTTTTAAAAAATATATTCCATCCTTTCTTTTACTTACTTTAACAAAAAACAAATCATAGTCTAAACTACCAGGGAATTCAGCTTGAATAACTCGGCTTATGCTAATTCCTTCTTTAATTTCATGTATTATTTTAGTCTTATAAAAAAGCTTTTCTTCTAAGTTATCTTGTTGGTAGGCATCTAAAAATGTAATAAAAACATCTTCAGACCTTGACGCGGAAAGCCCTCTTTTATCAAGATTTTCCTTCGATATCTCCCATAAATTTAAACTTGCCTCAAAAGAGTTTGAACTCAACTGCTGTGAATATAGAGGAAGTCTCTTTGAGTTATTTACACATTTTGTATCAGACTGAGCACTGAAACTGCTAAGTAAAATTGATAAAATGATATGTTTTCTAATCACTTTTTCCTTCAACCTTTTTGAGTAAGTAGGATAAGTAGTTTAAGTAAATAAATGCTGCAGATAAAAATAAGAAAAATATATAGCTTTCCATCACCGGCGATGAAGAATATAGCCATCCCAAGATGGCTGAAATTTCAATAAAGATAACACCAAATATTAAATTTTTTATATAATTCATTTCTAATTTGGAGTGTTTATTGTTTTTATAGATGAGCGCCTTTTTATTTCATTGTTGACCTTATTAAGCTCTGATTTATTGAAAAAAACAGTCCCCCAAATTACTAAAGTCACTAAACCTCCCTTTGTAATTTTTCTCTTTTTCCAAATCTTAGTAAGAAGGTCCCTTCCACTCATTGCGGAAGCTCCTAGACCTACATATGAAGCTAAATTATCAGCTTGGGAATGAAATAATTGATCTGCTATAAGCTCTTCTTTAGTTAATGACCAAACTCCCCAGTCTTTATTCACAAGTGTTGGTTCAATCGCTATTGAAATTAATTTACCAGACAATGCTCTATTTTCTAAACTTCTAATTAGTGTGAGAGCTTCAACTCTTTGATGTCTATCTAAATGGCGATAAAGTATCGCACCACAAATTGCTTCTACTTCATAATCGCCACCATTACTAACTAGCGAGTATGGTACTTCAATGATTGTTGCTAATACTCTTAGCTGATCAGCAGAATTGTTTGGTAAATCGTATGGTAGGTTATTTATTGAGAAAGTAGACATTTTTATTCCTTTAAAAATAATTTACTTGTGCAGGTTAGTTTGTTCCTCATTTAAAGTCAATGAGGATTCTTTTGTATTTTAGTTGGCTACTTACATTTGATTCTATCGATAATTGCTAGCAAACATTCACGCTGCTTTATAATGTCTTACTTTACAATATTTGTTCCTAAATTCTTCTGTGTTATGCTGCGAAAAATTGATAAATGGATTTTTATATCATGACACGTCTTTATCATCGGCTATTTAGAGCTGAGCAGTTTCAAGTGGGTGAGGGCAATATCAGTGGTTATATTGCTTGCTTCTTAGCGGTATTATCCTGTTTAGGGGTATTAGCTTTTCATTTTCCAGAGTACTTAACGACCCCAGAGCTCAGGCAAAACTACAGTGTCGAATTTTTGCGCCAGCTGATGTTTGTGGCATTAATTATTTCAGGCAGTTTAGGGTTGTTGAATTTTGTTCGTAATACTAATAAACGGCTCGGTGCAACGGCTTGGGTGTTGATCTTGCTTGCTATTGCATTTGGTGGGCCGAATGTTGAAGTGGGCGACTTTAGAGATAATACGCCGTACTTGGGGCTTGATTGGTTTATTCTTGACTTACTTGGCTCCACACTGATTTTTATTCTTATTGAGAAGCTGCTGCCGCACCGTAAAGAACAAAAAATTCTCCGTACTGAGTGGCAGGGTGATTTAAATCATTTCTTTGTTAATCACTTAATTATTGGTTTTGTATTGCTGGCAACCAATCAGTTCGTGCATCATGCTTTTGGCTGGGCTGTGTCTAATACAGTGCAAGGCTTTATTATTCAACTGCCATTTTTACTCCAATTATTTTTAATCATTTTAGTGGCTGATTTAATGCAGTACTTTGTGCATAGGGCTTATCACGAAGTGCCCCTGCTTTGGCGTTTTCATGCCGTGCATCACAGTGCAAAAGAGATGGATTGGCTTGCTGGCTCTCGTCAACATATTTTAGAAATACTCGTGACGCGCAGCTTAGTGCTTACGCCAATTTTTGTGCTCGGCTTTCCATCGGATGTCATTAGCCTCTATGTCATTATTGTTGGCTTTCAGGCTGTGTTTAACCACGCTAATGTTCGGGTAAAATTTGGATGGTTAAAGTACGTGCTCGTTACGCCTCAGTTTCATCATTGGCATCATTCATCTGATAAAGCGGCCATTGACCGTAACTATGCTGCGCATTTTTCTTTTTTAGATTATCTATTTGGCACTGCTGTCAAAGGTCAAGCAGAGTGGCCCGATAAATATGGTGTGGTTGGCGATTACATGCCCGAAGGTATGTTAAAGCAGCAGGTGTTCCCGTTTAAAAAGCAAAAATAAAGCCTCACAGAGGCTTTATTTATAATTACACTACACTCATAATCGCGAAACTAGCTCAGAAAGGCGAGGGCGTTTGTCTGAGTTTAGTACCAAGCACTCTTGAGCGATGTCAGAAAGCATCTTAGTAATGTCGTTTTGTTCAGTGACTACAGTCAGTAAATCATCGATGAAATAACCAAGGGCGCGTGCTTCAATGCCTTCTAATCGCTGCTGTTGATCAGGCGTCAGCATTGATAAGTCTGTTGCTGCACCAAAGTCACCGAATAATAACTCGCCCTGTGAATTGATCATGCTGTTATGGGCATAAATGTCACCATGGCTTACTTGCTTTTGATGCAAATGAGCGAGGGTACTGGCCATTTGCTTAACAATTTTTAGCACCATTTCTGGCGCGTACTGGCAGTTGTCTTCGAAGGTATCACGAGTACAAGTTACAAGGGAGGGTGGCAAACCAAGATTCGTAAACTCTTTACTGATAAGCTCCATCACTAAACCAAGTTGTTTCTCTTCATCGACATAGCCCAATGCTTTAATGAGATTTGGATGCTCACTGGCTTTTAAACAACAATTTAGCTCATCGAGTGGATAGCCATCACTGGTGATCTCGCCTTTAAATAACTTAAGGGCAACAGGACGTTGATGCCAATTGGCCAAATGAATAACCCCAGACGCACCTTGGCCAATCTGCTTTTTAACTTGGATTTCATCCAGTGTGATTTTGCTAAACTGCTCACAGTGTAAGCTAGTTGAGCGATTTAAATCGTTACCAGAGAAGGCAAGCCAAGCAAGTTTCGGTAAAGCTAAAAGCCAATCTTCAACTTTTGTAAGCTGATTGGCACTTAAACGTATTAGCTCAAGCTCGTTACAATTAGCCATTGAAGCTGGTAAATGAGTTAACTGATTACCTGCTAGTGCGAGCTTTTTAAGCTTGCTGTACTCACCAAGTGAATCAGGTAAAGCGGGGATTTGATTATCCGTTAAGATCAGCCATTCAATCTGCGTTGGCAAACAGTGCGCTTTAAATTCAGTAATTTGATTACCTTTAAATGCCACCATGATTAAGTTAGGGCATTCTCTTAGCACGTCTGGAATATGTTTAAACTGATTAAATGATAAAAACAGCCGTTTGAGATTTTTTAATTTGTAAAAATCGTCAGGTAAATCACTTAGCTGGTTATTAGATAAATCGAGGATTTCTAACGTATCGGCTAGAGTATAAATTTCTTTTGGGAACTCGGTTAGTTTTGCAACAAGCTGAAGCCGTGTACAACCTTGTAGAGAACCGGCTTTTAACTCTTCGAGGGTATTCAATGTTGATTCCTTTGGGCTAAAAGGTTAAAGGCCAACTTGGTTGGCCTTTTTAATTAAAATTGTGCGTTATGGTAAACGTTTTGTACGTCGTCACAGTCTTCTAGCATGGCTAAAAAGCGTTCCATGACTTCAACGTCTTCACCTTCAATGGGTGCTTCTACTTGCGGCACAAAAGCAATTAGATCTTCGTGGAAATCAGTAATTCCCATTTCTTCAAGTGCTGTACGGGTGTTGTTGTATTCAGTGTGTGGCGCGAATACCGTCACTTTACCGTCTTCAACTTCTACATCCGTTACATCTACATCAGCCATCATTAGCGCTTCTAAAACAGCTTCGTCATCATCACCATCAAATACAAAAATAGCGAGGTGATCAAATAAGTGTGATACTGAGTTTTGCGCGCCAATTTTTGCATTTGCTTTAGTAAAACAAACACGTACGTCAGCGAATGTACGTTTGTTGTTGTCGGTTAAACAGTCAACAATGATCATACAGTTACCCGGGCCGTAACCTTCATAGCGAGTTGCTACATAATCTTCGCCGCCACCGCCTTTGGCTTTATCGATTGCACGCTCAATCACGTGCGTAGGTACTTGGTCTTTCTTAGCACGCTCAATTAAGCGACGAAGCGCTAAGTTGCCATCGGGATCAACACCACCATTCTTAGCGCAGATATAAATTTCTTTTCCGTACTTTGAATAAACTTTGGTTTTTGCACCCGCAGTTTTTGCCATTGAGTCTTTTTTGTTTTGATAAGCTCTGCCCATCTGCGTGTTGCCTTTTTGTTATAGATAAAAATAAAGCGGTTATTCTAATCATTTAACCTACTAGTTAACAGTGTTTATTCTTCGCTTTGCTGTAACTGCCACATTCGTGCGTATTCACCATTCGCTGCAAGCAGTTGATGGTGCTGACCTTGCTCAACAACCTGTCCTTGTTTCATAACAATAATTTTGTCTGCGTCAGTAATTGTTGATAAACGATGTGCAATAACCAAGCTGTTATGTCTTTGTGCGACTTCACGCATCGCGCTGAGAATGGCTTGCTCTGAATGCGAATCTAGCGCCGATGTTGCCTCATCAAATAATAAAATGGGTGAACCTTTTAAAATGGCTCTAGCAATTGCAATGCGTTGTTTTTCACCGCCCGACACTTTTAAACCGCGCTCACCAACAAGGGTTTTATCACCTTTATCTAGACTGGCAATAAACCCATCTAAATGGGCGAGGCTTATGGCTTTATCAATTTCATCTTCGCTTGCTGTTGGGTTTCCGTAGGCGATGTTTTCGCGAATGCTGGTATTAAATAGCACGGTATCTTGCGGTACGATGGCAATAGCTTGGCGCAAACTTTCAAGTGTCACTGTGTTGATTGCTTGCTCATCGATATAAATTTTACCTGCATCAACATCATAAAAGCGGTAGAGCAGGCGGCTTAGAGTGCTTTTACCTGCGCCACTGGCACCCACAATCGCCACTTTGCTGCCAGAAGTAACCTCAAAGCTTAAGTTATTTAAAATTGGCCGTTGTTTGTCGTAACTAAACGACACATTTTCAAATCGAATAGCTGCTTTGGTTGCATTTAATGGTTTTGCATCTTTGTCATCGCTAATGGCGGCTTTGCGATTTAACAGCCCCAGCATATTTTCAAGGTCAGTCAGCGCACGGCGTATCTCACGATAAACAAAACCTAAAAAGTTAAGTGGTAAAAATAACTGGATCATATAAGCATTGATCATCACAAGCTCACCTATTGTCAGCTCTTTATTGACCACTGATCTGGCACCGAGCCACATTAGCGCTGTTATAGCCGTGGCTATAATAAGTGCTTGTCCTGAATTAAGTGCCAGTAACGATAAACGATTTTTAAGCCTCGCTTGCTCCCATTTAGCTAAAAAGCCGTCGTAGGTGCTCGCTTCATACTGTTCATTGTTGAAGTACTTAACGGTTTCGTAATTTAGTAAGCTGTCGATTGCACGGGTGTTTGAGTTGTTATCGGCAGCATTTGCTTCACGAATAAATCGGTTACGCCACTGAGTTACAATCACAGTAAAAGCAATGTAACTAGCAACCGCAATTAATGTGACCAGTGCAAACCATGGTGAAAACAAGGTCGCAAAAATAATCGCTACTGTGATTATTTCAAATAGGGTTGGCACGATGTTAAACATCAAAAAGCGCATTAAAAAGCTGAGGCCACTTGTACCACGCTCTATATCGCGGCTGATACCACCTGTTTGCCTATCCAGGTGAAAAGCAAGTTCTAAACTATGCAAGTGTTTAAAAACTTTTAGGCCAATATGGCGCATAGCGTGCTCTGTAACACGGCCAAATAATGCATCGCGTACTTCACCAAAAAATACACTGGCAAAGCGCAGCAAACCATAAGCGATGAGTAAGGCAATAGGAACACTTAATAGCGGGTTGATACTCGCATCAACCGCGTCAATTATTTCTTTTAGTGCCCAAGGCATCAGCAATGTGGCGCCTTTTGCAGCAATAAGCGCTAAGACGGCTAAAATAACGCGGTCTTTAAAGGTCATTAAATAGGGTCAAAGTGTTTTGATGCTTTGTGAAAGGTTCATTGCATCAGGCGATCTCGTTACCTGTTCTTTGCGGCTCATTCCACGCATTGGGCTCTCTTGAATCAATTTGATAAAAATAGGCAAAAGCTTTCGTGTTTTAGGCAAGTGTACTTTGCTAAATTACCTCTATACTGAGTGCAGTATACACCAGCGCATTAGCAAATTAGTTAAATGCATGAGTTAAACACGAAGAAAATTAAGGAGTAAGCATGAAAACCGTCGGTTATGCAGCACATGATTCTGAAAAACCATTAGAGCCGTATCATTTTGAACGCCGTGCACTTCGTGATGAAGATGTATCAATTGAAATTCTGTATTGTGGCGTGTGCCATTCTGACTTACACACCGCAGAAAACGACTGGGGCTGGACTCAGTACCCAGTGGTACCAGGCCATGAAATCGTTGGTCGTGTTCTTGAAGTAGGTAGCGGCGTTACTAAATACAAAGTGGGCGATAATGTTGCTGTGGGTTGTATGGTTGATAGCTGTTTAAGCTGTGACCAGTGTCATCACGGTGAAGAGCAGTTTTGTCGCGAAGGTATGGTAGGGACCTACTCAGGACAAGACCGAATCAGTGGTGAACTCACTCAAGGTGGCTATTCAAAGCACATTGTTGTGCGTGAAGAGTTTGTATTAAGTGTGCCAGAAGGCTTAGACCTTGCTAAATGTGCACCAATTTTATGTGCGGGTATCACAACGTATTCGCCACTACGCACGTGGAATGTCGGCCCAGGTAGTCGTGTTGGTGTGATTGGTTTAGGTGGTTTAGGCCACATGGCGATTAAAATCGCAGCTGCAATGGGCGCACATGTTACGGCAATTAGCCGTAGTGATAAGAAAAAACAGCAGGTTTTATCTTATGGCGCAAAAGATTTATTGGTATCGAGTGATGAAGCTGCCATGCAAGCGCATGCTAATCAATTTGATGTGATCATCAATACTATTCCGGTAAAACACGACTTTACGCCGTATATTCCGCTTTTAGATATTGATGGTACGCAAGTATTGGTTGGTCAAGTAGGTGAGCTTGCTGAGTCTAACTCAGTGCCGTTATTAATGGGGCGTCGCCGTGTTGCTGGCTCATTAATTGGCGGTATAGCGCAAACCCAAGAGATCCTCGATTTCTGTGCGTTACATAATATTCTGCCAGAAGTTGAAATGATCAAAATGGACCAAATTAACGACGCATTCGATAAATTAAAGCAAGGTGATATGGCCTCACGCTTTGTTATCGACATGTCATCATTAGAAGTTTAACAAAGTTAAATGACTAAGCGGGCCTAATTAGGCCCGCTTTTTGTTTTAGTCACTTTTATTTAAGTAATACCTTGTGTTTTATTTTTTTACCCTCATTATATCCCTGTCATCCGCTTAATTTATTGGTCAGTTCTTGTTACGGTTTTTCTCAGTCATTATCTTGCTCTTTACTGTGTTCTTTAGTGCACAGAGCATGGCTATGCCTGACACTCAGTCACACTTTTCTGCAACTAAATTGTTCCAAGTCGAGCTGACTAAAACACCAGTTATTTCGCAAACTCATACAGCTGAGCATCCTAAACCGGATGAACCATCGGGGTTTGATACCCTTATGCCGCGTTTAACTGCCAGTAATTCATCATTATTTCTTTATCATAGTCAGGTTGAGCCTGATTACGAACTATTAATTGAATTCTTTGCTGAAGATTGGGGGAAAGAGCTCTTTTTAGCGCCGCCAGGTGCTGTGCGTGTGATCCCATGGTTTGCATTAGCCACTCAACGTAAATCCCGCATTAGTGGCTGGAAAGACGCTAATCTCTTGTACAAAGCCAATACGACCTACCATAGCTAAACGACTTCCTTCGTTACTTTTTATTTTTTGGAATTAAGTTTTTACCGGCTGACAATGCCGGAAGGAAGTCATGTATGTCACATAAATCAAAGCCGGCGCTATGGCGTCGTCTAAAAATGAGTTATGTCGCTATGATAGCGGCGTGTATTTTATTAGCGGTTAGCGCACTACCTAACCTTTACCCTAACAAATCTTGGTTGCACATTAGCTTGCCAGATCAGACTGTGACGCTGCAAAGTGTGACAACGGCACTAAATCAACATGGTTTTGAAGTGACTGAAGCCAATGATAGCCAAGCACAACTGGCTATTTTATTAGCTGAACCGACTCAAAGTGCCAATGCGTTGAGCTTTATAAAAACGCAATACCCACAGCTAGAGGCTAAAATTGTTGAGCATGCGACAAGCCCACAATGGCTTCAACAGCTTGGGCTTTCACCGATTAAGTTGGGACTCGACTTAAATGGTGGGGTGTTATTTGTGCTTGATGTTGACCTAGATAAAGCAATGCAAGAGCACTTAAATAGTGTGTATCAACAAACTAAATTAACGCTTCGTAAAGACAAAATTCGTGGTATTCGGGCAAGTGTTGTAAAAGAAGGGGTTGAGCTACAAATTTTACCAAGCGGCGAGGAGCAACTCGCAGGGCTTGTTTCAACGTTACAAGGTCAATTTAAAGGCCTGATGCAAACTAAATCAACAACGAATAACCTAACCACGGTATTACTGCATTTTAATGAGCAAAGCCAAAGCGAATTTAATAAACAAGTTATGGCGCAAAGCTTAACAACACTGCGTGGTCGTATTGAAGAGCTTGGTATCACTGAAGCGGTAACGCAAAGACAAGGTAAGCAGCGTATTCGCATTGAGTTACCCGGTGTGCAAGACCCATCAGAAGCGAAACGTATTATTGGTGCAACTGCGACCCTTGATTTTTACCAGGTCGTCGAAGTAGGTGGTAAAGCGTTTAATGTACAAGGCGGTGGCGTTGTTAATTTAAATCCTGTTGCGATTTTTTCAGGTGATCACATTAATAATGCCAGTGTTGGCAAAGATGAATGGGGCAAGCCTTTAGTGCAGCTTAGTTTAGATTCGCAAGGTGGCGATGCCATGTCTGCATTTTCTAAGCACAACATAGGTAAGCCTATGGCCACGGTGTATTCTGAATACTCGCGGGATGCAAATGGCGACGTTGTGAAAAAAAGCGAAGTGATAAATGTAGCAAACATTGCCCAGCATTTAAGTTCACGTTTTAGCATTACTAATATGAAAAGCCCGCAAGCAGCCTATGATCTAGCGCTTTTACTACGCGCTGGGTCGCTCACAGCGCCAGTGACAATTGTTCAAGAACAAACCATAGGCCCAAGCTTAGGCAGTGAAAACATTGAACACGGTTTAGCAGCGTTAATGCTGGGTATCGGAATTACCCTTGCCTTTATGGCGCTTTGGTATCGTCGCTTAGGGCTGATTGCCAATATTGCTTTATTGCTTAATCTAACGGCTTTGGTTGGTTTAATGTCGTTATTACCGGGGGTTGTGCTGACCTTACCGGGTATTGCTGGGCTTGTACTGACGATAGGGATGGCAGTTGATACCAATGTGATTATCTTTGAGCGGATAAAAGAAGAGAAGCGTAAAGGCCGGCCTACTTATCAAGCGATAGAGCAAGGTTATAACCAAGCATTTTCGACCATTTTTGATGCCAATGTGACTACGATGATCACGGCAATTATTTTATATGCCATTGGTTATGGGCCGGTGAAAGGCTTTGCAATCACATTGGCGCTTGGGCTATTAACTAGTGTCTTTACAGGCGTTTATATTTCGAAAGCGCTTAGCCAAACACTCTACATTAAACTAACTAATTTAACGGAGGCTAAAGCATGAGTTGGTCAACATTAACTGCAGCTAGTAAAGCGCGCGTTTTAGGATTATTGCTTAGTTGTGTTTTAGTCATTACGAGCTTAGGTGTTTTATCTGTAAAAGGGCTAAACTTTGGTCTTGATTTTACAGGTGGCTACATCACGGAAATTAACACAGCGTCAGTCACAACAATTACAGATTTAAAGGCAAAGTTAAGCCCTGAGGTTGCGAGTAAATTAACTATAAGTAAAGCGGGTGAATATCACTTTGTTTTAAGAGAAGCACCAGAGGTTAGTAAAGCCAGTACTTGGCAAGCAGAGCTGAATGAGCAAGGGGTAGACTATACCGTTTTATCTAGCTCATTTTTAGGCTCACAAGTGGGTGATGAGCTTTTTGAACAGGGCTGTTTAGCTTTATTTGCAGCGCTGATTGCAATTATGGTTTATCTTGCTGTGCGCTTTGAATGGCGACTCGCGGTAGGTTCAGTGGTTGCACTGTTACATGATCTAATCTTAGTGCTCGGTTTATTTTCCTTACTTGAGCTTGAGTTTAATTTAACCGTACTGGCGAGTTTACTGGCTATTATTGGTTATTCATTGAATGACTCAATTATTGTTGGCGACAGAGTTAGAGAGCTTTTACGTATTCAGCCAGACAATCAACGCATAAATACCCATGTTGTGATTAACGATGCAATTGGCTCTACGTTAACACGTACATTGATCACCTCAGGCACAACACTTGCGACCATTGCCTGTATTTGGTTGCTTGCTGGTGCTGCATTAACGGGTTTTGCTATCGCGTTATTTGTGGGCATTGTGGTAGGCACCTTCTCATCGATTTGTATCGCCGCGACCTTGCCGCAGTTATTGGGGTTAAGTTCAGAAAATTACACCCAAACACTGGATGATAAAACTAAAGCCTATATGGAAATGCCGTAAGCCCGTTTTATAACTTACTTTCATCAGCCGCTATTTTTCCATAGAATAGCGGCTTTTCTGTTTTTTACTGCTTTGATATGAATAAAACACACGTAATTGAACATTTACGCTTTGCGCTAGAGGCACAACTGCAAAACGCCAAAGCAGCGGCAAAAGCGGCCCATGATGCAGCAACTCACGAAGAAAGTGTTGCTGAAACTCAATACGATACCTTGGGTTTAGAAGCCGCTTATTTAGCCCAAGGGCAAGCTGAGCGAGTTAATGAATGCTACCGTGATATTCAGGCATTCAATGCGGTGTTTAAAGAAAGCGAGTTTAATAAGGTTCGTGAAGGTGCATTAGTGTGTCTTATCGATGAGCAAGATAACGCCAAGTGGTTTTTTATGGGCCCAAGTGCAGGTGGCTTAGTGGTTACCGTAAAAGAGCAGCCTATTTATGTTGTAACCCGAGAAGCGCCGTTAGGTAAGCAATTGATTGGAAAGAGCCTTGATGATGAAGTTGAACTCTCTATAGCTGGCAATAAACAACTGTACAGCATAGATCAGTTAATTTAATTATTGGTATTTTTAATCAGTAAATTTCATCTTCAAGTAAAAAATATCTCGTTGGTCACAAAGCAAAAAAACCTCTATAAATCACATCAAGCTTAAGGCTTATACCAATACGCTTAATTACCAATTATTGTGTTTTGGTATTTCAAGCACCCATCTAGTTAAGTGAAGTTTAGCCTCATGCGTTCACTTAATTGGTTGGGTGTTTTTCATTTTATCTATGGCTTAATTTAGGAAAAGTCGTGTTTAAAACCTTGATAGTGGTTGATAACAATGAGCAACGTATTGCTCAAAATTTCGAAAATGTCATTACCTTTGACACCTACTTACGTGATTACCCAAAACATAATGAGCCAAAAACGCGCATTTTAAACTTGTGTGATACAGGGCGGTATTTAAGTAAAGGTTATTATTGTTCTTTGCTTGCAGAAGCGAGAAAGCATCAGGTATTACCGAGTGTAAAAACAATTAATGCGCTACGTAGCGATGAGCACAGCTCGCGTCATAAAGAACTTGCTGGTGGCACTGTATTTTTTGGCCATACAGATCAAGAGCAACATAGTAAAGCAACCAAAGCACTATTCTCACAATATCCCGCACCTATTTTAGTGTGTGATGAGCAAGGAGTTGTTAAGCAAGGCACGATTGCATCATTAGATGACAAAGCCTTTACAGAATTTGTAAAACAGCTCAGTAGTTTTACAGAGTCAGTATGGCGTATTCACGATAAAAAACGTCGTTACCGTTGGGATATGGCTATTTTGGTTGATCACCAAGAAAAAGTGCCGCCAAGTGATAAAGATGCCATTGCTAAATTCATTAAAGCAGCCGCTAAACATGGTATTTATGCTCAAGCACTGACATTTGATGAAATAACAAATATTGCACAATTTGATGCGTTGTTTATTCGTCAAACCACAGCCATCGACCATCCAACCTATCGTTTAGCGAGTAAAGCACAAAGCTTAGGGTTAGTGGTCATTGATGATGCTGAGTCAATACTACGCTGTTGTAATAAAGTGTATTTGCACGATGCCTTTAATTATCAAAAAGTGCCGAGTTTAAAAACGCATGTTGTTGCTGATACAAGTGAAGAGACAATTGACAATTTAGAAGCAAACTTCAGCTATCCGCTGGTATTAAAAATGCCAGAAGGCTCTTTTTCGAAAGGCGTATTTAAAGTCGCTAATCGTGATGAATTAGTTGCTAAGTTAACTGAGCTGTTTGAGTTCAGTGCACTGGTGCTTGCGCAAGAGTACATGTACACCGAATATGACTGGCGTGTCGGGGTGTTAAATGGTCGTGCAATTTATGCATGTCGTTATTTAATGGCGCGTAATCACTGGCAAATTTACAACCATGATGCAAAACGCTTTTTCTCAGGTGGTTTTGAAACCTTGCCAACCTTTGAGCTACCTAAAGTGGTCCTCGATGCAGCATTAAAAGCCTGTAAAACAGTGGGTAAAGGTTTGTATGGTGTTGATGTTAAAGAGCATCAAGGTAAAGCATACGTGTTAGAAGTGAATGACAACCCAAGTATCGACCATAAAGTCGAAGATGCCTATTTAGGTGATGAGCTTTATATGATCATTATGGATGAGTTTAAACAACGCCTAGAAGCACGAGGCCGCGGTTAATGAACGCATCTGTTTGTCAAATCCGCTTTGCCAAGGCCACGGATTTGACGGTTCTTGTTGCCATTGAAGAGCAAAGCTTCAGCCAAGATAGATTAAGTAGCCGTAGTTTAAAACGTTGGATCAGCGCAAGCCACGGCTTACTGATGGTGGCTGAGGTAGATAATCAACTAGTTGGTTATGGTTTAGTGTGGTGTCACAAAGGGACGCGCCTTGCTCGGTTATATTCACTGGCGGTTTTGCAATCTCAGCAAGGTAAAGGGATTGCTTCACAGTTACTTCTTGCGCTTGAAAATGAAACGGCTAAACGGGGCCGTTTATACATGCGCTTAGAAGTTGCGGTAAACAACCAATCAGCAATTCGTTTATATGAAAAACTGGGTTACCAAGTTTTTGGTCATTATAGTGATTACTATGATGACCACAGTGACGCCCATCGAATGCAAAAAAACATTCGTCGTAATAGCGAGTTTAATGCCGATAAACACACACCTTGGTACCAGCAAACTACCGAATTTACCTGTGGCCCAGCGGCGTTATTAATGGCAATGTCATCCTTGAATGATACCGCAATGAGCCAACACAAAGAGCTGGATATATGGCGTGAAGCCACGACTATCTTCATGACTTCAGGGCATGGCGGTTGCCATCCTCTAGGGTTAGCACTTGCAGCAATGAAACGTGGTTTTAAAACTGATGTGGTTTTAAATACCCGTGATACTTTGTTTATTGATGGTGTCAGAAGCGAAAAGAAAAAAGCCATTTTGCATACGGTTCACAATCAATTTGTGGCCGAAGCAATAGCTGCAAAGCTGCCAGTGAGGTATCAAGAGTTAACCTTGGCCTCCATTGAAGATTGGCTTGCTGAGGGTAAAGCGGTGGTGTTATTGATCAGCACTTATCGATTTGATGGTAAAAAGTCACCGCACTGGGTGTGTGTAACCCATATTGATGAGCATTGCTTGTACGTGCATGATCCGTTTTGTGAAAACGAAAAGCAATTGGCGATTGATTGTCAGCATGTGCCAATAGCTAAAGCCGATTTTACTAAAATGGCGAGTTTTGGTTCATCGCGTCTCAGTACTGCGATGGCCTTTTATTTATAATTTTGATTGTTAGTTTGATTTGGAAGTGCAGTGACACTGAGTAGTTTATTTGATATTGCCCCTTATTCTTGGTCAGCAATAGGTAGCGCCGCTTTTTGCGGCGCAATTATTGGTATGGAGCGTCAATTACGCGGTAAACCTGTGGGTATTCGTACTTCAGCGCTCATTGTGTTGGGTACTTATTTGTTTCTATCAACAGCGTTTATGTTGCATGGGGAAGATATTGATCATTCACGTGTCGTTGGCCAGATCATTACTGGTATCGGCTTTTTAGGTGCAGGGGTGATGCTTGCAAAAGATGGCGCGGTTGTTGGTGTAACATCCGCTGCAACGATTTGGGTATTAGCATCAATTGGTGTTGTCATTGCTACTGACAACTTACTCGCTGCGATAAAGCTATCAGTGCTAGTGGTGGGGATTTTATATGGCGTAGATGTTCTTGAAGCTAAATTTAAGAGCCTAGGTCGTGGTGTGCATGCCCGTGTAAAACGCTACTCAAAGTTGTATTATCGAAAAGAAAAGTGAAGTCGATGAACCGTTTTCCTGCAATGCTGAGCCTGCTTATCAAAAATGGCTATTCAATTGTAGGTTATGAAGACAGAGGCAGCCTACAAACTAGTAAGATTTTATTTACGAAAGACATTTAAACTTATCAATTTACTTAGGCAAACTAATTAAAAAATGGGCGCCTGCATCACTTTCTTGTACACAAATATCGCCTTGCAGTTGTTGGCTAACTATTTTCTTCGCAATACTCAGGCCTAGCCCTAAACCTGATTGATTGTTGCTACCTTTAAAAAAAGGGGTGAAAATTGAGCTTAGTTCAGTGCTGCTGATACCGTTGCCGTTATCTTTATAGTGAATTTTTAACACCTCATCAAAATTAAAAATATTAATTTCTATAGCAGGGTCTGCAATATTGTTGAACGCATGCTCCATTGAGTTTTGTAGCAAAATAATGAGTACTTGCTTGAGTAGCTCTATTTCAACTTCAAATTGGCTATGTGGGTTTTGATAATTAATGTCTAATTTAATTGCACGATATTTTATTTGCTCTTTTAAGTGTTCTTGAAGAGATTCTGAAAGCTGAGCTAGGGTAATGACAGTTTTACTAGATTGTGGTTTGGTATACAGCAAATCTTGTAAAATTCGTATTTTATGTGCACATGCGGTTAAATTTCTATCTAGCAGTTCATTAGTGTTCTCTAATGTATCTAATGTATCTAATGTGTTTTGTAGTGCTTGTTGGCTTAATTGTTTTTTTACTAGTAGGGATTTAGTGTCATTTAAGGCAAGTTTGGTTACATCAACGGTTGTAATACAGTTACCTAAAGGAGTATTAATCTCATGAGCAATGCCTCGAATTAAGGTCGCGAGCTCAGTAAACTGTTGCTGCTCAAACGCTTGTTTTTGCTGATGTAATAATTTTAGTTGCGTCTCGAAGCTTTGTTTAATGGTTTCGAGTAGCTTTATTATTGGCTCATTATATTCATGGGGTTTACTATCAAGGATACAAATAGTACCAAATGGGGTAGTATCTCCAGCACAGATTGGTAAACCCAAATAAGAAATCATATTCAACTTGATATCAGGGTTGTCTTTCCAATCATCATCAATAAGTGCGTTTGGAATATTCAGTAAGTTCTGCGTTTTTACGACATGCTCGCAATAGAGACCTGAATCTTCTAACTCTTCGCTGTCACCAATTTCATAAGGATTTGCTTGGTTATCGTTTTTTGAAAACACACTAATAATATTGTTTTCTATTTTCATTACTAATGCGACGGGCACTTCAGCAATCAGGGCTAAAACAGCGAGCGTTTTATTCCAACTTTGCACTAACTCATCATAATTTGGCTGATACATTTATCAAATTTACTCAATTACTAATACAACAAGTCAAAGGATAGTAATAATCTTGAATTCAGCAACTTAAATATGATTTATCTGACTTAGCCTGAAATATATTTAGATACTTTAGTTTTAGCCAAATAGTTTTCGTCTAACAACTGTGCGATATTCACTGGGTGTTTGCGAAAGCACTTTCTTAAAAACTCGTGTTAAGTGACCTTGGTCGTTATAACCTACTTCCAGGGCAACTTCTTGAATAGATAAATTTGAAGACGCTAATAACTCTTTTGCAGTTTGTACTCTAAGCTGTTGCCAATACTCAACAGGAGTTTGGCTGGTGGCTTGACGAAATCGGCGCGTAAAGGTGCGGTAGCTTAAACTAAATTGCGCTGCAATTTCTTGCAGGGTTAATTCTGAGGTTAAATTGTTTTTCAGCCAAAATTGAATTTGTGCGATGAGTTCATCAGGGTGTTTATCGACGGCACCCTCAAGGTAGCGCTGATCTTCGTAAGGTTTACGAATTTCATGGGAGAAATTACGCTCAACATGTTGCGCAGCTCCTCGCCCGTAATATTGACTAATAATATGCACAATAACATCGGCTAGCGCATTTAAACTCGCAACGGTGTACATGCGCTCAGATTGTGTGATGAAAAAGTCAGGCTTAAGCTGCACTTTAGGGTAGTCACGTTTAAATTGTTCTGCGTAATGCCAGTGAGTGGTAGCAGGGTGGCCATCTAGTAATCCCGCTTCGGCAACTAAACAATTACCTGTGCCAACACCAATGATATGGCTGCCTTGCTGCCAAGAATCACCAAGCCAGTTCACTAAACTCTTTTGTTTGCTTACTACTGGACGCGGGTTTCGCCAAATCCCGGGAACGATAATTAAGTCACTTACAGGCGCTGTGACGGTTTCGCAATCGGGCATAATCGAAAGCCCAGTACGATTGGGGATCGCTTTTAGACTACTTGCAACTAAATTGATGTTTAAGGGTTTAAATTCGTTTTGCTGACGATGGCTTTTAGCAAAGGCCTCGCCAGCTCTGAGCATTTCGATAGGCAGGGTTAAACTGGTTATTAATAAATGGGGATAAACCAAAATACTAATTTCAATGGCTTTTACGTGTTGAAGTTTCGTCACTCTAATTGCTCCGACCAGTTATTTTTGGCCTGTTATGCAGGTTATTTGGCTATTTAAGCATAAAGCGTGTTAATTAATCCATTTAAACTTGGCTTAATTCTCATAACACGTTTTCTCAAGGTTTTTTATGACAGCATTACCCGTTATTGTCGGTATGGGTGGTATTAATGCCGCTGGCCGCACTTCTTTTCATCAAGGTTATCGTCGTATCGTGTTAGACAGCTTAGACGCTAATGCCCGTCAGGAGACATTCTTAGGCTTAGCGACATTAATGAACTTAGTCACCCTTACTGAAGGTTTACTAAAAGATGCTGACGGCAATACCATTGCCGAATCAGACATCGAAGCTAAGTTCGGTGAACAAATTTTAGCTGGTACACTTATTCGTAAAATTGAAAAAAATCACTTCGATGTTGATGCAACGCCATGGCAGCAAAAAATGACGTTAACAGCGTCTGATGAACAGCAGATTGTTTTTGAAACGCGCCGCCGTGATTTACCAACGCCGGTACCAAGTGCTTGGCAGGTTGAAGAATTAACTGATAAAAAAGTGAAAGTTACAATTAGTGCTGATCTTGCTATTAAACATGACAGTACGCGTGATAATCCAATTAAAGCGGCCGGTCAATTACCAACAGGTTTTGAACCTTCGGCTATGTATAACAGCCGTTATCAACCAAGAGGCTTGCAAGCGACTATCTTTGCCGCAACCGATGCAATTCGTTCGACAGGTCTGGCGTGGCAGCAGGTAATGAATAGCGTTGAGCCGGATCAAATTGGCACCTACTCAGCTTCTGTGGCTGGTCAAGTTGATGATGAAGGATTTGGTGGACTTATTCGTGCGCGTCAGCAGGGCGACCGTGTGAGTACAAAACAGCTTGCACTTGGCTTAAACACCATGTCGACTGACTTTATCAATGCTTATGTAACAGGCAATGTGGGCACAACTTTTACTACATCAGGGGCATGTGCCACGTTTTTATATAACCTACGTGCAGCAGTAAACGATATTCAAGCAGGACGTACGCGTGTAGCTATTGTGGCGTCTGTTGAGTGTGCTATTACACCTGAAATCGTTGAAGGTTTTGGCAATATGAGCGCACTTGCTAATGAAGAGGGCCTTAAGCGTCTTGATAATACAGATGTGGTTGATCACCGTCGTACCAGTCGTCCATTTGGTGAAAACTGTGGTTTTACAATTGGTGAAGGCGCACAAGTTGCTATTTTAATAGATGATGCATTGGCATTAGAGTTAGGTGCTGATGTGTTAGGCAGCGTTGCAGATGTGTTCGTCAATGCCGATGGTATTAAAAAATCAATTACAGCCCCGGGCCCTGGTAACTACATTACGATGGCCAAATCTGTTGCACTAGCAAGCAGTATTGTTGGCCAAGAAGCAGTACAAAAGCGTAGTTTCATTTTAGCTCACGGCTCAAGTACACCACAAAACCGCGTAACAGAATCACTGATCTACCATAAAGTGGCAGAGACTTTTGCAATTGATAATTGGAAGGTTGCTGCACCTAAAGCGTATGTTGGCCATACTATAGCTCCTGCCAGTGGTGACCAATTAGCTATGGCATTAGGTGTGTTTAGTCACAATATTATGCCGGGTATAACCACAATTGATAAAGTGGCAGATGATGTTTATAGCGAGCATTTAGATATTCGCACTGAACATTATCAATGTGATGCCATGGATATTGCCTTTATAAATTCAAAAGGGTTTGGCGGTAACAATGCTACAGCGACTGTGTTATCACCTGCAATTACATTAAAGATGCTTGCAAAGCGTCATGGTGATGAGGTTATGGCGCAATATCAAGACCGTCATACTCAGGTATTCCAAGCACAAACTGACTATCAGCAACAGGCAGATTTAGGTCAATATGAGCTAATTTATCGTTTTGGTGATGGCTTAATTGATGAAAGTGACATTGAGATTAGTGAAGATTCAATGACAATCCCTGGTTTTGATAAAAAAGTTTTATTATCTAAACCAAATCCTTATCAGGATATGTTTTAAGATCAAGACATGTTTAAGCACATTCTTGACAGCAAGGCGCTTTTAAAGCGCCTTTTTTAGTGTTATAAACGTTCCTATCAAAGGGAATTAGAGCCATTACCATGATTAAATTCACTAAACTTGCAGCACTTTGTTCACTTATCGCATTACCAACACACGCTTTAGCACGAGACGTCAATGACTTAGGTGTTGATGTTCAAGCTGCTACCTCTGCCTATATTGTTAAAAATTCAAACCAACGTTACCCAGGTAGTTATAACGGCTCTCGTCTAGAAGGCTGGGCATTAATGTCTTATGTGGTTGATACACAAGGTAAGGCAAAAGACATTGAAGTGATCATGGCATCAGATACTCGGGGTAGTGAAGAAAATGCAGAGAAATACTTAACCAACTTAGAGTTTGCACCTGCCACAAAAGAAGGCAAAACCGTAGAAGGGGGTTACCTGTTTTCATTTGAAGTAGGTAAGTATTTTAATGGTTACTCAAATGATAAAGCGAGCCGTGGTTTTATTAATGAGTACGATGAAATCAATAAAATGCTGCAAGCAAAAGAGTTTAATAAAGCTGAGCAAGCATTGGCTGAGTTATACAAAGATCATACTAAAAACACCTCTGAACAGGCATTATTTGCATGGTTGAAAAGCCAATATTATTATCATCAACAGCAATGGTTTGGCTTTGATGAGCAGTTGTCTGTAGCCTATTTACTGCGAGCTAAGTTACCAACAGATATACAATATCTAGTCGCTAAAAGTGCTCTACAATGGTACAGCTTCAAAGGAGATTTTAATCTTGCTTACAATGCTATTTATGCGTTAGATAATATCGAGGGTAAACAGTTTTCAGAAGAAAACAAACTTGCCACTATCAAGCAAATTGATGACCTTTTGGCGCGAACACCGCAAATCAATTCACAAATCAATGTTTCAAAAGATAAGCTGTCATATTTATCTTTATCTCGCGGTTCAATCAAAATTGAAGGCGCGAGCGATGTGTCTAAAATACAGATCCGCTGTGCAGATAAAGTCATTGACCTTGAAGTGAGTGAATCGGTTAACTATGTCATTGATGAGCAAAGCAGACGCTGCGGTTTATTAGTTAAATCTGCAAACCCAGCTGAGATTAAAGTTAAACAAACTGGCTATGCCATAGTTAACTCAAAATATGACGCGAGTTAATTGTTTACTTTAAGCGCTTAACATATCTTAGCGTTACGAAATTAATCAACGCCATTAGAAAGGCGATTTCGTAACGACTGAATGCCACTGCTATGCCAATAAGTCCCATGTTCCAGATACTGGCTGCTGTGGCTGTTCCATAGGTAGAATTTTTGTTTTTCAAAATAGCACCACCGCCAATGAAACCTATACCTGTGATAATTCCTTCGAGCACTTTTGATTCGGCCTCAGAGCTTGTTAAAACAGACATGCCCACCAATGCATATCCACAAGATGCAACAGCAACTAATGGGAAAGTTCGAAGACCTGCGCCATTACTGGTTTTTTCTCGATCAAAAGCCATTGGAAGGGCAAGTAAATAGGCAATACCTAGATGAATTAAATTATCGAGAATTTCATGCCAATCAAAATTAAAGTCCATACTTTTGCTCCTTGCTATGTAGATTATGACAGCATTGCAATTTCAATACCCGATCAACAAATTAAATAAAATGAGAAAACTAGGGACATGTAGCCGGGTTTTAAAAAGTAGGGCTTGGTATAATTTGCGATTTTTACGCAGTGCTATGTCATTTTTTCAGCCTTTTGGCTGTTTGAATTTCAGCCATGCTAACAGTATGCTAAACACGCTGACTAAAAAGGCTTCACATTGAAACATTCCATCTCTTCCCTAGAAAAAACCGCGCTTGCACTGTGTATGTTTGGTGCACTGATTGCTGTGATTTTGCCTGATGTTATCACTGAGCAAGTTCAGCCGTTTGTACAAATGATTTTAAAATGGACTGGTAGTAGCTTTTTCTTATTGGTGAATTTTTTATTGTTTGCCATCATTATTTTAGCCATTAGCCCACTCGGTAGCCGTAAAGTAGGTGGCGAACACGCTGTTGTTGAGTATTCAAACTTTGGTTGGTTTGCCATGTTGTTTGCAGCAGGAATGGGATCTGGTTTGGTTTTTTGGGGCGTAGCAGAGCCTGCATTACATTCTCTCGACCCTCCACTTAAACAAAGCTTATACCCAGATAGACTAGCTAGTAGCCTCGCTTTAACCTTGGTTAATTGGGGCGCCCATGCTTGGGCACTTTATGCAGTATTTGCGCTCGTGCTTGGGGGATTAACGCAATACAGTGGTAAATCAGGAGATATTTGTGCCCCTGTTTTAACGGCGCTTGGTAATCGCTTTGATAAGTCTGCAAAATTTACTGTGTCGTTTATTGTTAAGTTAATTGCGGTAATCGCTATTTTTTTTGGGGTCGTCGGCACCATAGCTAATTCAACTTTATTGATAAGTAAAGGCGTAGAAATTGAGTTGGGGGTTACTTCAACTTTATTAGTAGGTTCATTAATCGTTTGTTTGTTAGCCGTTATTTATTCGCTGTCGGTTAAATTTGGATTACGTCGCGGTGTACAGTCACTGAGTATATTTAACGTACTCCTAGCATTTAGTCTGCTTGTTTGGTTGCTAATAGTGGTGCCAATTGAGCCTATTATAAAGATTGCATTTGATGGAACTGGCTACTATTTACAGTTGCTTGCAACCGGCACTTGGCAATTTGATAGCCAGTTAAAAACGCCTGACTGGGCCACTCATTGGACATATAATTATTACTTTTGGTGGTTAGCGTGGGGGCCATTTGTTGGTGTGTTCCTAGCCAAAATTAGTCAGGGGCGCAAGGTTTGGCAATTTATTTTGGCGGTTGTGTGTATTCCAACTTTAGTCACTATAATTTGGTTTGCGACATTTTCTGGGGCAGCAATTGAATGGGATAGACTCAATCAAGCAGGTATTTTAGTCGCAATAAAACAAGATTATAGCCAAGGCTTATTTGTATTTTTTAATCAATTAGGCTGGCAAGGAACCGTGTTTATTTGGGCCAGCTTATTATTACTGTTGATATTTGTTGCCACATCCGCTGATTCTGCAATTTTAGTCATAAGAGAACTTGTTGGCTCTGAGCAGAATAACCGTGTGAGCCTGTACGCTTGGTGTTTAGCATTATTCTTATGTAGCTTTGCATTATTAATGTTACAAGATGAGCCGTTAAATCGTAGCGTTGCAATTTTAGGCGCTTTACCTTTCTTATTAATATTTCTATTGCAGTTGGTTGGGTTTTTAAAAGAGTTTATTCGCGATATTTGTGATTAATCTACAGTTTTTTACAGTTAAACTACGCGTTTGTTATTAAGCTAATAAAATAAGCTTAAGTGTATTGGAGGACCAATGCTTAAATCTCTGTATCTATTACTTTCTGTTAGTTTGCTCAGTGGCTGTACTGCAATTGGCCTAGTTGCTGATGGTATTGGTGGGCGTGCTAGCCAAGCACAGCCTGCCAGTGCCTATGCAGATAAAAAAGATAATGACCGAGTGAACTATGGTATGACCATGACGATGCTAGGTTATGAAATCGACAAAGCGATTATTGAAGGCTTGGAGAGTGGTAGCAAAGACAAAGACGTTGAGCTTAAATGCCGCCAAATAAGTCGCACAGTAAAGGAATGTGTTGAGGTCAAAGCTGAGCCAAAAAAAAGACCTACATTAATGGATAGTTTTAATGAAGATTAACTTTTCAAAACTTGTTATTTGCTTAATTAGCTACCAATTAGTGGGGTGTACAGTGGCGGGGTCAATAGTCGATGGCTATGCAAAAAACTCACAACCAACAAATCTTGCAACTACAAATGCAAATCAAACTAACAGTACTGTAACCGATGCCGACGGCTTTTCATTCGCAAAGTTAGGCTTCGAAATTGATAGCGCTGTTATTGGTTTACTCAAACCAAAAGAACAACAACCGCAATTAGTTTGCAGGCAAATCACACGCAGTATTAAAGAGTGTGAGGAAGTTAAGCCCTCACACTAAAAATTAAGTATTAATCACAGATACTTTTGATGAAACATTAGGTGTTCATCAATAAAGCTGCTGATAAAGAAGTAACTATGATCATAACCCGCGTGCATGTTAATTTCGGCTGGGTAATCTTTTTCGTTCACGACAGCAAATAAGTGCTCGGTTTTGAGTTGCTCAGTTAAGAAGTTATCGGCCTCACCTTGATCAATACGCATGGGTAAATAATCATCAGTGACGGCATTTTTCATTAATTCACAGCTGTCGTATGCAAGCCAACTTGCTTTATCACTACCTAGGTAATTACTGAACGCTTTTTCACCCCAAGGGCAATTAATCGGGTTCACAATCGGGCTAAAAGCACTGGCGCTGACGTATTGTTTAGGGTTTTTAAGTGCAATCATCAATGCGCCGTGACCACCCATAGAATGACCAGCAATGGCTTTTTTGGTCGTCACAGGGAAGTGCGCTTCGATAAGTGCAGGTAACTCAGAAACAACATAGTCGTACATGTTGTAGTGCACATTGTAAGGCGCTTGAGTCGCATTGACATAAAAACCAGCACCTTGACCAAAATCGTAATTGTCATCGTCAGGCACATTTTCACCGCGCGGGCTAGTATCTGGAGCGACAATCGCAATACCTAGTTCAGCCGCTTTTTTAAATGCTCCGGCTTTTTGCATAAAATTTTCATCAGTACAAGTTAAGCCTGACAACCAATACATCACCGGTACTTTATTCGTTTCGCTGGCACCGGGCGGTAAAAAAATCGCAAAGCGCATAGCACAATGCGTGCTGCTCGATTGGTGGGTATATTGTTTATGCCAGCCACCGCTGACTTTTGTTGAGCTTATGTTTTCTAGCATAACCATATCCTTGAAACAAAAGCGCTAGGTATCAACCTAGCGCCAAATAAAAGATTAATAATGAATAACTGAGCGGATGCTCTTACCTTCGTGCATTAAGTCGAAAGCTTCATTGATATCTTCAAGTTTCATGGTGTGTGTGATGAAATCATTTAAAGCAAACTCACCGTTCATATAACGCTCAACAATCTCAGGTAGTTCTGAGCGACCTTTAACGCCACCAAATGCACTACCGCGCCATACACGACCTGTTACTAGTTGGAATGGACGTGTTGAGATCTCTTGGCCTGCACCTGCAACACCAATGATTACTGATTCACCCCAACCTTTGTGACAACACTCAAGAGCAGAGCGCATTACATTAACATTACCGATACATTCAAATGAGAAATCAACACCGCCGTCAGTCATTTCAACGATGACCTCTTGGATTGGTTTGTCGAAGTCATTTGGATTGACTAAATCAGTTGCACCTAGTTTAGTAGCAAGATCAAACTTACTGATATTGATATCAACACCAATAATACGGCTTGCGCCCGCCATTTTCGCACCGATTATCGCCGATAAACCGATACCGCCTAGACCAAAAATAGCGACGGTATCGCCTTTTTGAACTTTTGCTGTTTTAGTAACAGCACCCATGCCGGTTGTTACACCACAACCAAGTAAACAAATTTCTTCAAGAGGCGCTTCTTTGCTTACTTTAGCAAGTGAAATCTCTGGTAATACAGTGTACTCAGAGAAGGTAGAGCAACCCATGTAGTGATAAATTGGTTGACCATCTTTATAGAAACGCGTTGTGCCATCAGGCATTAAACCTTTACCTTGCGTTTCACGTACCGCAGAACATAAATTTGTTTTGCCCGATTTACACATTTTACACTCGCCACATTCAGCAGTGTAAAGAGGAATAACATGATCGCCTACTTCAACATGTGTTACGCCTTCACCAATGGCTTCAACGATACCGCCACCTTCATGGCCAAGGATTGCTGGGAAAATACCTTCAGGGTCTTCACCAGATAAAGTAAATGCATCGGTATGACAAACACCTGTAGCAACAATCTTTACAAGCACTTCGCCTTTTTTAGGCATCATTACATCCACTTCTTCAATTGATAGTGGTTGATTTGGACCCCAAGCGATAGCCGCTTTTGATTTGATAAAATCAGTCATAACGTTCCCTTATAGTTGTTGGAAGTAAGTATTAAACTTAGTCTATTTTATTTGTTTCTCAATGAATGATAATCTTCGTTTTATTAAAACACTTTTACAGTATGGTAATAATGAATCGTTGGCACGGAATTGATGAGTTTTTAGCGGTAGCAGAAACAGGCAGTTTTACAAAAGCAAGTAAGCTATTGGGTATGTCAGTGGCTCATGTAAGCCGCTATGTGAGCCAATTAGAAGAGCGATTGAACACCCAATTGCTAACCCGAACCACTCGTAAAGTGGTGCTAACGCAAGAGGGGCAGGTATTTGCGCATCAAACAAAACAATTACAACATGCCATGGATGATGCTACGGCATTACTTGCAGAGCAGCAATTGACACCTAAAGGCAGTATAAAACTAACAGCTCCTGTGATGTACGGTGAAAGTTTTATCATGCCTGCGGTACATTCGTTTATGCAAAAGCACCCAGATATTGAAGTGATCAGCCATTTAAGTAATGAGCAAGTTAATCTATTAGAAGATGGGTATGATCTGGCTATTCGCCTTGGTCATTTAAAAGATTCATCTTTAAAAGCACGGCGCATTAGTCAGCGCAGGCTTGTTATTTGTTGTAGCCCTGAATATATCAATAAATTCGGCCAACCACACAGTGTCAGTGAATTACATCAGCACAATTGCCTTATCGGTAATAACAGTTACTGGCGGGTAAAAGAGCAGGGCCAAGATAAGCACATCAAAGTGGCTGGGCGTTTAGCCTGTAACAGTGGTTGGGCATTGGTTGACGCTGCTATCAAAGGGTTAGGCATCGTGCAATTACCAGATTACTATGTCAATGAACACTTAGCCGATGGCAGGTTGACTGCTGTTCTTTCGAATGTTGCACCTGAACCTGAAGGGGTGTGGGGGGTGTATCCACCAAGGCAGTTTATTGCAACCAATGTAAAAGCATTACTTGACCATTTGGTTGCCACTGTTCAAGTATCAGATTTATAATTATTTTTTACAATTTCGCGCATCCCATGCTAGCTAAATCTATGCTAACATGAGCGCATATTTAGCCCTTGGAATACCCATAATTTATTATGTTTCAACCTGTTAGCCTTTTTATAGGGCTGAGATATAGTCGCTCCTCAAAGGGCAATGCCTTTATCTCATTTATTTCATTTTTCTCTATCGCGGGCATTGCTATTGGTTTAATGGCCTTGTTTACAGTTAGTTCAGTAATGAATGGCTTTGAAAATAACCTTAAAACCAACATGCTAGGTTTAATTCCTCATATTGAAGTATCAGCCGAAGATAATTCGAAAGAAACCATGCTGCAGTTAAAGCAGCAACTAGCAAATTCTCAAGATGTTAAACAAGTTAACCTATACCGCCATGGCGAAGCCATTTTACAAACTAACCAAGATTTGCACGGCGTATTGTTACAAGGCCTTTATGATGAAGGAAGCTCCATCTATAACGTAAAAGATAAAATTGTTGCCGGCAATTGGTCACAAGTAATGGACAGCAACTACCATATTGCGATTAGCCGCTACTTGAGTCGAAAATTGGGTATTTCGCTTGGGGATAAAGTACGGGTGATCATGCCTAATGCCAGTTCGTATACTCCCCTTGGTCGAGTACCGAGTCAGCGCTTGTTTACCGTTGCTGCACTTTATGAAACACAGTCAGAAATTGATATGTCATTGGCATTTACCAGTGGCTATTCGTTAGGCAGAGTTTTGAAACTAGCAAAATCAGCAGCACCTAACTTGAGTGTATCGCTGTATGAACCATTTGCTGTTGAGCAAGTATTACAATCTCAGTTAGCTATTTTAAACGATTACAAAGTGACTGATTGGCGAGCTAGCCAAGGGACACTATTTGCCGCTGTGGCAATGGAAAAGCGTATTATGTCGATGTTACTTGGCTTAATCGTGCTCGTGGCAGTGTTTAATATCGTGTCGGCATTAACCATGATGGTGAGCGAAAAACAAAGTGAAGTCGCTATTTTACAAACACTGGGTTTAACTCCGTTACAAGTGCAGCACGTGTTTATGATCCAAGGCTTATATAATGGCCTTATCGGTACCAGTATTGGTGCGTTACTTGGTGTGCTATTGAGTAGCAACATTAATGAATTATTGAATATGTTAGGCATCAATTTACTAGCGGGCGTGAGTTTACCCGTTAAATTTGATGTGATGAGTTTGAGTTTTATTGCCGCAGGGAGTATTGCGATGAGCTTTTTAGCTACCTTGTATCCTGCCAGAAAAGCTGCAAAAGTGAATCCAGCAGAGGTATTACGTTATGAGTGATTTAGTTATCAATTGTCAGCAGCTAAATAAAGTCTATCAAGATGGCGATAACGAGGTTGCGGTATTAAAAGGGGTTGATTTAGCTCTTAAACAAGGCGAAATGTTAGCCGTTGTAGGGAGCTCAGGCTCAGGAAAAAGTACTTTACTGCATATATTGGGTACCTTAGATAACGAAAGCTCAGGCAAGGTTGAAATTAAAGGCCAGCAAGTTTCTAAATTAAACCGTAAACAACAAGCCAGTTTCCGAAATGAAAATTTAGGTTTTATTTATCAATTCCATCATCTATTAATGGAATTTACTGCCATCGAAAATGTTGCAATGCCATTATTAATTAAAGGTTTAAGCGCAAAAGCGGCAACCGAAAAAGCCCATAACATGCTAGATAAAGTAGGGTTATCCCATCGTAGCGAACATAAACCTTCGGCGTTATCAGGTGGTGAGAGGCAGCGGGTTGCAATCGCACGTGCATTAGTTACTGAGCCTGCTTTAGTGCTAGCCGATGAACCTACGGGTAACCTAGATAAACAAAACGCTATTAAAATTTACGATTTGATTAAAGAATTAAATACTAGCTTAAAAACCAGTTTTGTTGTGGTAACCCATGATTTAGAACTTGCAGATAAACTAGGCAAAATTGCCTATTTAGATGATGGTAAGCTTGCTATTAAAGAGTCTCAGCATGTTGCTTAGTGCCTTTATTTCAAAACGCTTTCGTGCCCATAGTGGCCAAAAAGACGGACAAAACGGTTTTGTTAGCTTTATCGCTAAAGCATCGACAATCGGCATACTTTTAGGAGTCGCCGTGTTAATTGTTGCTTTGTCAGTGATTAATGGCTTTGAGCAGCAATTAGTACATCGACTTTTATCGGTAGTTCCGCAGGTTGAATATGTTGCCCCTAACAAACCAATCAATAACTGGCAGTCAAAAGTTGCTCTACTACGCTCTCAAGCCGGTGTAACAGGTGCTGCGCCGTTTATTAGTGTCAACGGTATGGCGCAATATAAAAGTGAGTTAAAAGCAGTTGAAGTGCGTGGTGTTAGCCCTGAATTTGAAAACCAAGTGTCGGCGTTAAACCAATTTACAGAAGGGCGCTTAGTTACTCAGTTACAACAAGAAGATGTACTGTTAGGGCAGCAAATAGTCAACCGATTAGGTCTTAAAATTGGCGACCCAGTTACCTTATTAATCCCACAGATAAACCAGCAAAGTAACACTTTATTGGCGCCAAAACGTGTGAGCTTGAATCTTGCGGGTATTATAAAAATGGGTGGCCCAATTGATGAAACGGCGGCTTTCATTCGCCTTGATAAAGCGCAAAGTGTGTTGAGTTTTGAGCAAAACCAAGTAACCGGTTTACGTCTACAAGTAGCTGATGTGTTCGCAGCCCATCGAACGGCGATGCGTGTGGGGCAAGTTATTCCTGATTATGTCTATGTCTCGAGTTGGTTTAGAACCCAGGGTAGCTTATATCAAGATATTCAA
Source organism: Pseudoalteromonas sp. PA2MD11 (assembly GCF_017808125.1). Taxonomy (NCBI): domain Bacteria; kingdom Pseudomonadati; phylum Pseudomonadota; class Gammaproteobacteria; order Alteromonadales; family Pseudoalteromonadaceae; genus Pseudoalteromonas; species Pseudoalteromonas sp. PA2MD11. Next base: position 30,351 of record NZ_JADKNF010000002.1, read on the forward strand.
ATGGTTCGCACTATTGTGTATATCGTGGTGTTTTTAATAATTGCCGTAGCGAGTTTTAATATTGTTTCGTCATTAGTGATGGAAGTACGTGAAAAACAGGCAAATATCGCAATTTTAAAAACCATGGGCGCACAAGATAGCACCATTTTAGCAACCTTCGTAATGCAAGGTTTTACACAAGCTTTAATTGGTGTGATCTTAGGCACAGTTATCGGTGTGATGCTAGCGTTAAACATCAGTGAACTGTTCACTTGGGCAAGTAACTTATTTGGCGATAACCCGTTACAAGGGGTTTATTTTATTGAGTTTTTACCCAGTAAACTAGTTTGGCAAGATATTGTTATAACGGTGATTGTTACATTTGTTCTCGCTATTTTGGCAACCTTATATCCTGCGTGGCAAGCAACCCGTGTCGATCCTGCAAAAGTTCTTGGAAATTAAGGAAAGTTTATGGATAAGCAAAGGATTATCGATTTTTGGTTTAATGAATTAGGACCAGAAGCTTGGTATCAGCAATCTGATGAAGTTGATGCCTTGATTACGGTTAAGTTTTCACAATGCCTTTTGCAGGTTATCGCTGGCGAGCATGCAGACTGGCGAGTTGATGCCCTAGGCTCTTTAGCTGAAATTATCGTGTTAGATCAGTTTTCACGCAATATTTACCGTAATACGGCGCAGGCTTTTAGCCAAGATCCACAAGCACTAAGCTTAGCGCAAAGAGCAATTGAACTTGGCTTTGATAAAAAATTACCTAGCTCTCAAGCTGCGTTTATTTACATGCCGTTTATGCACAGTGAATCTAAAATCATTCACCAGCAGGCTGAGCAATTGTTTAAAGGCATGAGTAATTCTGAATTTGAACTAAAGCACAAAGTGATTATTGATAGGTTTGGTCGCTACCCACATCGCAATAGGATTTTAGGTCGCGAATCAACTCCTGAAGAACTGCAATTTTTGACTGAGCCTAACTCTTCTTTCTAGGTTGATTGAATAGTACGCAAGTAAATTTAAATGCTCTTTGATTGCCTGTAAATACTTGCACAGCGCCATTTTAAACCTTAAAGTGTCAGAAATGTTGTAAAAGAGTAACCACCATGGAACAAAAACAAGCAAGACCATTAACACCAGAAGAACAAGCTGAAGCGCAAAAACAAAGTGTTATTTGGCAAAGAGAATGTTTCGAAAATGCACAAAAGCATTTAGCTGAAAAAGGCGTTATTCCGCAAACTGTTGTAGAAAAAGAAAGCCGTTTTATTGCGCCATTAGTAGCTATTTGGAAATTTAAAGCACAAAACGGTAAGAGCTATTGGGTGATCACAGGTCGTTTACCAACCGATCACGCTGAAGCAAGTGCAGCAAACAATGCACGTGAAGTATTACGTTATTTCTCAATGCAGTGGCAAATGAAGGCTGATCAGCTAATGCAATCAGGTGCGGTAGATAAAACCAAAGCTGATTTTGCTAATCTGTTAATCAACCGTGCCCATGGCTTATATGAGTTATTTGAAAAAGAAGAAATGTGGCAAAACGAGCCAGCATAACTAACTCTGCATACCTTCTAAGAAAAAGCTGAATAATGTTATTCAGCTTTTTTGTTTTACATGTACCTTAATGCACCAAAGTGAATGGCCGCGTATCAAATTGCTTAATAGGGCAGAGCATTCGTTGCCTTGGAATACCAGCTTCCATAAACACTAAACCATCAGCCGAAAAACCATTTTGTTTGAATCTATCTACTTCATTCAATATGCAATTAATGCTGACACAATCACAGCCTTGCTTTTCAGCCAAATTAACTAAGTAATTCAATAATGATTTATAAACCGAACGATTACGGTGTTCTGGTAAAACTGCAATACGGCCGATAAGGCCATCATTACATAAACGCCCAGTAGCAACTGGGCGTTTACCTTCATCTGTAACGAGCACGTGATGTGCTATTTTATCTAGATGGTCAAACTCAATGTGTCTTGGGATATGTAGTTCATATACAAATACCCGCTCTCGGATTTGTTGTAAGAGTTCCTTGTCGATACTCCATTCAACTTCATCTATTTGATAGCCCATAAACACACACTCCTAACAAAACCAAATACCCTCATTTAAAAGTGTAGTAAAGGTTTTCAAGAAAATATGATTATTTTTTGAACTATTTATGTCAGCAGCGGTCACCCATGTCTGATCGGTGAGCTTTGTTATTAATTCAAGGTCAGTTAAATCATGCATGTAATTAACACCATTAATACTTAAAAGTATTTTATCGTCAACTACTTGATAGATAGCGCGGGTACCACCTAAACGCTCAAAAACAACGTCTTCATCATTGAGTAAGTCATTTACTTCATCTAAAGTATATGGTTCTTCTAAAGGCGCTAAATCCATGTCATGCTTTGGCTGACTCATACTGTTACCAAGCCAAGTCTTGAATACTGCGTCATCATTAATTGCAGCAATCATAAGTTGCTTTACTTTTTCTGCTTCAGTTTGGTTAAGCTCACCTTTAGATGAGCGCAACTTAAGCTCTGCATCACCGTATCGTTGATTACCAAGCTCAGTATCGATGAGGTGATCGGCAAATTGTGATAATAAATCGCGTTGGTTTGGCGCTCTAAAACCCACAGAGTAATTAAGTGCATTTTCAACTGCGTAACCTTCATGTGGGCAACCTGGTGGAATATAGAGAATATCTCCCGGCTCTAACACACAGTCGATCACGGCAGGAAATTGCTCAACTTGTAACAGGCTCTTATTTTGTGCAAATTGCTTTAAGTTCGCATCAGGTAAACCAACTCGCCAGTGGCGTTTACCTTCACCTTGAATAATAAACACGTCGTATTGATCCAAATGCGGGCCCACGCCACCACCCGGGGTAGAGTAGCTGATCATCAAGTCATCGATACGCCAGTTGGGAATAAATCGAAATGGCTCAAGTAGTTGCGCTGCATCGCTATGCCAATGGTCAACTGCTTGCACCAGTAATGTTGAGTGCTTTTCAGTTAGTAAGCTAAAGTCTTCAAAAGGACCATGGTATGCTTGCCAATCATCTGAGTGATTGGTCACAATACGTGATTCAATGCTTTCTTCCATGGCAAGACCGGCCAATTCTTCTGGCTCAATCGGATCAGCAAAATCCTTGAAGCCTTGCTTTATAAGTAATGGTTTTTTCTGCCAATACTCAGCTAAAAATTGCTCTTGGGTTAATGAATTGATGGTTAATTGATACATAATATGACCTAAGCGAATTGATATAAAAAAAGCGAAAGGAAGGCCTTTCGCTTTTTTAAGTCTTAATTTGAATTTAAGCTAAGTTGTCGATGAACTCAACAGCACGACCAATGTAATTAGCCGGAGTTAATTTTTTCATTTCTACTTTTGCTTCTTCAGGTAACTCAAGACCATCGATGAAATCAGCCATGATTTCTTGGTTTACGCGCTTACCACGAGTAAGGTCTTTAAGTTTTTCATATGGCTTTTCGATACCATATTTACGCATAACCGTTTGGATTGGCTCTGCTAGTAATTCCCAGTTTTGGTCTAGTTCTGCTAATAAACGCTCTTCGTTTACTTCAAGCTTGCTAACACCTTTTAATGTCGCTTGGTAAGCGATAAGTGTGTAGCCCATACCAACACCTAGGTTACGTAACACTGTTGAGTCAGTTAAGTCACGTTGCCAGCGAGAAACAGGTAGTTTTTGCGCAAGGTGAGTAAAGATAGCGTTAGCAATACCTAAGTTACCTTCAGAGTTTTCAAAATCAATCGGGTTTACTTTGTGAGGCATAGTTGATGAACCAATCTCACCTGCGATTGTTTTTTGTTTGAAGTGGTTAAGTGCAATGTAGCCCCAAACGTCACGGTCAAAATCAAGTAATACAGTGTTGAAACGTGCAACTGCATCGAATAACTCAGCAATGTAATCGTGTGGCTCGATTTGTGTTGTAAACGGGTTGAACGTGAGACCTAGTCTCGTTACGAACTGCTCAGCGTGGTTGTGCCAATCGTAATCTGGGTATGCACTCAGGTGAGCGTTGTAGTTACCTACAGCACCGTTAATTTTACCTAACATTTCTACGTTAGCAATTTGGTCACGTTGACGCTTTAAGCGCATGTAGACGTTTGCAAACTCTTTACCCATTGTCGAAGGGGTAGCTGGTTGACCGTGGGTACGTGTCATCATCGCAACTGACTTGTACTCAACTGCTTTTTCTTTTAATGCATTTAGAAGTTGGTCACAGTATGGAAGTAATACTTTGTCACGCGCTTCGGTAAGCATTAAACCGTGAGACAGGTTATTGATGTCTTCTGAAGTACATGCAAAGTGAATGAATTCGTTAACTGCGTTAAGCTCTGCGTTATCAGCTACTTTTTCTTTAAGTAGGTATTCAACTGCTTTTACGTCATGGTTAGTTGTGCGCTCGATCTCTTTAACGCGTGTTGCATCCGCTTCGCTAAAGTTATCAACAATGGCATTAAGTAAAGCATTAGCCTCGTCGCTAAAAGCCGGTACTTCTTTGATTGCGCTAGCTGCAGATAAAGCTTGTAACCAACGAACTTCAACAGTTACACGGTATTTGATTAAACCAAATTCGCTGAAAATGCTGCGTAGTTCCGTGGTCTTGCTGCCATAGCGACCATCTACCGGAGAGATAGCGGTTAACGCTGAAAGCTCCATAATGACTCCTAAATTGTCTAGTTTGAACGATAATTAAATTGATTGTTTAGCAATGGCGAGGATTTTTCTTTTTGCAAAGAAAAAGTGACGGCGTTTACCGCCCATTTGTCGCCATAACACGGCACTACGAATTCCGGCCAATAATAGGGCACGAATTTTGTTTTGCGTGAGCTGCTGTTTTAATAACTCTGGCTTGCCATACACTTGAATACGATGCCCAAGGGGGCTTAGCACCGATGAGTAAATATCAGCAAGCGCTGCTACTACAGTATCATCTGTGATAGCAAAATGGTCGAGGCGACGTTTAACATCATCAATGCGACGACCTAATTCATTTAAACTGTTTTGTTTTGAACTTAATGCACGTTCTAATTGCATTAAACCACCCACATATTTTACGATTTCGACGTCTTTGTCGGCGCCAGCCGAAAGCTGTGCAATCAAAATGCGATAGCCTTCACGTAAATTATGCTTACCCTGATACACGTCTTCAGGGCTATTTGGTGATGTTTCAACAATACAGTTTAGTAATTTTTCTAATTCGTGATCACTGCCTTGGCCATATTGCGCAACTTTTTGTACTTGTTTAGCAACTTGACACATGGCAGCTAAAGCCATGACTTGGTGCTCTGTCATTATTTGATCACCGAATCAATAATGCCGCCACCTAAACATACTTCGTCAGCGTAGAATACAGCTGATTGGCCCGGTGTCACTGCCTTTTGTGGCTCATCAAATAGTACGCGCGCCATACCATCTTCACCAACAAGTAAAGTACAGCTGATATCTTCTTGGCGATAGCGGGTTTTAACAGTGCAGCGTGTGGTCCCTTTCGGACCTTCGCGGTCAACCCAGTGCAGCTGGTTTGCATTTAAACCATTGCTGTACAGGCGAGGGTGGTCTTTACCTTGACCAACCACTAATACGTTACGCTCAACGTCTTTATCAACTACATACCAAGGTTCACCCGAACCTTCTTTCATGCCACCAATTAATAGACCTTTACGTTGACCAAGTGTGTGGTACATCAAGCCTTCGTGCTCACCCACTTCGTTGCCATCGGTATCTTCAATTTTACCTGGCTGTGCTGGTAAGAATTTTTGTAAGAAGTCTTTAAATTTACGCTCACCAATAAAACAAATACCAGTACTGTCTTTTTTATCGTGCGTAATTAAATCTTGCTCTTCAGCAATGCGGCGTACTTCAGGCTTAGCAATATCGCCAACAGGGAAAAGTGTTTGCGCAATATGCTCATGGCTTAAAGTGTATAAGAAATAGCTTTGATCTTTGTTGTCATCGAGGCCACGACACATTACAAATTTATCACCACGTTTTTCGCGGCGAACATAGTGGCCAGTCGCGATGTAATCAGCCCCAAGTGCTTGTGCTGCAAATTCTAGAAATGCTTTGAATTTAATTTCTTTATTACACATGATGTCTGGGTTTGGCGTACGGCCTGCTTTGTACTCTGCTAAAAAGTACTCAAACACGTTGTCCCAGTATTCGGCTGCAAAATTTACAGTGTGAAGCTCAATACCTAGCTTGTCGCACACAGCTTGTGCGTCTTTTAGGTCTTCAGCTGCAGCGCAATATTCATCATTATCGTCTTCTTCCCAGTTTTTCATGAACAGGCCTTCAACTTGATAGCCTTGTTGCTTTAATAAATACGCTGATACAGAAGAATCAACACCGCCGGACATACCCACGATGACTTTAATGTGACTATTTTCGCTCATAATATTCGCTGTCATTTTTTAACTGCTATGGAAAGGCCGGTATTATAGCATGCTTTTAGACGCCCAAACCAGCCAAAATCACAGCGCTTATTGGTAAATCAAACTAAGTGGGTAGGCTTTACCAGCTAAATGATCTTCAATGCATTTTAAAACCAGAGAGCTTCTAAGCGGCAGGCTTTTAATTTGCTCAAGGCTAAACCAATCTGCGCTGAGAATGTCATCATCTTTGGGAGATGGTTTAAACAGCTCTGGGCTATTAAAAGCAAAGCTAAAACGCATATAATGAATGCCATTCGCGGCGTGTAAATTATAGATACCAACCAGGTGACTAGCATTTAGACTAATCCCTGTTTCTTCAATAAGTTCTCGATGAGCTGCTTCAGCTAAGGTTTCATTGGCTTCCAAATGGCCGGCAGGCTGGTTATAGCAAATCTCACCTGTGTGTTTATCGCGCTCTTTAACAAGTAAAAATTTGTCTTGGCATGTGACGATGGCGGCCACTGTGACATTGGGTTTATGCATCTGGGTTGTTCACTACTTTAAACTGACCACTGTCTAAGCCATCAAGGGTATAGTTACCAATGCTGTAACGAATTAATCGCAAAGTAGGGAAGCCAACATGGGCTGTCATACGGCGAACTTGGCGATTACGCCCCTCAGTGATAGAGATTTCTAACCAGCTGGTTGGAATGTTTTTACGCTCGCGAACGGGCGGGGTACGCGGCCAAATTGACGGCTCGTCAATACGCCTAACTTTAGCAGGCTTGGTCATGCCATCTTTAAGCTCTACACCTTTGTTAAGTGCAAAGATAGCCTCATCAGTCACATCACCTTCTACTTGCACCCAATAAGTTTTAGCTGTTTTTTTATTGGGTTCAGTAAGTGTGTGTTGTAATTTACCGCAGTTGGTAAGGAGCAACAGTCCTTCACTATCTCTGTCTAGGCGTCCTGCTGCATACACGTCTTTAATAGTAATAAAGTCGGCAAGCGTTTTGCGGTTTTGATCATCAGTAAATTGGCAAAGCACATCAAATGGTTTGTTCAATAGCACCACTTTGCGCAGCTCTGGGCTAATTGCCTTTTTAACTTGGCGTTTTTGAGTAGGTCTTGAATAAGTTCGACCGCTACTGCGACGTGGTTTGCTATTGGCTTTATTAACCATTAAATGCACCTAGCCGGTTTAGGTAAACCTGCAATTTTAGTCGCTTGCTTAGCGGGGCCTTTAGGGAATAGTTTATACAAGTACATGCTATTTCCTTTTTCTTCACCTAGCTTTTGGGCCATTGCTTTGACCAGCATACGAATAGCAGGGCTGGTGTTGTATTCTATATAAAAGTCACGCACAAAATGCACAACTTCCCAGTGCTGCTCACTTAAGGTAATGTTCTCTTGCTCAGCAATAATGGGTGCAAGCTCTTCACACCAATCATTTGAATCAAGTAAATAGCCTTGTTTGTCTGTTTCAATCTGTTTGTTATTAAATTCAAGCATGGTTTACCAAGTAATCGTGTTTTTTGCGTTTAAAGTCATTTCTACAAACTGTGTATAGTTTATTGCGATATCGCCTTGATTGAATGAAATATCACGAGCTGCAGCATCTTCTTCAAGTAAATGAATTGCTGCAGAGAACTGTTTAAACTGCATGTTGTTATAACAAGCATCACTAACAAGTAGCACTGTATCTTCTGAAGAAATTAAATTGGCCAACATATTATTGCAGTAGTGCGATAAAGGTTTTGAAAAAATATGCAAGGTACTCATAGTGTCACCACCTGATGTTGCTGGCTAATTAATTCACGCTGTTGCTCAAAGTTAGCTACTTTAACATCAATAATTAAGCTTTCTTGTGTGAGGTTAAAATCCATCAACGACTTTTCACATACATATATATTTTCAACATCGTATAATTCAAGCGTTTTAATGGTTTTAAAATAGTTTTTAATGCCAAGTTGCTCTGGCTGCTGGTTTTTCTTCAAAGCTAAAACAGCTTCACCACTGAGTAGCCAACTAATGTTTTGTTCAATAGCAGCAAAAATTAGTGTGGTGTCGAGTGATTCACGAATATGTTGATCATCAAATGGGCCATGCTGGCTGATCACTAAAATGTTTTTCATTTAAATTGCACCCATTTATCCGCTTCACTGACAAGCATCGCAAATTCTGCAAGCCCAGCGACGGTAAACACGCTTGTGTTATCGATATCTAAGCCTCGTTTTTCAGCAGCAGTGACACATAGCAGTAGGGGGACCTCTTGCTCACTCAACGACTGCCACAAACGATTAATTGGCAGCTCGTCACTGGCAAGTTCTAAATGGTTACTTGCGTGGTAAACACCTGCTTGATAAAGAAAGATAGCTGCAATTGAGTGACCAGAGTCAAGACAGGCCTGTGCAAATTTAATTAGCCGTTGAGTTGTGTCGTGATCGGTCGGCGCGGTATGAAGAGAAAGTACAAATTGTGCCAAAACGCATCCAATAAAAAAGCCCCTAGAAAGGGGCTATTTTAGCAGAACTATTTAATTAGTCATCACTTGCACCAAGTAGGTGAAGAAGAGACGTAAATAAATTATATACGTTCAGGTATAAAGCAACAGTTGCGCGGATGTAGTTGGTCTCACCGCCATTAATAATACGGCTAGTGTCAAATAAGATTAAACCAGACATAATTAGCACAACTGCAGCATTGATAACCATAAAGGTGATTGAGCTGCCGATGAATAAGTTAACTAGGCTTGCAATAATCACTACGATTAAACCCACAGTTAAAAAGCCACCCATAAATGAGAAGTCTTTTTTCGTGGTAAGTGCATAAGCAGACAAACCAAAGAAGATTAACGCAGTAGAGCCTAACGCTTGCATAATGAGCATAGGGCCATTTGGCATTGCAGCATAGTAGTTAAGCATTGGACCGAGTCCTGCGCCCATCAAACCTGTGAATACAAACACCCAAGCAACACCTGATGCACTGTCTGCCTTTTTGCGAACAACAAAAAGTACACCGAATGCAATCAAACTAAATACTATCCCCATAAAATAAGGTAGATTCATTGCCATTGAGATACCTGCTGTCACTGCGCTAAATGCCAGTGTCATGGCAAGTAAGAAATAGGTATTTTTTAAAACTTTATTGGTTTCAATAGTCGACATTACTGGTCTTGCAGTATTGTACGATTGATTAAACGCCATTGTCAGAGCTCCTTTAAATGAACTTATACGTTCGTTAGTTCCAATTATTAAACTGAACTAAGCCTATCAAGAGTTATATATTTGGGCAAACTATTGTGGATCAATAGACAAGATAAATAATTGAAAAGTTCAATGTTGCGCACAATCTAAACATTATTGTACTAATGCTGAGCAAATTAATTGTTTTTTAATCACTTAAACAGTTTTTTTGAAAAAAAGCTTCACAAACACGGCTGCCTTATCTATTATGCACGCCGTCGGAGAGATGGCAGAGTGGTCGAATGCACCGGTCTTGAAAACCGGCAGGGGTTTGTAGCCCCTCTAGGGTTCAAATCCCTATCTCTCCACCATTATTTTTACTACTGGCGTAAGCGGGTAGGTTTTCGCATTTGGAGAGATGGCAGAGTGGTCGAATGCACCGGTCTTGAAAACCGGCAGGGGTTTGTAGCCCCTCTAGGGTTCAAATCCCTATCTCTCCACCATCATTGAAGCCGCTGAATTTATTCAGCGGCTTTTTTGTTTCTGAAGCTTCTCATTTGTTCTGCAAATTACGACTATTGTCGATATTTCGCATTTTAACTAGTTAGTCCATGCTTAACACTTCTCGTATTATCTTTGTGACATTAAGGAATTTATGAAACATCGTTTAGCAAAGAGTGTAGGACTTTCTTTATTATCGCCAGTGATCATCGGTTGTATCTTAGGCCTTTATTATGCGTTTACACTTGAAGGAAATGGTTTTAGCATTTTCTTTAATTTATTTGTTAGCGCAATAGCCAATGCACACATAGTAGGCTTAACTATGGCAGCATTTGTAGTGCCTGGTTATTTACTTATGTTTAAATATGCAAAGGTTAATTATTCAGGTGTTCTGACACTTGGCTTACTAGGTGGCGCTATTTTTAGCTACTTACTTAGCGCTACAACAGGGATGGCTTTTGTAGTCAATGCTATGATGTCTGCTCTGGCAGCTGGACTGTTTTTATTTGGTTTAAGACAGGGCCTTACAACACAATCTTCTCATCAATAGCAGAATATTTAATCAAGCTGACTGAAATTGAGGGCAAAATGTTTTTTTTTGCCCTTAAAAGGTTTCATTTGTCGTCTACAAAGAGTACCTTTAGCTACTGTATGTTTAATAAGAAGTAGTTTGGTATGCAAAAGCAAGATTTTTACCAGTCATTAGTTAAACAAACTGAGTCGCTAATCACTGGTGAATCAAATGTTATTGCCAACATGGCAAATATTAGTGCGCTGTTATTTACCTCTTTAGAGGATATCAATTGGGCGGGCTTTTATTTAATGGATTCACCTGAAGAATTAGTGCTAGGGCCGTTTCAAGGTAATCCTGCATGTATCCGTATTCCAGTAGGTAAAGGGGTATGTGGAACTGCCGCGCAAACACAACAAACACAACTCATTGCAGACGTGCATGCATTTGCTGGTCATATTGCCTGCGATGCTGCATCTAACTCTGAAGTAGTTGTGCCGATTTTCAAAGACGGTAAAGTATTTGCTGTACTTGATATCGACAGCCCAAGCATTGCGCGATTCGATGCTGATGATCAAGCTGGTTTAGAAGCATTGGTAAAATGCTTTGAGGCAAATCTAAAATGAAAGATCTGCTAAATGTGCAAGATTACCTCTTTGCGATCCATGATGTTGGTGATTGGGAAGGGGAAGAAGAAGTTGTTGCCGAAAGGCTCAACGACTTGATTCACATGGCATGGGAGCGTCTACCAGATGACCTTGACTGTGAATCAATTGATGAAATTATAAATGGTATTTGGGAACACCTTCGTGGTGATTTAGCGCTTATTGAAGCGGACTTCGAAGAGTTGACCGACTGGGTAACACACTATGTCGATTCATCACTTGATGAAAAGATGTAATAAAAGGTTCTAACATGGAAACCACAAACAAGCTAAAAGATATTAATGAAGTATTGGATTTCTTATACCAAGAATTTCCACAATGTTTTAAACAAAAAGACGGTATTCAGCCGCTTAAAGTAGGTATCTTTAAAGATATCGCTGAGCGTATTGAAGGTTCTGAGAAAGTAAGTAAAACTCAGGTTCGTCAAGCACTAAGAAAGTACACCTCAAACTGGCGCTATTTAGAAGCGGTGACTAAGTCTGAGTTCCGTATCGATCTTGATGGTAATCAAGATGAAAAAGTAGAACAAGAGCACATTGAGCACGCACAAAAAGCGTTAGAAGAAAGCCGCGCTAAAATGGCAAAGCGTAAGAAGCCACAACGTCCACGTAAAGACGGTGACACAAAATCTTACAAAAAGAATAGTGGCCACCACGCTAAATCTGGCGAAAAAGGCGCTAAAGTAAATAATAAGCCTGCTAAAGCTGCTCCTGCAAAACGTTCAGGAAAAGTTGAACCTTTACCTGCCTCAGAGGTCAAGGTTAATAGCAAAGTTAAAGTTAAACTTGGCCAAGCACTTGTAAACGCGGTTATTACTGAAGTGAATAAAGATGAAGTTCACGTTGAGTTAGTAACAGGGATGCAAGTTAAGACCAAAGCAGACAGCCTGTATATCATTTAATAGCTGTAAAAAATAAAGGAGTTGTGTATGAGTAAAAAGTTTACGCTCATTCCGTTAGTCGCTGCCCTGTTTTCAGGTTCATTACTGGCATCATCAGACAATCTGACTGAAAAAGACCTGCCAGTACTCAAGCAAGAAAGCCAACATAGTACGGCAAGCAAACGGGTGACAAACTTATTTACTCGTGCACACTACAAACCAATTAAATTTAACGATGAATTATCTGAGAAGGTTTTTGATCGTTATATTGAATCTCTCGACTACAATAAAAATGTGTTTTTAGCGTCTGACATTGCCTCGTTTGAGCAATATAAAGACCAATTTGATAATGCATTGTCGACAGGTAAATTGGGATTTGCTTTTGATATTTTTAATTTAAGTTTAAAACGTCGTTTTGAACGCTATGACTATTCTTTATCGTTACTTGAAAACGAAATGAAGTTCGATAAAGAAGATGAGTACCTGTTTGACCGTGAAGACGCTGAGTGGGCAACAAGCCAAGCTGAGCTTGATGAACTTTGGCGTCAGCGCGTTAAATACGATGCTTTACGATTAAAAATGACTGGTAAAGATTGGCAAGGCATTAAAGAAGTCTTGACCAAACGCTACCACAACGCGCAAAAGCGTTTAGTACAAACGAACAGTGAAGATGCTTTTCAAATTGTGATGAACTCATTCGCACGAAGCATTGAAGCGCATACCTCTTATTTATCACCTCGTCGCGCTGAGCAATTCAAGATGGACATGGATCTTGAGTTAGAAGGTATTGGTGCGGTGCTTAGCTATGACGAAGATTACACGGTAATCCGTAGCTTAGTCCCAGGAGGACCGGCTGATAAGTCTGAACAAATAAAAGCAGATGACCGTATTATTGGTGTTGCCCAAGAAGGTGAAGAGTTTGTTGATGTGATTGGCTGGCGTTTAGATGACGTCGTTGATTTAATCAAAGGCCCGAAAGGGACAAAAGTTCGCCTGCAATACTTAAAAGGGGCGGATGCTCACGGTACACCAAAAGTGGTTGAAATCACGCGTGATAAAATTCGCTTAGAAGACCGTGCTGCAAAATCTGAAGTATTTGAAGCAAAATATTCAGACTTAACCAGCAAAATTGGTGTGATTGAAATCCCTGGTTTCTATAACAATTTATCGCAAGACGTAAAAGTTGAAATTGCAAAATTAAAAGAAGCCAAAGTTGACGGTATCATTATCGATTTACGTCAAAACGGCGGTGGGTCACTTTACGAAGCGACGCAACTTTCTGGCTTATTTATCGATCAAGGTCCTGTAGTACAAATTCATACGCTAAATAATCGTATTGAAGAGCAAAAAGACCGTGATGGTGTCACTTTTTACGATGGCCCACTGACAGTGTTGGTTGATCGCTACAGTGCGTCTGCCTCAGAAATTTTTGCAGCAGCAATGCAAGATTATGGCCGTGCAATTGTGATTGGTGAGCAAACCTTTGGTAAGGGAACTGTACAGCAGCATAAACCACTTGGCCGTGCTTATGACCTATACGACCACCCATTAGGTAGCGTGCAGTATACCATTGCAAAATTCTACCGAATTAACGGCGGAAGCACACAGCACAAAGGCGTGATCCCAGATGTGTCATTCCCATCGGCAATTGAGCCATCAGAGTGGGGTGAGAGTCAACAAGACAACGCGCTACCTTGGGATAGCATCATACGTGCTAAGTACAACTCGGTTGATAACCTCAAACCAGCGATTGCTTACGTTAATAAGCTTCATGATGCCCGTATTGCAGACGAGCCTGAGTTTGGCTATGTATTTGCTGACATTAAACGCTATCAAGAAGAGAAAGACCGTAAGACTATCTCATTGGTTGAAGCGACGCGTCTAAAAGAGAAAGACGAAGGTGAAGAACGCGCGTTAGAACGTGCTAATGAACGACTTGTTCGCCTTGGTGAAAAGCCAGTTGAGAAGCTTGACGATTTACCTGATAGCCTTGACGAGCTAGACCCTTTCTTAGAAGAAGCGGCATTAATCACCCAAGATTATATAAAATATGGTCGTATCGCTAAGAAATAATTAGCAATTAATTAGCAATATTGATTAATAAAAAGGCGCTTAAGCGCCTTTTTTGCTACCTAAAACAGGTTAGATTGGTATAATCACAAAATCTGGCTGCATAAGGCCACTGAAGTTTTGCGTCAAAGCTTACAATAATAATTAAACACGCCACATAAGACGTGTAGGAGACTATCTTTTGAATTCAATTGAAGAGAAGCCAATTAAACAGGCCAGTTTTTTAGATGCCTTAATCCCAATTACTGTGCTCGTGTGCCTACTAGGCGCTGCTGTTTATTTATTCGGTGATAACTCATCATCTGGTCCTAACCAAATCGCTTTATTATTCGCTACATTTACCGCGGCATTAATTGGCTTAAAAAATGGTTACACCTGGAAGAAACTAGAACAAGCCATGATTGAGGGGATCACCTTATCCCTTGGAGCAATCATTATACTGTTAATGGTGGGTGCCTTAATCGGTACTTGGCTGTTATCAGGAACTGTACCCACTCTAATTTACTATGGCTTACAAATTATCAATCCTAGCTGGTTCTATGCCGCTAGCTGCTTGATTTGTGGCATTGTGGCTATGAGTATTGGTAGCTCTTGGACCACAGCTGCGACTATCGGTGTAGCGTTATTAGGTGTTGCAACTGGTCTTGGTCTTGAACAAGTTGTTACAGCAGGCGCGGTCATTTCTGGTGCCTACTTTGGTGATAAATTAAGCCCGCTTTCTGAAACAACAAACCTAGCGCCAGCAGTGGCTGGGGCTGATTTATTTGAGCATATTCATCACATGCTTTGGACTACGGTGCCAAGCTTCATTATTGCGTTAATTATTTTTATCTTTATGGGCTTTAATGCCGGTGGTTCAACAGAAGCGGGCCGTATTGATGAAATCGTTAATTTATTAGAGCAAAACTTTAATATTGGTTTTGAAATGCTAGTGCCACTGGTGGTGTTGTTGTTTTTAGCAATTCGTAAGATGCCAGCTTTCCCAGCTATTTCAATTGGTGCGGTGTTAGGTGCAATTTGGGCTATGTTATTTCAATCTGATTTAATCAATAGCCAAATTGATGCATCACAAGGCCAAGCAATTGGTTACTTCAAATTAGTTTGGACAACGTTCTTTGATGGTTTCAGCATCGACACTGGCGATGAAAAAATGGATTCATTATTGAGCGGTGGTGGTATGGCTGGCATGTTAACAACAACTTGGCTGATTATGACGGCCTTGATGTTTGGCGCTATCATGGAAAAAACTGGCTTACTTGATATGTTCGTTAAGAGCATCTTAAAAATTGCTAAAAGCACGGGCTCTCTTATCACAGCAACGATTGCAACGTGTATTGGTACCAATGCGGTTGCAGCTGACCAATATATCGCGATTGTCGTTCCTGGACGTATGTTTAAAGACGAATATGAAAAACGCGGTTTAAAGCCTGTAAATTTATCTCGCACATTAGAAGATGGTGGCACAATTACTAGCCCACTTATTCCTTGGAATACCTGTGGTGCTTACATGCAAAGTGTTTTACTAATCAATCCATTTGACTATGCAATGTACGCGTTCTTTAATTTAATTAATCCATTCTTAGCGGTTGTTTATGCCTATTTTGGTATTAAAATTTTACGTATTACCCCAAAACATCTTAAACAAGAAGCTAACGCCGAATAAACTATTTAGGCCCTGCTAAGCAGGGCCATTTGGAGTCAGTAATGTCTGCTACGAGTAAACCTCAAGCTCAATATTTAAAAGATTACCAAGCCCCACAATTCTCAATCAAACACATCGATTTACGCTTCGAATTAGCCCCTTTAAAAACATCAGTGCAGTCAACCATGACAATCAATCGTACCGATGAAAGCAATGCAGATCTTTTGCTTGATGGTGTTGATTTAACGCTAATTTCATTGATGGTTGATGACAAAGCGTATGATGATTACACGCTTGAAGATGAAAAGCTGATCATTCATAACTTACCTGAAAGCTTTATTCTGAAAATTGAAAACCATATTGATCCCCAAACGAATACTTCGTTAGAAGGTTTGTACTTGTCGGGTGGTGCTTACTGTACACAATGTGAGGCTGAAGGGTTTAGAAAGATTACTTACTACCTTGACCGCCCAGACGTACTTGCCAGCTTTGATGTCACAATTATTGCCGACAAAAAGTACACTCACTTGCTGTCTAATGGTAACCAAATTGAATCAGGTAACTTAGATGACGGTCGTCATTTTGTAAAATGGCAAGACCCATTTAAAAAGCCTAGCTACTTATTTGCATTAGTCGCCGGTGATTTTGACGTATTACGTGACCATTACACGACGCAGTCTGGACGAAAAGTTGAATTAGCTTTGTTTGTTGATAAAGGTAATTTATCAAAAACGCCTCATGCCATGATCTCTTTAAAGAAATCAATGCAATGGGATGAAGAGCGCTTTAACCTTGAATACGATTTAGATATTTACATGATTGTTGCCGTTGATTTCTTCAACATGGGCGCAATGGAAAATAAAGGCCTGAATATCTTTAACTCTAAATGTGTTCTGGCGAATCAAGAAACAGCCACAGACAAAGATTACCATACGATTGAATCTATTGTAGGGCACGAGTACTTCCATAACTGGACCGGCAACCGTGTGACTTGCCGTGACTGGTTCCAACTGTCGTTAAAAGAAGGCTTAACGGTTTTCCGTGACCAAGAGTTTAGTAGCGACTTAGGTTCACGTGCGCTTAATCGTATTGATGCCGTTAAAGTCATGCGTACTCACCAGTTTAGTGAAGATGCAGGGCCGATGGCGCACCCAATTCGCCCAGAAAAAGTCATTGAAATGAATAACTTTTATACAGTGACTGTGTATGACAAAGGAGCTGAAGTTATTCGTATGATGCACACCTTACTTGGAGAAGAAAAGTTCCAACAAGGCATGGCATTGTATTTCGAGCGCCATGACGGACAAGCAGTTACTTGTGATGATTTTGTTGCAGCCATGAGTGATGCGTCTGGCATTGATTTAACACAATTTAAGCGTTGGTATAGTCAAGCGGGTACACCTAAGCTCAATGTAGAGCAGGCGTATGATGAACAAAACCAGACTTTCACATTAAGCATTGAGCAGTTTGCACCTGATAATCAGCCTAACAATGCCTTACTGCACATTCCTTTTGCTATTGAGCTTTTAGATAGTGAAGGGCAGTCATTACCTCTTGTGATTGATAATCAGCCGCAAGATTCTGTATTGAATGTCACTGAAAAAACGCAGCAGTTTGTTTTCGAAGGTATTAAACAGCGCCCAGTAGCAGTGCTACTCGAAGATTTCTCTGCGCCATGCATTGTTAATCAAAATACATCTGCCGCTGATCTGTTACATATTATGCGTTTTGCTCGCAGTGACTTTTCACGTTGGGATGCTCAGCAGCGTTTATTTACTAATGAAATGAAAGCAGCGATTGCCAGTGGTGAAGCTTGCTTATCTGATGATATCTTGTCGGCATTAAAGCTACTAGTTGATAATCGTGAAGGTGACCTTGCATTGATTGCGGAGCTGTTAAAACTGCCTAGCTACGATACTCTTGCAGCAGAATATGCTGTCATCCCTGTTGATGACATTATTGCTGTACAAAATGCATTTGAATCGCAAATTGCCAACTTCCTAACAGAATCATTGGTTAATTGTTATAACGTGCTTGAAGATGATGGTTCAACATCCGCTACAGCCGTTGCAGTACGTGCTCTTAAGCAACTTTGTTTATACTATTTAGCGAAAACAAATCACAGCGATGTTAATAGCCTCATCAGAGAGTCAGCCCACAGTAATAATATGACCAATGCCCTTGCTGCATTAAGTGCTGTTGTAAAAGCAAATCACTCACTATGTGATACGCTTTTAACAGAGTTTGATGCTAAATGGCGTCATGATGTACTCGTTATGGATAAATGGTTTGCACTGCAAGCGATGAAAGATTCAGCAACGAGTATCAGTGATATCAAAGCGCTTTATGATCATCCAAGTTTTGACTTTGGTAACCCTAACCGTGTGCGTGCTTTGGTTGGTAGCTTTAGTCACTTTAATATCACTCAGTTCCACCGAGCTGATGGTGAAGGGTACCAGCTATTAGGTGACTTATTAGTGAAACTAAATGATATTAACCCGCAAAATGCATCGCGCATGCTGACACCTTTTATGTCATGGAAACGCTATGATGAAAATCGTTCAGCGGCAATGAAAGCACAATTGCAACGTTTAGCTGATTTAGATGGCCTTAGTGATGATCTGTTTGAAAAAGTAGAGAAAGCACTCGAAAGTTAATGACAGAATATTATTTTGCCTTGTATCTGAGTTACTCGGAATGTCTTGATTATTACCATGGTAAATATAAATCAGTGCAAGTCACAGAGGATGGTGGCAAGACAGTTCGCTTTGATGCTCACCATTTGCGTCCTTTTATTTCTTCGCTAGGAATAAGAGGGCGCTTTAGGCTGACATTAACGTCTGAAAATCAGTTTTTAAAACTCGAGAAAATTAGTTAAAAAAGCAGCTACGGCTGCTTTTTTTTGATGATTTTTCATAAAAAACACTAATTTTATCTATCCCCAATTCGCTAAATTTATTATATTTTTGTTAATTCGATTTGTTCTATTGTTAATTTACGTGTATAAATTATCTGGTATGACGTCTTACCAATACGTAAACGTCACATTTTTAAATAAATATTAACCGATTAGACGCGTTCTATATTGTAATTTTACTGTTTCGCTTCTATCGTTAGAAAGATACTAAAAACAACAATTTGATCACAAAACAACCCGTTACAGGGGGATGAACACAATGATAAAACGATCGCTTTTTGTTAAAAACAAAATAGCTTTGGGGCTTGCAGCAGCAACTCTAGGTCTCTCAAGCACATCTTTGCACGCGGCTAATTTCGAGTTAGGTGACTTTGACATACGTTTTGACTCTAACTTCTCTTATGGTCAAAGCATTCGTGTTGAAGACCGAGACTTTCAACACATAGGTAAAAGTAATAATCCATCATTTGATTGGACGGGTTATCACTCAGCTCTAAACCCTATTTATTCTTCAGCTGATGTTTGGAACCAACCAGGTGCTTACTCAAATAATGGTGATGCCGGAAACTTAAACTTTGATAGTGGAGATTCATTTTCAAAGTTATTAAAAGGCACTCATGAGCTTTCTATCAGTAAAGATAACTTTGGTTTCTTCACTCGATTTATGTATTTTTATGATTTTGCCTTAATGGATGGTGACTTTGCTTATACCAATCCAACGTCGGGTAAAAAAGTTGACCCTTGTGATGATGACGACACTAAAGAACAAGTATGTGCTGATTTACGTTTACTTGACGCTTATGTTTGGGCAAATTTTGATTTAAATGAAGGCCGTAACCCGCTGTCTATTCGTTTAGGCCAACAAGTTGTGAACTGGGGTGAGAGTACTTTGATTTCTCATGGTATTAACGTTAACCCTGTTGATATCGATCGTTTAAAAGCGCCAGGTGCAGAGTTAAAAGAAGCTTTCATACCTGTTGGTATGCTTTGGGCATCACTAGGCATCACAGATAACTTAACGCTAGAAGGTTTCTACCAATATGAATGGCATGAAACACGCCTTCCAGCGGCTGGTACTTACTTTTCGACGAACGATTTCGCGTCGGAAAATGGCTATCAGCAGAATATTCAATTAGGCTTCACGTCTAACCCAGATATCGATTTAGCATTCTTAACAGAAAGCTTAAATAATTTAGATGATATTGTTCGCTCGCAAGGTGTTGACCCTACATCAGCACAAGGCATAGCGATGATGTCGCAAATGTATCTCGCTTACCCAACCAAAGTTGCGTTGAAAGGTAAGGGCGGTGCAGGTAAAAATGAACCTGATGATGGTGGTCAATACGGTTTACGCTTGGGTATGTTTTTACCTGAGTTAAACGATACTGAAGTAGCGTTATACCACATTAACTACCATAGCCGTCGTCCTGTGATTTCAGGCCAGGTATCAAACTTCACTGATGCGGCAATCGCTGCTGATATCGGTATGTTATTAACAACAGATATCACTGAAGATAATGTAACTAGTTTACAAGCATTTACCAAAGGCCAGCTAGAATACCCAGAAGACATTAAGCTTTATGGCTTGAGCTTCAATACATCAATTGGTGAAACGGCTTTTTCTGGTGAATTTGCTTTCCGTCAAGATGAGCCTCTGCAAATTGATGACGTAGAGTTACTTTACGCGGGTATGCCAGAGCAATTGGCTGTTGCAGGTATTCGCCCTGATTTTGCAGGTATTTCGCAAATGAGTCCGGGTGATGCAACTAGCGTTGTAGGTCCTGGTGAAGTAGCACAAGGATTTATTCTTCGTAACACTGCTCAATTACAATTTACTGCAACACACTTATTTGGTCCATCATTAGGTGCTGATAGCTGGGCGGTAGTTGGTGAAGTTGGTGGCGTTAGAATTAACGATATGCCGGATTATGACGAGCTCCGTTTAAACGTTTCCGGTACTGGTCGAAGCGGCATTATGCAAGGCCCATTAAGTGATGATTATTCAACACTTCACCTAGGTCTGTCTAATGGTCCTGAAACAAACCCATTCCCAACAGCGTCTGCATGGGGCTATCGCCTTATCGCTAAGGGTGATTACTACAATATTTTTAGTGGCGTAAACTTCTCACCTCGTTTTGTTTTCTCACACGATGTGAATGGTATTACACCAGATCCAATGTATTTATTTATTGAAGACCGTAAATCACTCGGTGTTACTATGAACTTCAATTATCAAAATGCGTGGTCATTCGACTTTAGCTACAACTCATTCTGGGGTGGTGGCGCGACGAATACTTTCTCTGATCGCGATTATGTTTCATTTAATATTAAATATTCAATCTAAGGGTAAATTATGATTATTAGAAAACCTACCCTCATTGCTGCAGCGTTTTGCGGCGTTTTCGCAAGCTCAAGTGTACTTGCAAAAATTACCGCTGATGAAGCGGCACGTTTAGGCAGTGATTTAACTCCAATTGGCGCTGAAAAAGCAGCGAATAAAGACGGTTCTATTCCAGCTTGGGATGGTGGTATCACAACACCGCCAGCAGGTTACAAACCGGGTATGCACCATCCAGATCCATATGCTGATGATAAAATTTTATTCACGATTGATAAATCGAACGTTGCCCAGTACAAAGACTACTTGAGCCCAGGTCAAATTGAATTATTCAATACCTATCCTGATACGTTCAAAATGAACATTTACCCAACCCGTCGTAGTGCGTCATATCCACAGTTTGTATATGATGCAACTAAAAAATATGCGACGACAGCTGAATTAGTTGAAGGTGGTAACGGTATTAAAAATACCGCTGTGGGTGTACCTTTCCCAATTCCTAAAGATGGTTTAGAAGCTATTTGGAACCACTTGTTGCGATTCCGTGGCCTATCAATTGAACGTTCTGGTGGTCAAGCTGCACCGACAGCCTCTGGTTCATATAACTATGTAGGTTTTGATGAGCAACTTTTAGTTGAGTACTCATCACCTGAAGCAACACCTGAGAAGCTTCAAGAATCTAATATCTTGTTTAAGTTTAAGCAAAAGGTAACTGAGCCTGCTCGTCTTGCCGGTACTGCGTTATTAGTACATGAAACGATGGACCAAATTTTAACACCACGCCAAGCATGGACATACAATTCAGGCCAGCGTCGTGTTCGTCGTGCTCCAAATGTTGCCTACGATGCACCGGGAACAGCCGCTGATAGCTTACGTACGACTGATGACTTTGATATGTTCAATGGTTCTCCGAATCGTTACAACTGGACATTAAAAGGTAAGCAAGAGCTTTATATTCCTTATAACAGCTACAAGCTTCACAGCGACAAACTAAGCTACGATGATATTCTACAAGCAGGTCATATCAACCCTGAGCATGTTCGTTATGAAAAACACCGTGTTTGGGTGGTTGAAGCGAACCTAAAAGAGGGCACGCGTCATATTTATAAGAAACGTGTCTTTTATATTGACGAGGATAGCTGGCAAGTACATGTAGCGGATATCTATGATAACCGTGATCAAATGTATCGTGTAGCGATGGCGCATGGTCTTAACTACTATGAAGTACCAACTCATTGGAGTACGTTAGAAGTTTATCATGACCTTAACTCTCGTCGTTATTTAGCAATTGGTTTAGACAACCAAGAAAAAATGTATGATTTCTCACAATCATTCAACGATAACGAGTTTACTTCAAGCGCATTACGCCGCGAAGGTCGTTAATCCATTTAAGGCACCTGACTCCAGGTGCCTTTTGCAATTCGCGTAAGTCATCAGTACACGCATTAGGTTTCCCAGTGACTTTTTTGACTTCTCTTTTTATTTTTTCGAAGGCGATTTATCTTTATGAAGTATTTGCTTTATGCCTGTCTTGCTTATAGTGCTTCATGTTTTGCTCAAGACATGCCTATGCCACAACAAGCCATTAGCGCTGTTAACGCAAACAAAACTCTTCTCACCGACATTGAACTAGCTGGCCCAAATCTCATTGCAGTTGGCAAACACGGTGTGGTTATCATAAGTACAGACGCTCAAACCTGGCAACAAGCCAGTGTGCCTACTCAAGTGCTGCTAACAGCCGTTGATTTTTATAATAGCGATTTAGGTTGGGCATGCGGCCATGATGCTACCATCATCAATACCGTAGATGCAGGTAAAACGTGGCAATTACAGCAATCATTACCAAACATGGATAAGCCATGTTTAGACATTTTATTTACTACAGACAAACAAGGGTATGCAGTCGGTGCATATGGAATGTTTTATGAAACTAACGATGGTGGCCAAACTTGGCAGAAACGTTTTTTAGATAGCCTGTTATTTGAAGAAGACCGTGAATACCTCAATGATTTAAAAGACAGTGACCCAGAAGGCTATGAAATTGAAACTGCTTCAATACTGCCGCACTTTAATCGCATCGTTAAAACCGATGAGAGTCTATTTCTAGCCGGTGAAATGGGTTTAATGGCACAAAGTGTCGACAATGGTCAAACCTGGCAGCGTCTTGAGGAGATATATATGGGCTCTTTCTTTACGTTTGCGTCAACTGCGGATCAAGGTGGGGAAGACCTAGTTGCAGGCCTTCGAGGCAACATTTTCACTCGCCAAGCAGGCAGCGAACAGTGGCAACAAATACCACACGACAATTATGCAACCGTAAATAGCGCGATTAAATACAACAACCAGTGGTTATTATTTGCCAATAGCGGGGTGATATTCCAAATTGAGGATGGCCAATTATCAGAACAACAAATGGCCGATGGTAAATCGTTACTTGATGGTGTTGTGTTTCAAGACAAACTAATTATGGCTTCAGAAAATGGCATTAAAGTGAAGGAGTTGAATCCGTAATGCGTGGTTTTTTAGATATTTTAGAAAGAGCGGTGTTTCGTCATCGCTTATTCGCAATTATTTCCTTTGCTTTGATCACTTGTTTCTTATTATTCAAAGCAACACAAATTCAATTAGACGCGTCGTTTAATAAAAATATTCCGCTTAATCATGACTACATGAAAGTTTACACCAAACATGAAAAACAGTTCGGTGGCGCTAACAGCATTTTAATTTCAGTCTGTGATGCAGATGGTGATATTTTTAATGAGGAATTTTTCACCCAACTTAAAGCAGTTCATGATCAGCTTTACTTTATTCCAGGTGTAAATCGCCCGTTAGTTAATTCAATCTTCGCACCGAGTGCGCGTTTTGTTGAAGTAGTTGAAGATGGTTTTGCTGGCGGTCCAATTATTCCGGCAAACTTCACTGCTGATAAACGTGGTCTTGCGGTTGTAAAAGAAAACATCGAAAAAGCAAAAGTCGTTGGCCGTATGATTGCCAGTGACTATTCGTGTGCAATGGTAACCGCTCAGCTACTTGAGACTGATCCACAAACGCAAGAAAAACTCGACACTTTAGCATTTGCAGAAAAGCTAGAAACGCAAGTTCGTGAACCGCTCAGTACTGACAAGGTTAGTATTCATATTATCGGTTTTGCCAAAATGGCAGGGGATGTCGCAGAGGGCGCTAAGGGCGTACTGCTATTCTTTGCTATTGCCATTGCTTTCACATTTGTGATGGTTTGGCTGTTCTGCCACTCTTTAAAACTGACAATTTTACCGATTGCCTGTTCAATCATTGCCGTTGTTTGGCAGTTAGGCTTGCTTTCAAGCTTAGGCTTCGGTTTAGATCCTATGTCAATTTTAGTGCCGTTTTTAGTGTTTGCGATTGGTGTAAGCCATGGCGTGCAAATGATCAATGACATCGGCAAAAAAGTGTCTACTGGTAGTTCAACTCGGGTTTGCTGTCAGGCAAGCTTTAGAGCACTTCTGATCCCGGGTGGTATCGCGCTGCTATCAGACACAATTGGTTTTTTAACCTTACTCACCATTGATATTGGTATTATTCGTGAACTTGCTATCACAGCAAGTTTGGGTGTAGCGGTAATTATTTTCACTAATTTAATTTTATTACCTGTTTGGGCATCGTACATGCGCTTTGAAGGCTCTGTGCATATTCAAGCAGGTACTCACACAGACAAACCAAATCTACTAGACAAGTTACGCGAGCTATTAGTAAAAGCCACAGATCGTAAAACGGCAGGTTTTATTATCGTCTTTACGGCTGTGTTATTTGCAGTGGGTTACTGGCAAGCTGACAAAATGCGTATTGGTGACTTACATGCTGGTGCGCCATCTTTGCACCAAGATGCCCGCTATAACCAAGACACCTTTTTGATTTCTGATAAATACACTATTTCTTCAGATATCCTAAAAGTGATTGTAGAAGCGTATCCTGCTGCGTGTACGGAGCATGATGTTATGGAGCGTATTAGTCGTTTCCAATGGCAGATGGAAAACGTTGCCGGGGTACAATCGGCTGTGAGCTTAAGCTCAGTTGCGCAATCTGTGAACGCCGGCTTCAACGAAGGTAACTTAAAATGGCAAAGCCTGCCGCGCAATACGGCAAGTTTAGTGCAAGCTACTTCACGGGTTGAAACAAGCTCAGGTTTACTTGATGGAAACTGCTCTGTAATGCCAGTGATTATTTTCTTAAATGACCACAAAGCAGAAACGATTGACCATGTGGTAGCGAAAGTTAAAGAGTTTGCTAAGGCAGAAGAAACCGATGAATTAAAGTTTAAGCTAGCGTCAGGCCCTGTCGGTGTTATGGCCGCAACGAACGAATCGGTATCAGCTGCACAGCTACCTATGATGCTTTACGTTTACGGCGCCGTAATCCTGCTATGCTTAATTAGCTTTAGAAGTGTGAAGGCAACGGTCGCGGTTGTATTACCTCTGTACATCGTATCAACCTTAGCGCAAGCGTTGATGGTGCAACTTGAAATAGGTTTAACAGTGTCGACATTACCAGTTATCGCTTTAGGTGTTGGTATTGGTGTCGATTACGGGATTTACATACTTTCATCAATGATGGGGCAGCTAAAACAAGGTGTGGCACTGGAAGTCGCTTATCGTAATGCATTAGCAGAGCGAGGTAGTGCAGTGCTGTTCACAGGTATTACCTTAGCCATTGGTGTTAGCACATGGATTTTCTCTGATCTGAAGTTCCAAGTGGATATGGGTATTCTTTTAACCTTCATGTTTTTGGTTAACATGTTGGGTGCAGTACTACTTTTACCTGCAATTGGTAGCTTCCTCTGGACTGACCAGAAAAAATAATGTGAATAATTGTGCTCCGATATGGCCAGTAATGGCCATTTATATCTATATTTTGTGAATAGATGACCAAATAGCTGAAAAGCTTAAAATGATTTCATCGAAAAGGCTGTTTATTAGCTGTAAAAGAGTTAGAATTTACCTGACTCCACGCTAATAAATGGCTGTACAAATATTCTACTAATCGATAAGTAGTATAGATTAAGGAACATACAATGACACGAAATGAAGGGCAAGCCTCGGTTATCTTAGATAATGTCTGTAAGCTGATCCAGAAAAAAGTTCACGCTGATAATGTGTTACTCGTTGAGAAATTCGCCAAAGCCTTGTACAGCAATATGTCTAAAGAGGATTTGGCTCATCGCAACGATAGTGACTTATATGGCGCTGCACTAAGCCTATGGAACTCGCTAGAAAAAAATAATTCTGATGACGCGGTTGTCCGTGTTTTCAATCCTGAAGTGGCAAAAGATGGCTGGCAGTCATCGCACACCATTGTTGAAATCATCGCGAAAGACATGCCTTTCCTCGTTGATTCTGTGCGTATGGCCATGACCCGCGCAAACATCGCTTCTCACTTATTACTTCACTCTCCGCTGAAAATCCAACGTGATAAAAATGCTAAAATCACCGGTATTTCAAGCTTAAAAGCAGAGCAAGAATCAACGTCGACAAAAACTGTGTTCTTTATCGAGATTGATCGTCAAACAGATGCAAAAGTAATTGAGTCTTTCAAAAAAGAACTTGAGTCTGTGTTAGTTGACGTATCTATCGCTGTAGAAGATTGGCAGCCAATTCGTGAAAAGCTTATTGCGGTAACGAAAGACTTACCAAAACGCCACCATAACAATAACGAAAGCGAAGTTGCAGAAACGGTAGAGTTTTTAGATTGGTTAGCTAAAGATAACTTTACGCTAATGGGTTACCGTGAGTATGAACTTTCGCCAGTGCAGGGTGATTACCAGTTAAAAGGTAAAAAAGGTACCAGCCTTGGTCTTATGAAAAACACAGACGAAGAGCATAGCCGTTTACTTTCTGAGTTACCTGAAGTAGCGCGCCAAGAAGCCCGTAGCAGCAACTTATTAATTTTAACGAAAACAAATTCAGTGTCACGTGTACATCGTCCAGCGTATATCGATTATGTAGGTATTAAGCGTTTTGATGATGAGGGCAATGTAATTGGTGAAGACCGTTTCCTTGGTTTATTCTCATCAAGCTTTTACAACAACAGCGCCGCTGATGTACCTGTACTGAAAAGTAAGATTAACCGCATTATGGAAATGTGTGACTTTGCAAAAGGCACCCATGCATACAAAGCGGTATTAAATATTTTAGAAACGTATCCACGTGATGAACTTGTGCAAGCACGTGAAGCTGAACTACTTGAAGTTGCCATGGGCGTATTACAAGTACAAGAGCGTGATATGTGCCGTATTTTTGTGCGTAAAGACGCATATGGCCGTTTCTTCTCTTGCATGGTTTATGTACCGCGTGAACGCTATAACACAGCACTACGTCGTGAAACGCAACGTATCTTAGCCAATGCATTTAATTCTGACGATAAAGTCGAATTTACTACTTTCTTCTCTGAGTCAACATTAGCCCGTACACATTACACGGTGCGTGTGACTGACAATAATATTGAATATAACGTGAAAGACATCGAAAACAACCTAATTGAAGCAGCCCGTACTTGGGAAGATAGACTCCAATCTGCACTACTTGAAAGCGCAGGTGAAGCACGCGGTAAAGAATTAAACCGTAAATATGCACAAGCGTTTGCAAGTGCGTATAAAGATCAGGTTTTACCTAGTGCAGCGGTTGTTGATATTGAAAAGCTAGAACTTCTGAATGACGAGAACAAACTAGAAATGTTGTTCTACCGTCCACAAGAAGAAGCAAACACTAATGTTGTTCGTTTAAGCTTATTCCATAAAGATGAGCCAATCCACCTGTCTGACGTTATGCCAATGTTAGAAAACTTTGGTTTACGCGTAGTTGGTGAAACACCTTACTCAGTGAAAACGACTGACGGTAAAGTTAATTGGATCATGGATTTCACCATGCTAATTGACAACAAGGGCATTGCTGATTTTGATAAAGTGTCAGCGCGTTTCCGTGCAGCGTTAACGAACGTGTGGAATAACCGTTTAGAAAATGATGGTTTCAACCGTTTAGTATTAATGGGTGGCTTAACAGGTCGTGAAGCGTCTATTCTTCGTGCCTACGCTAAATACATGCGTCAAATTGGTGTAACTTTCTCACAAACTTACATCGAAAGCACATTTGCAAATTACCCACACATTGCATCGCAAATTGTTAACTTATTCACTAAAAAGTTCTCAGTTAAGAACCCAGGTAGTGAGAAGACACTTGAGAAGCTAGTTGCACAAGTTAATCTTGAACTAGAAAACGTAGCAAACCTAGATGATGACCGTATCATCCGTTTATACGTTGATATGATCAATGCAACTCTTAGAACGAACTTCTTCCAAAAAGAAGCGGATGGCCAATTTAAGTCATACGTATCGTTCAAAGTTCAGCCTTCTATGATCCCAGAAATGCCATTACCACTGCCTGCGTTTGAGATCTTTGTATACTCGCCGCGCGTTGAAGGTGTGCATTTACGTGGTGGTAAAGTTGCTCGTGGTGGTTTACGTTGGTCTGACCGTCGTGAAGACTTCCGTACTGAAGTACTGGGTCTTGTTAAAGCACAACAAGTTAAAAACACGGTTATCGTGCCAGTCGGTTCAAAAGGTGGTTTCGTATGTAAACAGCTACCGACAGACCGTGAAGCATTCTTCAAAGAAGGCCAAGAGTGCTACAAGATTTTCATCCGTGGTTTATTAGATATCACAGATAACATTGAACGTGGTGAGATTGTGCCACCAGTTGATGTTGTTCGTCATGATGAAGATGACCCGTATTTAGTTGTTGCTGCCGATAAGGGTACTGCGACTTTCTCTGATATCGCAAACGGCATCGCAAATGAATATAACTTCTGGCTAGGTGATGCATTCGCATCAGGTGGCTCAGTAGGTTACGACCACAAGAAAATGGGTATCACTGCTAAAGGTGCGTGGGAATCTGTTAAACGTCATTTCCGTGAAATGGATATTGACTGTCAAACAACTGATTTCACTGTTGTAGCAATCGGCGATATGGCGGGTGACGTATTTGGTAATGGTATGTTGCTTTCTAAGCACATTCGCTTACAAGTAGCGTTTAACCACATGCATATCTTTGTTGATCCAAACCCAGATGCAGCGACATCTTACCCAGAGCGTGAGCGTTTATTTAATCTACCGCGTTCTTCTTGGGAAGATTACAACAAAGACCTTATTTCACAAGGTGGTGGCATTTTCTCTCGTGCGGCTAAATCAATTAGCTTAAGCCCAGAAATTAAGAAAATGCTTGGTACTAAGAAAGCAAGCATGACACCTAACGAGTTAATCAAAGCGGCTCTAATGATGGAGTTTGATTTACTTTGGAATGGTGGTATCGGTACTTACATCAAGAACTCTAAAGAGACTGATGCTGATGTGGGTGACCGCGCGAATGATGCGCTACGTATTAACGGTTCTGAGCTTGGTGCGAAGATCTTAGGTGAGGGCGGTAACTTAGGTGCAACTCAATTAGGTCGTATCGAATTTGCTGCTAAAGGCGGTCGCGTTAACACTGACTTCATCGATAACGTAGGTGGTGTTGCGTGTTCAGATAACGAAGTAAACATCAAAATCTTACTTAATGGTCTAGTTGCTGAAGGTGACTTAACACGTAAACAGCGTGATGAGTTACTTTATTCAATGACTGATGAAGTGTCTGAGTTAGTATTAAAAGACTGTTATCGTCAAACGCATACCTTATCGATTACTCAATCAAAAGGTACATCAACGCTTAAAGAAAAAGTACGTTTCATCCATGCCCTTGAAAAAGATGGCAAGCTTAACCGTGCAATCGAGTTCATCCCAACGGATGAAGAACTTGCAGAGCGCGCAGCAGCGGGTAAAGATTTAACTCGTCCAGAGCTTTCTGTACTTGTTTCTTACGCGAAGATGGTTCTTAAAGAGTCTCTAGTGGTTGATGAAATCACTGAAAACCCTTACTACCGTCAGTTATTAGTTAAGTCGTTCCCAGTGCCACTTCGTGAGAAGTTCAACGATGCAATGGATAACCACCCACTTCGTAAAGAGATTATCGCAACGAAACTTGCAAATAACATCGTTAACGATATGGGTCTTAACTTCATGATTCGTATGCACGAAGAAACAGGTGCTAACGAAGCTGAAATCGCACTTTGCTACTCAATTGCAAAAGAAGTGTTCCAGATGCCAGAAACATGGTCATCAATTGTTGCACTTGATAATAAGATCCCAGCAGCTGTACAAACAGAAATGCTATATCAATTACGTCGTACGGTTCGTCGTGCAACACGTTGGTTCTTACGTCATCGCAATAAAGCTCAAACGATTGAGCAAGCAATTGAATTCTTTGCACCAACATTTGCTGATTTAAGTGAAAACTTAAACAGCTACATGGTTGAAAAAGAAAGCGATCGCCTAGTTAAAGCGGCTGAGAAGCTAATTGACAGCAATGTACCAAAAGCACTTGCAACACGTATTGTGTCACTATCAAGCCTATTCTCTGTAATGGACTTAGCTGAAATCGCAGATAATTCAGAGCGTAGTATTGATATGGTTTCTAATACCTACTTTAAGCTTGGTGCGCGTATGGGCTTACATTGGTTCCTTGACCAAATCACCAACCAACCAGTTGCAAACCACTGGCAAGCACTTGCTCGTGCTTCATACCGTGAAGAGTTGGATTGGCAACAACGCACATTATCAGCTGTGGTACTTAATAGCTTTGCTGCAGACAGCAAAGACATTGATGCACAAATTGATGAGTGGATGGATAACCAAGATCTACTATTACAACGTTGGAAGCAGATGCTATCTGAGTTCAAAACATCGCAAAGCCATGATTTTGCGAAATTCTCAGTGGCACTTCGTGAACTAATGTTGTTAAGCCACAACTGTGACACTTCCAAATAAGTGAAAAGTCGTTAAAATACATACCCCAGCTCGCTGGGGTATTTTTTTGCCCTTACTTTGCAATGGTCCGTTTATAAACGGCTACCTTGTTTATTTTTACCTAAGGAACAAACCATGTTTTATGATCTAGCTCGCCGTTTTATGTTTACCCGTGATGCGGAGTGGGCTCATGAATTTGCACTTAATAATTTACGCCGATTTGCTCATACGCCATTGAGTGCTGCGTGGTCTCAATCTGTCCCTAATAAACCCGTCAATTTTCTTGGTTTAGAGTTTAAAAACCCAGTAGGTTTAGCGGCAGGCTTAGATAAAAATGCCGAGTGTATTGATGCATTTTCGCAAATGGGTTTTGGTTTTGTTGAAGTAGGTACTGTTACACCACGTCCTCAAGCGGGTAATGACAAGCCACGTATTTTCCGCTTACCTGAATCAAATGCGATTATTAACCGCATGGGCTTTAACAATAAGGGCGTTGATAACCTAGTTAATAATGTTAAAGCGGCGAAATATGACGGTATTCTAGGTATTAATATTGGTAAAAATAAAGATACACCTAACGAGCAGGGTAAAGATGATTACATCCACTGTATGCGTAAAGTATTTGAGCATGCATCGTACATCACAGTAAATATTTCTTCACCGAATACCCCAGGTCTTCGTGACTTACAATATGGTGAAGCACTTGATGACTTATTGCAAAGCTTAAAGAATGAACAACTTGATCTAGTTGCTAAACATAACAAACAAGTTCCTATGTTGGTTAAGATCGCCCCTGATCTTGATGAAGTACAAATTGGCCAAGTTAGTGAGTCATTGATCAACAATAAGATCGATGGTGTTATTGCTACAAATACCACGCTTGAGCGCGCGATGGTACAAGGTCAACAATACGCAAACGAAGCGGGCGGTTTATCTGGCCAACCAGTACGTCAGCGTTCAACCCACGTGGTTAGTGAGCTTAAGCGTTTAACTGGTGGTAAGTTACCTATCATTGGTGTGGGTGGTATTGATGATGCGGATTCTGCAAAAGAGAAATTTGCAGCTGGTGCAGACCTTGTACAAGTTTATACTGGATTCATTTATAAAGGCCCAGAATTGGTAAAAACGATCCTAAATAGCTTATAAGGATCAGTTATCTAAGCAATTGATCATTAATAAAATGTTCTAAGAAATCATTTTATTAATGGTCTGCTTTAGTTATAATTTATGATTAAGCGCACAGTATTTATTCGTTAGGGAGGAGACATGTTACAAGCATCTAAGCAATGGAAATGGCTTGCTTGTGCGAAAAATAATCGTCTCTTGGTTGACCTTGACCAAGATATGCAACTGTGCACGCCTTACAAACTTCGCCAACTCACCGATGCAGTTTTACAAGAGCCTAACTTTAGCCTTGAAGACGCTGCATTTTATCAGCAAGTTTATCAATACCTCGAAACTTTCTCACTATGGAACCCTGCACAGCTTTGCCAAATCGCGCTAAATGCTACTGCGGTCAAATTTCATTTAAAGCCAGTACTTGCAAAAAGTTGGTTCTTTCATGAGTATCATGGTAGCCAGCCAAGTGTCGAAGCTGTAGTGAAGTTGTGCTCACAGGCACAAGAAGGTGAGTTTTTAATTGTTGACCACTCAAGCGAAGCCTCAGTGTGTATTAACCTAAGCCAACACTTTCAACTAGACGAAAACCTTTCTCTTGAACAGTTTGAGGCTATTAAGGTTTTAAATAACCGTATCCATCCTGTTTATATTCAACAAAAACAGTTCAAATCAGCCTAGGGCGTGTTGACCTTTGTGAATTAAAATTTGTTCACTCTATGGGCGATTTAATCGCGGCGCGAGATTTGTAACTTAGTGGGTTAAGTAAAAATCGAGCAACAAAGAGTTAATCGCCCCTAGGAAGAACCCGAAGGGCAGCGCGTGTTTGGCATTTATGCTGCGTTATCGCCTATTTATGGGAAACAATCACACTACATAGGCTCTGCCTTGCCAAAATACCAAACACACTGCTGCAAAATTAATCAAAAAAAGTCAACACGCCCTACTATCCCTGCAAATGTTGGCGTTTTTGTTCGCCAAGCTATGCTATAATCCTGCGCAATTAGCATTTAAGGGTTTTTACTTTGCAATTTATCGCACTTACTTCTATCGGAATAGAAAATTTACTTGTTGATGAGCTTACAGCACTCGGTGCCGAAGTCTCAAAACAAACCGTGGGCTCTGTACGTTTTGAAGCAGATAGCTTATTAGCACAAAAGATTTGTTTATCGAGCCGTTTTGCGACTCGTATCATGATGCTGATAGAAGAAAAAGAAGGCGTAAAAGACAAAGACAGCCTTTATCAATTTGCGCGCTTGCAGCCTTGGCAGGAATGGTTTGGCCCTAAACAAACCTTTGCTGTTGATTTTAGTGGTACAAATAACGACTTAAAAAATACGCAATTTTCAGGTCTAGTTGTAAAAGATGCGATTGTTGATTACTTCGCTGATTTGTTCGAACAACGTCCAGATGTTGATAAATACAATGCCAACGTTCGAGTTGTAGCAAGATTGAACCGTCAAGGTGTTGCGCTTTATATCGATTATTCTGGCCCGCGTTTATCTGAGCGTGGTTATCGTCAAGATCAAGGTAAAGCGCCGATTAAGGAGCATTTAGCTGCTGCTCTTGTAAAAAGAAGTGGTTGGCTTGAAAACGTACAACAACCTTTATTCGATCCATGTTGTGGTTCGGGTACCATTTTAATTGAAGCCGCAAGCATGGCTCGCAATGAAGCACCGGGCTTATTCCGTGAAGGTTTTGCCTTTGAGCGCCTGCCTAGTTTCCGTATTCAAAAGTACAAAGAATTAAAAGCAGAACTAACTGCACAAATTACAGATCCTAAACTTTGGCTTATTGGCCATGATATTGACGGAAGTGTGATTGCAAAAGCGCAAGAAAACGCAGAGCGTGCAGACCTTGCTAATGTGATTAAGTTTAAACAAAGCGATGCCACTAAGTTAACCTCCGTTGCGAAACTACCTGGTGTGGTGATTTCAAACTTACCTTATGGTGAACGTTTAGGCTCAATGGCTGAGCTGGTTAACTTACACCGTAGCTTAGGTGTTGGCTTCAAAAAGCACTTTAATCATTGGAAACTTGCTTTACTTGGCACTGACGAAAGCTTATTTAAGTTATTAAAGTTAGTTAAGTTAAAACGCTATAAGTTTAAAAATGGCCCGTTAGATGTTGTATTAAATCTTTACCAACTAGACGATAAACAAGTAGAACTTAGCAAAGAAGATAAGCCAGCTCTTAACTTTGAAAGTTCAACCGCCTTTGCAAACCGTTTAAAGAAAAATAAGCAAAATTTAAAGAACTGGTTAAAGCAAAATGAAGTGAGCTGCTACCGTGTTTATGATGCGGATATTCCAGAATATAACGTAGCTGTTGATGTATACGATGATTCAGCGGTTATTTTTGAATATGCTGCACCGAAAGAAATCGACGATAATACGGCTCAAAAACGTTTGCAAGATGTGATCAGCCTGACTGCAGAGCAGTTAAATATCGCACCAGAAAATATCGCAGTTAAAGTGCGTAAAAAACAAAAAGGTGAAGAACAATATACCAAGGTAGCAAAACAAAATCGTACTCAAGTCGTTGAAGAGTTTGGCGCTAAATTCAAAGTAAATCTATTTGATTATCTAGACACTGGTTTGTTCTTAGATCACCGTTTAGCTCGTCGTTATATCCAACAAAACGCACAAGGTAAACGTTTCTTAAACTTGTTTGCTTATACGGGCAGTGCATCTGTGCATGCTGCTGTGGGTGGTGCTAAAGCCATTACCACGGTTGATATGTCAAAAACCTACTTAAAGTGGGCGCAAGAAAACTTTGCCCTGAATGATATCAGCAATACACGTTATCGTTTTGAGCAAGCAGACTGCTTGAAGTGGCTTGAGTATGCACAAGGCCAATATGATTTAATTTTCTTAGATCCACCGACGTTCTCAAACTCAAAACGTATGAAAGATGCGTTTGATGTACAACGCGACCATATCAAACTACTTACCTGGGTTAAGAAAATTTTAAGCCCGAACGGTACGCTTATATTCTCAAACAATAAGCGTGGCTTTAGCATGGATGAAGTAGGGCTAATGGGTCTGGGTTTAAAAGCAGAAAACATTTCTGACAAGACTTTATCACCAGATTTTAAACGTAATAAGCAAATTCATAATAGCTGGCTTATTACTCATGGCTAATTTTACCCTGTACCACACTGATGGCTGTCATCTGTGTGAAATGGCCGATGAATTATTAATTGCTGCAAACGCTTCGTTTGTAGCAAAAGACATTATGGACAGTGAACAGCTGATTGAACTTTACCAAACCAGTATTCCGGTTGTGGAATCTCATCAAGGCGAGAAATTATTTTGGCCTTTTGATGCTGAGCAATTAGCGCAATTTATTGCTGATAATAAAGAATAAGAGTAGTAATCACGATGGATTTAATCAGAATAGCCAAAGCTCAACTCGCTTATGGTACGCATCCGCTACTAGATGATGCCGATGCCGTTATTGAGTCAGGAGAGCGTGTTTGTATCGTTGGTCGAAACGGTGCAGGTAAATCAACACTACTAAAAGTGCTTGATGGCCAAGTGACTTTGGATGATGGCGAAATCAACCAATTAGGCGGTATTCGCATTTCACGTTTAGAGCAAGATCCACCAAAAGGGGCGGCAGGCTCAGTATTTGATTATGTAGCGCAGGGTATGCCTGACATCGCTAACTTACTGATAGAATATCACCAAGTTAGTAATCAAATGCAAACAGACTATAACGATAAATTGCTCAACAAATTAGAGCGTTTATCTAATCAATTAGAAACTGTTGATGGCTGGCGCTTTGATACCCGTATTCAGCTCGTTTTATCTCGTTTAGAGCTAGACCCAGAAGCCAAGCTTGAATCATTATCAGGTGGTTGGTTACGTAAAGTTGCGCTTGCAAGAGCCTTGGTTAGTGAACCCGATTTACTGCTACTTGATGAGCCTACCAACCACTTAGATATGAGTAGTGTTATTTGGCTTGAGCAGTTTTTAAAAGAGTTTAAAGGCGGTATCGTTTTTATTTCTCACGACCGTGCATTCATTCGAGCAGTTGCAACCCGTATTCTTGACTTAGACCGTGGTAAGCTGGTTTCGTACCCTGGCGATTACGCGACGTACCTTGAGCAAAAAGCGCATGATTTAAAAGTAGAAGAAACACAAAACGCACTATTTGATAAACGCTTAGCAGAAGAAGAAGCGTGGATCCGCCAAGGTATTAAAGCACGTAGAACGCGTAATGAAGGCCGTGTGCGCGCTTTAAAAGAGTTACGTAAAGAGCGTAAGCAGCGTGTTGATCAGGTCGGTAAAACCGATTTCAATATTGAAACAGCGGAGCGTTCAGGTAAATTAGTATTCGAAGCGAAAAACATCTGTCATGCATTTAAAGATAAAGTGATCGCGAAGGATTTCTCGA
Organism: Pseudoalteromonas sp. PA2MD11; assembly: GCF_017808125.1. Lineage (NCBI taxonomy): Bacteria > Pseudomonadati > Pseudomonadota > Gammaproteobacteria > Alteromonadales > Pseudoalteromonadaceae > Pseudoalteromonas > Pseudoalteromonas sp. PA2MD11. The sequence goes on from NZ_JADKNF010000002.1 coordinate 66,826, forward strand.
CCCTTGTTATGCGTGGCGATCGTGTTGGCCTTGTCGGACCCAATGGTATTGGCAAAACAACACTGCTTAAAATTTTATTTGGTGACTTAACACCAGATAGCGGCAGTGTTAAGCAAGGTGTTAATTTAGAGTTTGCTTATTTTGATCAGTATCGTCAAAAGCTTGATGAAGAAGCCACAGTACAAGATAACGTAGCTGAAGGTAAGCAAGAAGTGATGATGGGCGGGCGCTCACGTCATGTGCTTGGTTACTTACAAGACTTCTTATTTCCACCGGCAAGAGCGCGTACGCCAGTAAAAGCGCTATCAGGTGGTGAGAAAAACCGCTTATTATTAGCAAAGTTATTTTTAAAGCCATCTAACATTATTGTTCTCGATGAGCCAACCAATGACCTCGATATTGAAACTTTAGAGCTCTTAGAAGAGATCATCAACCAATATCAGGGCACCGTGCTGATTGTAAGCCATGACCGTGAATTTATTGATAATACCTGTAATTCTGTATGGGCATTTGAAGGTAACGGCAAGATAACCGACATTGTTGGTGGTTATAGCGACTATGAAGCCTATGCCGCTCATTTAGCTGAGCAAGAAAAACAACAACAGCAACAAATTAAGCAAGAAAAGCCGGCCGTTGTTAGCCAAGATAAAACACCAAAGAAAAGTAATAAACTCTCTTACAAATTAAAACTTGAATTAGAAGAATTACCCAGTAAAGTGGAACAACTTGAAAAAGCGTTAGACGCTCAGCAAGTTGTGGTTAATGACCCTGACTTTTTTAAGCAAGATGCTGCAATTACAACAGAAGCATTGAACCATTTAGCCGAGTTAGAGTCTGAGCTTGAAGTCGCTTTTGAGCGCTGGGAAGAACTCGAAGATTTAAAGAATCAGTAGTAAGGATTAAAATGAAATACAAATTACTCGCTGCCAGTATTTTAGCCACCCTAAGTACCTCAGCGATGAGCGCAACCTATAAATTAGAAGAATTAGGTGGGCTAGACGGAGCAAAACATAATTACGTAACAGATGTCAGTGAGAATGGTCATATTATAGGTATAGCCAATTCTCTTTATAGGTTACCAATTGATATCTCATATATTGATTTTACAGACTCTGCTATCAAAAATGCCTATGATGCTCGTGAATCATATTTTGAATCAATAGACAAAGAGATTACTTTTACATTAGATGATATTGAAAATAATGATGCAGTGAATACCAATGCTGATGCCCATCAGTTTATGATTGATTTTATTACAGACACTCAATCTAACCGTTTAACTAATTCAGAGTATCAGAAACTATCAAGTGTAGCTGCGACGATATACGGCTCCGAGGGTGTTTCGGAACAGGTATTATTCGATGAGCAATCACTAGATTATGATGGCTTAACGCGTTCAACTACGAACATCCTAAATGCAGTTAGTGATGATGGTGTTATGGTTGGTTGGGGGAGTGCCCCATATGAAAAAACATCGTTTACACAAACTGATGAAGATGAAGAGGAAACACATTTCTTAAGAGATTTTATTAGTCGTGCTATTGTAATTACAGAAGACGGTGTAAAAGTTGAACTTGCACCAGAGTTCGACGAGTACGGCGGTATTAGTACAGCAAATGATATTATCAAAACAACTAACGGCTATGAGGTTGTAGGTAGTGTTTCAATTGATATCGCAGTTGATCCTCTCGATGATATTACTGATAACTGTGATGGTGAAGATGAACCAGTCTCAGACTGTGTCGAAACATACAATCGAAGCTATACGGCGGGTATTTTTAACAAGCGTGCTGTTAAGTGGACGTTAGATAGCTCTTTAAACATCACTAATACAGAATTGTATGGTTTAGGTTTAACACCAGAAGATGATGAAGATTTCGCTTTTCGTAGCAACGCAATAACTCTGAACGACTCAGGTTTAATTGTGGGTACATCAGATGTTCGTTACAAAGACACCGATACTAGAATTACAATGCCAGTTATCTTTGAAAATGGTGAAGTAAAACAGTTTATAGACCAAGACGATGATTGGACTTCGGGACAAGCTTTAGCTGTAAATAATAATGATATTATTGTTGGTTATGCTGCTAAAAGAATTGACACAGCAACACGCACTAAGTTTTTTTATTATGATAAAAAAAGCGATAGTGTAGTTTTCCCATCCGATTATTTCTCTAGCTCTAGCTCAGTTGCAAACGATATTAATGATAACGGTATTATTGTTGGTGAAGGTGAAACAGATATCTATAACACCACTACTCGTCGTAGAGAAGGCTTTATTTATACGGTGGGTGATGATTCTATAGTTAATCTCAATGACTTGTTACCTTGTTATGAAGAAGATGGTGAGACTCGCTTTAAATATACGGTTGCTGAAGCGAAATCAATTAACAACAATAATGAAATCTTTGGTGTTGCGACTAAAACTGTTGAAAAGACAGATTCATTCGGTAATGTTGTAGTTGATGTTGATGGCAATATCGAATATGAAAGTATTGCTGTTGCTGTTAAGTTAACACCAATTGATGGCAGTGTTGAAGAATGTCCTGCAGAAGAGATTGAACAATACGAGCGTCAATCAGCAAGCTTCCCATGGTATGCTTTATTGCTATTACCATTTGCAGCTGCACGTCGCTTCTTTAAAAAGTAATCGTTTCGTAATCGAGACTTACTAATCAATATTAAAAACCCAGCTTTAAGCTGGGTTTTTTGTCTATACTGAAATCAGTTATTTTTTATGGCGATGTATCCATGCTTTTCGGACTGAGCGTTTCCAAAGCATGTCGGTAGCAAAATAACCGATGATAGCAGCAGCAGTAGCACAAATAAGTGAGCCAACTAAAAAGGCTGGGCCAATTGTTGTAAGGCTATCTATAAACCATTGCCAGCTTGGTTCAAATTGGAAGTGCTGTTGTGGCTGAGCAAGGGCAATCGTGCCTACAATATATGAACAATAGAAAATAGGAGGCATGGTTAGTGGGTTCGTGATCCACACGGTTGCAACAGAAATCGGTAAATTTACTCGAAATGGAATAGCCAGGGCGGCTGCAAGAACCATTTGAAAAGGAACAGGGATGAACGCAAAAAATAAACCAACCGCAAATGCACCACGTGCTGAGCGTCTATTTAAGTGCCATAAATTGGCATCATGCAATAAACGACCAAAAATTCTTAAATACTTGTGTTCTTTTACCTTGTTATGATCTGGTAAAAAGCGTTGGATCGTTTTCTTAGCCATTTAAAGCAACCATTTACATCTATTTGGTTATGCAGCGGCTTTGTCATAGGCTGTTTTTTCACCCTATATACATTTGGCACTGCGGCGTTTTATATAATGAGTTTTGCTGTATTGCTAGCAGGTGCCTATTTTAAGCCTTTTTTAACTCTATTGTCAGGGTTTATTTGCGCTATTTTGGTAGTGATTTTTCATTACTTCATCTTTTACTCAATCTCTGACTGCAAAATAGATTATCAACATAGCCGATTAGTTCGATTTCAGGTAGTTGAAACATACAGTGAACAAAGCCCTTACTACATTAAAGCAAGTCTGAAACATATTGAATCTTGCCCTACAAGCATCCGACCTGCTCCTAATGCAATGCTCAGCATTACTTCAGATAAACCAGTTACTAGTGGAGATGAATTAAGCGCAGTACTCAAACTTAAACCTTATCGGTCAGTAAAAAATTTCTACAGTTTTAATAGAGAACGGCAAGCATTATTTGAGCGAGTATTTTATAAAGGCCGAAGCGTAGGAGAGATAAGCTGTTTAAATCATCATCAATATGACTCCCTGCGTGTGAGTTACCGCACTTATATTGATAAAATTACGGCAAACACCCAATTACAATGGCTTTATTATGCGCTTTTAACCGGTGACAAAAGTAAAATAGGTTATGAAGATAAAAAGCACTTGCGTGAATTAGGATTGTCTCATCTACTTGCTATTTCGGGTCTTCATATCGGACTTATCTTCGCAGTCGGTTTTTATAGTAGTAAGTGGCTGCTAAGAGTGAGTCACTTTCGTGTTAGCCAATCAATTCAATTAAATAAGCTATTTGTTGTAATAGGGTTCAGTTGCTCGCTCGTTTATGTTTACTTAAGTGATTTTATAGTTTCTGCAAGCCGGGCGCTGCTAATGTTAGGCTGCTACCTTGTAATCTATAACTTAGGAAAAAACCCAGTGCGTTGGCGTTCAATTTTGTACGCCTTGAGTGTGGTGTTGTTTATAGACCCATTTACGCTGTTGAATCCTGGGCTCTATTTCAGTTTTTTGGCCGTTACGATCATCTTTCTACTGACTAAAAAAACAATTAATTTGTCACTTAGTTTTTTAAAGCGATTTGTACAGCTACTGCAAGTTCAATGCGCTTTATTTGTTGGTTTACTACCGCTATCCTTATATTACTTTTCAGGTACTAGCGTGATTGGTTTATTGATTAACCTTATTGCTGTGCCCTTGGTTGGTGTGCTGTTATTGCCTTTGTTGATTTTTTATAGTCTGATTTCTAGCCTACTGGATATTTCAGGTCTGTTATCACTTATCGACAGTGCCCTGTATTTTAGTTATCAACTATTGCTTTCTATCCCTAATGACTGGCGTTGGTTGTCGTTCAATGAGTTTAATTTCTCATTATTGATCATCAGTTACATAACACTTCTGCTGTTGTACTTTAGCCCTAATAAATATGTGTGTTTAATTCCTGTTTGTATATATGCCGTTGATAGCGAATTACAGCCAGAAGCTAAGTTTCAGTTGGATGTGTTTGATGTCGGGCATGGCTTAATGGTGATGGTAAGCAGCAAAAATAAAGCGATAATTTATGATTTAGGCCCACAGTATTTTGGCCGTTATGATTATGTACACCGCGTATTACTTAACAACATCAATAAACAGCAGCTATCTGTGATTGCCACCATAATAAGCCACTTAGATAACGATCATTCTGGCGGTTTAGCCAGTTGGAAAGAGGCTGGCTATCAACACACTTTAGCTACTTTTCATCCTCAGGGGGTGTTAAATAAGTGCAAAACAACCACCATCAAACTTGCTGAGCTTAATATCAGAAGTTTTACAGCAAAGGTAGAAAAAGCGAGTCGCAATGACCAATCTTGCTTATTAAAAGTAACAGGTTTTAATTATTCACTTTTACTAACTGGAGATATATCAGCAGCGGCAGAAGCTAAACTTGTTGAAGAGGAGGTGGATTTACGAGCGACTATTTTAATAAGCCCCCATCATGGCAGTAATACCTCGTCAAGTTATGAATTTATAGATGCAGTAAATCCTGAAGTAGTTATCCATTCATCTGCTTACCAAGGGCAATGGCACTTTCCGCATCCTGACGTTGTAAATCGTTATAACCAACACCATATACAGCAGTTATCGACGGCAAAGTATGGCCATATACGCATAAAATTTTATTCAGATACGTATCGCTTAGAATTTGCGCGAGAGCAGGAAAGTTATTGGTTCGAACAAGATTGACGTTTTGTTTTTACCCCCTAAAGGCTACAATAGTCGAAGTCTATGAATAAGAGAGTGTTATGGATCAAACTACATCCCAAATCTATAAGCGATTAATCAGTTATGTGGGTGATTATAAGTTAATCGCGTTTTTCGCCATTGTAGGCATGATTGGCTATTCAGCCATGGATGCATTGTTTATCAATTTAATGAAGCCCTTCATTGATGAAGGTTTAAATGATCGTAACACTGATGTTTTAACTTATGCACCATTTGTTGTGATTGCATTGGTATTAGGTCGTGGCATGTTTAACTATATGTCGTCGTACTGTTTAAGTTATGTTGGCTCTCAAGTTGTAAGAACGTTGCGCCAACAATTATTCGAACATATTTTACATCTGCCGGTGTCTTTTCATGATAAAAATTCAAATGGCGATTTAATCTCTAAAATCACCTTTGATACTGAGCAGGTTCAACAAGCCATTACTAAAGCCCTGTTAATTGTTGTTAGAGAAGGGGCCTTTGTTGTTTTCTTACTTTTCAATATGTTTTATACCAGCTGGAAGCTGTCACTGATATTTTTAGTTATTATTCCGCTGGTGGCCGTGATCGTTGCCTTTGTATCGAAACGTTTTCGTATGATTTCGAAAAAAATCCAATCAGCGATGGGCCAAGTAACTCGTAGCTCAGAGCAAATGCTTTCTGGTCATAAAGTGATACATGGCTTTGGTGGTCAACAACAAGAGATAACGCAGTTTTCGGCTATTAATAATCATAATCGCCAACAGCGCATTAAAATGGATGCAACCAAAGCGCTAAGTGTTTCTGTTATCCAAATATTAGCAGCAAGCGCGATGGCCGTGATTTTATGGGTTGTGTCTATGCCGTCAATGATTGATACCATCAGTTCAGGTGACTTCGTATTACTAATTTCATCAATGATGATGTTACTGCGTCCACTTAAGCAACTTTCAAACGTTAATAGCGATTTACAACGTGGTATTTCTGCAGCGCAAAGTATCTTTTTGGTACTTGATGAAGAAGTAGAAAAAGACACAGGCACCTACAGCGTTGATAAAGTAACTGGGAAAATTGAAGTGAACAATGTGACCTTTAAATACCCAACGAAAGATGAGCCTGTATTAAAGAATTTATCACTTTCGATTAATGCCGGCGAAAGCATCGCATTAGTGGGCCGTTCCGGCTCAGGTAAATCGACCATCTCAAATTTATTGCCGCGTTATTATGAGCTTGAAGGTGACAGTGAAATTTTGCTTGATGGCGTCAACATCGCTGATTACAAATTGACAGACTTACGTAAGCAATTTGCACTCGTTTCACAGCAAGTGGTTTTATTTAACGACACCATCACGAATAACATTTGCTATGGCCTCGACCGCGAATTAACAAACGAGGAGTTAATGGCTGTTGCCAAGCAAGCCCATGTTTGGGAGTTTGTTAAAGACTTACCAGAAGGTTTAGATACCATGGTGGGTGAAAATGGCGTTATGTTATCAGGCGGCCAGCGTCAGCGAATAGCCATTGCTCGTGCAATATTAAAAGATGCCCCTATTTTGATTCTTGATGAAGCGACATCTGCACTTGATACTGAATCTGAAAAACTGATTCAGCAAGCACTTGATAGCTTGATGAAAGAAAAAACATCGATTGTGATAGCACACCGTTTATCAACAATAGAAAACAGTGATTGCATTTATGTTATCGACCATGGTCAAGTTATCGAAAAGGGCACGCATAGCGAACTACTAGAAAAAGACGGTACCTATAGTGCCTTATGTAAAATGCAGTTTGGTGAGCAGTAGTGAGTTTTATTGAAAAAAGCTGGTATAAAAAACCAGGTTTAGTCAGTGTTCTGCTGTTACCTTTCAGTGTGCTTTTTTGGCTTATCTCAACACTTCGCGCTTTGTTTTATAAGCTTAATATACTAAAAGCATTTAAAGCGCATGTTCCGGTTATTGTGGTTGGTAACATTAGTGTGGGTGGTAACGGCAAAACGCCATTTGTTATTTGGCTTGCTGAGTACTTACAGCAGCAAGGTTTAAAAGTGGCTGTGATCAGCCGTGGCTATGGTGGTCAGTCTGATTCGTATCCTTTGTTAGTGACTGAACAAACGACGACAATGCAAGCGGGTGACGAACCTGTACTTATTAAGCGCCGCCTAGGTTGTGTTGTAATGGTTGGCCCTGACCGACAAGCCAGTATAAAAAAATTAGAGCAGCAGGATATCGATGTCATTATTTCTGATGATGGCATGCAGCATTATAAAATGGCGCGTGATATCGAATGCTGTATTGTTGATAGTGAACGCCAATTTGGTAACGGTTTATTAATGCCTGCAGGTCCACTTCGTGAAACCAAAGCGCGCTTAAAATCGGTTGATTTAGTCATAGAAAATGGTGGCAACGCACAAAGCCGCTATGATTTAGCATCAAGCCCATTTCGAACTGTGAGTAATTCAGAACTCGCCAATTCAGTTCAAGATAAAGGCCATGCGGTCAGTGCTATTGGTAACCCCAAACGCTTTGAAATAAGTCTTGAGCAGCAAGGCATTAACTTACTATCGACTCATCATTTTCGTGATCATTATGCCTACCAAGCAAATGACTTTAGCGATTTTGCAGATGACGCTGTATTTATGACAGAAAAAGATGCAGTTAAATGCTTTAGTTTTGCTAAACCAAATTGGTATTATTTACCTGTTGATGCAAAGCCAACAGCAGCAGTTATCGAAAAACTTAATTTATTATTAAAACAAAAAGGGATCCTCAATGGCCTTTGATACAAAATTACTTGAAATTATCGCTTGCCCAGTGTGTAAAGGTAAATTACGTCTTGATAAAGAGAATCAAGAGCTTATCAGTACTGCTGCGAAATTAGCGTACCCAATCAAAGACGATATCCCGGTGCTTTTAGAAAATGAAGCCCGTGAATTAAGCCAAGAAGAGGTTGATAAGTGGAATTCGTAGTCGTTATCCCAGCTCGCTACGCATCGACGCGTTTACCAGGTAAACCACTTGCTGATATTTGTGGTAAACCAATGATCCAACATGTTTATGAAAAAGCAGTTGCGTCAGGTGCATCACAAGTTTATGTAGCGACTGATCATCAAACAGTGTTTGATGCAGTAAAGAAGTTTACTGATAATGTATTGATGACACGAGAAGATCACCAATCAGGCACAGAACGTTTAGCTGAGGTTGTTGAACAGTTAAAACTTGAAAGTGACACTATTGTTGTCAACGTGCAAGGTGATGAGCCTTTATTGGCAAGCGAAAATGTATCTCAAGTTGCCATGCTACTTGCTGATTCTGATGCGCCAATGGCGACTTTGAGCACCAGCATTGATGAGATTGACGATATATTTAATCCCAATTGCGTGAAAGTCATTAACGATGCAGACAACAACGCACTGTATTTTTCACGCTCGCCTATCCCTTATCACCGTGATGCGATGATGAATGATGAGCGAGATAAGCTAAATCTTGCTGATTTTGCGCGCCACATTGGTATTTATGCTTATCGTGCTGGCTTTATTAAGGACTACATCGAATTACCAGAATCTCGATTAGAGCTTTTAGAGTCATTAGAGCAGCTTCGCGTACTTTATCATGGTCACAAAATTAAAATCGCAAAAGCTCTGTGTGCGCCGCAAGCAGGCGTAGATACCCCTGAAGACTTAGCGCGCGTTATTGCAGTGCTTGGCAACTAAAAATGCATGATGTAAACAATGTTCATCTTCACGCCAGTGAAGATGACTTCTTTGTTTTTTATAAACCAGCAGGTGTGAGCTTTCATAGTGAACAATGTGCTGGTTTTGTCGTACTTGCTGAAGAGCTTGTTAATGAGAAGCTCTATCCGGTTCATCGGCTAGATAAAGTAACATCAGGTTTAATTATATTAGCCCGTAACAAAGAAGCAGCAGCCGAATTCACTTCGCTATTTTCTGATCATAAAATAAATAAGTTTTATCTAGCCGTTAGTGATGCTAAGCCTAAGAAAAAGCAAGGTTGGATTAAAGGGGATATGCAAAAAAGTCGTCGTGGTGCATTTAAGCTGTTAAAGAGCCAAACGAATCCTGCTATAACACGCTTTTACTCAAAAAGTATTCGACCAGGGCTTCGTGCATATTTGTTAAAGCCATTCTCTGGTAAGACACATCAGCTTAGAGTCGCAATGAAAAGCTTAGGCGCTCCAATTCTAGGTGATAGTACCTATGCTGGTAGTAAAGACGAGCGCACCAACTTGCATGCCTATGCACTACAATTTAGCTATAAAGAGCAGCTTAAAGAGTATCGATGTGATTACACTTTAGGTGCTCATCTTAATGAAGTTTTTAACTCAGACGAATTCAAAGAGTGGACAGCTCCTTGGACGTTGGATTGGTAAATGAAAGAAACAACACAAGACATCCGTTTTGGTGGCATTAAACGTTTATATGGCCATCAACAATTTGATTGGTTACAACAAGCACATTTTTGTGTCATTGGTATTGGTGGCGTAGGGAGTTGGGCTGCTGAAGCATTGGCTCGAACGGGTGTAGGGCAACTAACCCTCATTGATTTAGATGATATTTGTGCTACCAATGTTAATCGTCAAATTCATGCTTTAACTGGCACCGTAGGCGAAGCAAAAGTAGAAGCGATGAAAACACGTTGTGAGCTTATAAATCCAGATATCAAAATTAATGTTATTGACGATTTCATTACGCTAGATAACATTCGTGAGCATATTCAAGGTTTTGACTATGTGATTGATTGTATTGATGCTGTAAAAGAAAAAGCTGCGCTTATTGCTCACTGTAAACGCATAAAACTACCGGTTATTACCACTGGAGGCGCGGGCGGGCAAACCGACCCTAGTCAAATCAGTTTTGGTGACGTTGCAAAGACAACCCATGATCCATTGCTTGCAAAAGTACGTTATATTTTGCGAAAACAGTACAACTTTAGTAGCAATCCAAAGCGAAAATTTAACGTTGATTGTGTTTATTCAACAGAGCAGCTTGTATATCCAACCTCTGACGGTGAGGTTTGCCAAGCAAAACAAGGTGCAGATGGTTCAATGAATATGGACTGTAATAATGGTTTTGGCTCTGCAACCATGGTGACAGGCAGCTTTGGTTTTTTTGTTGCAGCCAAAGCCATTAGAAAATACCTAGATAAAAAACAGCGTAGTTTATAAAACTTATTGTTTTTGTTCAGCCATGGTTTGAATTTTATCAACCATGGCTTTAATACCATTACCACGAGAAGGGCTCAAATGGCTAATTAGACCGAGTCGTTCAAATTCATCATAGGCATTTATTTGCGCCGCTTGCTCCGGTGTTAGACCATTGTATAAGGCTAAAATTAAAGCCAATAGTCCTTTAACGATGCGAGTATCTGAATCGCCTGCTAAAACCAGGCTGTTTTCAGTATGATCAAAGTCGATATATAGCCAAACTTTACTTTCACAGCCTTTAACTAGAGCATCATCTACTTTAAGTACTTCAGGCATAACAGGTAATTGCTTACCTAAGAGCATTATTTGGCGATATTTTTGCTGCCACCCAGCAGCTGTTTCAATGTTTTTACTAACGGCTTCAAACGCTGAATTCATAACTTATCCAAAATTAATCTAATAACTCAATACTACTTTTAACAGCACTGATAAAGGCATCGACATCAGCTTTAGTGTTATATAACGCAAAACTTGCTCGTACAGTACCTGGGATGCCTAAATGACTCATTATAGGTTGCGTACAATGATGGCCACTACGCACGGCAACGCCAAATCCATCAAGTAGGGTGGCTAAATCAAACGGATGTTCATCGCGATAATTAAAACTAATGTTACCGATGTTATCTGTTTGGTTTGAATAGATATTAATACCATCAATAGCTGATAATTGTTTTATCGCATAGTCAAAAACTGTATGCTCATGTTGACGCATTTGCTGAAAATCTAACGATATTAAATAATTTATTGCCTCACTAAAGGCAATGACACCTGCAATATTGGGTGTTCCTGCTTCAAATTTACCCGGCGCATCACGAAAAGTGCTGTGTGTTAGGCTCACTGTTTCAATCATTTCGCCACCGGTTTGATATACATCGAGCGAATTTAACAGCTCAAATCGGCCATATAGGCCTCCTAAACCTGTCGGCCCGAGCATTTTATGGGTAGAAAACACGTAAAAATCACAGGAAATTTCTTGTAAATTAGGCCGTAAATGCATCGCAGCCTGCGCACCATCAATAACCGAAATAGCATTAATGGCTTTACATGCGTTAATGATTGGCGCTAAATCAGTGATATTCCCAAGGGTATTTGATGCATGGGTAATAGCGACTATTTTAGGCTTTTGTTGCTTGATAAATTCACTACAGTGCACGCTATTAATAGTTAAATCATTTTCTATCGGCAAAATAATGACTTCTGCACCGGTGCGCTGTGCTAATTGTTGCCAAGGGACTATGTTGGCGTGGTGTTCAATGGCTGATATGGCAATTTTATCGCCAGGGTTAAGCCTCGAAGCCAGACCATTTGCGATTAAATTAATCGATTCGGTTGCGCCTTTGGTCCACACTATCTCATTACTTTTTACAGAGAAATAATCTGCAAGTAGCGTTCGGGTATGTTCATATTGGCGTGTCGCGTTTTCACTGAGTGTATGGCGGCCGCGGTGCACATTGGCGTTCTCATGGCTATAAAATCGGCTAAGGGCATTAATAACTGCCTGTGGCTTTTGCGAGGTAGCCGCTGAGTCTAAATACACCAAAGGCTGCTCATTGACTGTTTCATTCAGTATTGGAAAGTCAGCACGTATTTTTGTGATATCGAACATGAAAGGCCTTAAGCTACAAGAATGCGACGATTTTAATTACTTTGCACAAATAGACAAGTGCAGGGCAACAAAAAAGGCCGCATAGCGGCCTTTTTTAAACGCAAATTCGTATTAACGCTTGTCTGTTGGTACGTAATCGCGTGAAGTTTCACCAGTGTATAACTGACGAGGACGGCTGATCTTGTGACCAGGTTGAGAAAGCATCTCATCCCAGTGAGAGATCCAACCAACAGTACGTGACATTGCAAAGATTACAGTGAACATGCTTGTTGGAATACCGATTGCTTTTAAGATGATACCTGAGTAGAAATCTACGTTAGGGTAAAGTTTCTTCTCAACGAAGTATGGGTCTTCAAGTGCAATTTGCTCAAGCTTCATAGCGATATCAAGAAGTGGATCTTGAATGTTTAGCTCAGCAAGTACTTCGTGACATGTTTGACGCATTACTGTCGCACGTGGGTCGAAGTTTTTGTATACACGGTGACCAAAGCCCATAAGACGGAAAGGATCAGACTTATCTTTAGCTTTAGCAACGTACTCGTCGATACGGTCAACAGAGCCGATTTCTTCTAACATGTTAAGACATGCTTCGTTAGCACCACCGTGCGCAGGGCCCCATAGAGATGCGATACCAGCCGCGATACACGCGTAAGGGTTAGCACCTGAAGAACCAGCTAGACGAACAGTTGACGTTGATGCGTTTTGCTCATGGTCAGCGTGAAGCATGAAGATTTTGTCCATTGCTTTAGCAAGGACAGGGCTTACTTTGTATTCTTCAGCTGGTACTGAGAACATCATGTGTAAGAAGTTTTCAGCGAAGCTTAAGTCGTTACGTGGGTAAACAAACGGTTGACCTACATTGTATTTGTAAGCCATCGCAGCGATAGTTGGTAGTTTAGCAACTAGCTTGATTGCGCTTGTTTTACGTTGTGTTGCGTCAGTAATGTCTAAATCTTCGTGGTAGAAAGAAGAAAGAGCACCTACAACACCACACAGCATTGCCATTGGGTGAGCGTCAAAGCGGAAACCTTGGAAGAAGTTTGCGATTTTAGTATCAAGCATTGTGTTGTGCGTGATTTCTTGAGCAAACGCTTCGTATTGTTCTTTAGTCGGTAATTCGCCGTTTAATAGTAAGTAGCAAAGCTCGATGTAGTTTGATTCATCAGCTAATTGCTCGATTGGGTAACCACGGTGTAATAGAACACCTTTGCCGCCATCGATGTAAGTGATTGAAGATTCACAAGAACCGGTCGACATGAAACCTGGGTCGTAAGTGAAGTGACCGTGTGAACCTAACGTACGTACGTCGATTACGTCTTGGCCAGCAGTGCCTTGGTAAATTGGAAGTTCGATTGGATCAAGACCATCAATATGGACCGTGGCTTTCTTATCCGCCATCTATTTATCTCCTATTAAGATAACAACTCTGATTGTTATGTTCTGAATCTGTTTAAGCACATTCTTTTCATTTTAACGTGAAAGAGGGGTATAAAGTCAATTTTTATAAACATTATGCACAAATGGATAATAAATATTCTGTCAGGATTAAATATTATACTATTGGCTAATTCGCAAACGTCTCTTACTAAACAAGAATTGTAAAAAGACCTTTGGCTATATATACTATCCAAGGTTTTATACCGTATTGTCTGTAGGTAAACTTTATTTTTACATTTGAGTTTTGCATAAGTGTGAACTTTTTGTGTATCAACACGGTTTACTTAGATAGTTCCATCGAAATTCATTTTGATGGGTTTTAGAAAAACAAGTAGATGAGCCCGATAAGGGCAAGATGGGCAAGTAACTGTGAAAAAGCAAAGACCTGTAAATCTAGATCTAACAACTATATCTATGCCGGCAACGGCTAAAGCATCAATTTTACACCGCGTCACCGGTGTTGCATTATTTTTTGCTTTAACGTTTGTCATTTGGGCTTGGTCTGAGTCTCTTTCTTCTGCAGAAGGTTTTGAATTCGTCAAGGGTCTGTTCAGCGGATTCATTGCCAAATTCATAGCATGGGGCACCATTTCTGTATTGGCGTATCACTTAATTGGTGGTATCCGTCATATCATTATGGACATGGGTCACTGGGAAGAACTTGAATCAGGTAACTTCAGCGCTAAAGTTGCATTAGCTTTAGGTGTTGTAGCTGCAATTCTAGCAGGAGTGTGGATATGGTTTTAAATCAAGCAACTCTTAAACGTGATGGTGTACAAGATTTCGTATCACTACGTGCAACAGCATTAATAATCAGCGCTTACGCGATTTTTATTATCGGCTATTTTTTATGTACGCCAGAAGTCACTTTCGAAGCCTGGCAAGGCCTATTCTCTAACCTAGCAATGAAAGGGTTTACCTTAATTACCCTAGTTTGCATCATGGTTCACACCCGTATCGGCCTTTGGCAAGTTCTTACTGACTATGTTAAATGCGCTAAATTACGTGCTGTTTTAGGCTTTGTATTAAACCTTATGGCTGTTGCTTACGTAGCAATTGGTCTAATCGTTTTATGGGGTGTTTAAGTGAATTATTCTGTTCGTGAATTTGACGCTGTAGTGATTGGTGCCGGTGGTGCGGGTATGCGCGCAGCACTAGCTATCACTGAATCAGGCAAAACCTGTGCACTTATCTCAAAAGTTTTCCCTACACGTTCTCACACTGTGTCTGCACAGGGTGGTATTACGGTTGCGCTGGGTAACTCACATGAAGATAACTGGGAATGGCACATGTACGATACTGTTAAAGGTTCCGATTTTATCGGTGACCAAGACGCTATCGAATATATGTGTAAAACAGGCCCAGAAGCTATTACTGAATTAGAAAACATGGGTTTACCATTTTCTCGTTTTGAAAATGGCCGTGTTTATCAACGTCCTTTCGGCGGCCAGTCGAAAAACTTTGGTGGTGAACAGGCTGCACGTACTGCAGCAGCAGCTGACCGTACAGGTCACGCGCTATTACACTGTTTATACCAACAGAACGTTAAAAACAAAACTAACGTATTCTCTGAGTGGTACGCACTAGATTTAGTTAAAAACAGCGACGGTCACGTTGTTGGTTGTACAGCAATCGACATCGAGTCTGGTGAAGTTGTTTACTTCAAATCAAAAGCTGTTGTTTTAGCAACAGGTGGTGCAGGCCGTATCTATGCATCGACAACGAATGCACACATCAACACTGGTGACGGTGTTGGTATGGCTACACGTGCTGGCGTTGCAATGCAAGATATGGAAATGTGGCAGTTCCACCCAACAGGTATCGCCGGTGCCGGTGTACTTGTAACTGAAGGTTGTCGTGGTGAAGGTGGTTACCTTCTAAATAAAGACGGCGAACGCTTCATGGAACGTTACGCCCCAAATGCAAAAGACTTAGCATCTCGTGACGTTGTTGCTCGTTCAATGATGACTGAGATCCGTGAAGGTCGTGGTTGCGATGGTCCTTATGGTCCACACATCAAGCTTAAGCTTGACCACTTAGGTGAAGAAACACTTAACTTACGTCTACCAGGCGTATGTGACCTTGCGAAAACATTCGCACACGTTGATCCAGCTAAAGAGCCAATTCCAGTTATCCCAACATGTCACTACATGATGGGTGGTGTTCCAACTAACGTAAATGGTCAAGCATTACAAATTGATGCAAACGGCCAAGAGAAAGTAGTTGAAGGTTTATTCGCTGTTGGTGAGATTGCATGTGTATCTGTACACGGTGCTAACCGCCTAGGTGGTAACTCACTACTTGACTTAGTTGTATTCGGCCGCGCAGCTGGTAACTTCTTAGGTAAGTACCTTAACGGTGTTGAAGCAGGTAAAGATGCGTCTGATTCAGACCTTGAAGCATCACTTGCACGCTTTAACCGTTGGGAAAGCTCTAAAGCTGGCCAAGGTGAAGACCCAGTACAAATCAAGAAAGACCTACAAATGTGTATGCAACTTAACTTCTCGGTATTCCGTGAAGGTGATGCAATGGCAACAGGTCTTAAAGAGCTTAAAGAAATTCGTGAACGTCTTCAGTACGCTCGTCTTGACGACAAGTCGACTGAGTTCAACACTGCACGTATCGAATGTCTAGAGCTTGATAACTTGATGGAAACAGCTTACTCAACAGCAGTAGCTGCAAACTTCCGTACAGAAAGCCGTGGTGCACACTCTCGTTTTGACTTCCCAGATCGTGATGACGAAAACTGGTTATGTCACTCAATCTACGATCCTAAGAGCGAAGAAATGAGCAAACGTGATGTAAACTACGCGCCGAAACTGCGTGAAGCTTTCCCACCTAAAGCACGTACATACTAGGAGCGAGACGATGGCACAAGTACAATTTTCGGTTTATCGTTACAATCCAGATGTTGATAATGCACCACGTATGCAGGACTTCTCGCTAGAAACGCAAGAAGGCCAAGATATGATGGTATTGGATGCGCTTATGCAATTGAAGGAGCAAGATCCAACATTATCATTCCGTCGTTCATGCCGTGAAGGTGTGTGTGGTTCAGACGGTATCAACATGAATGGTAAAAATGGTTTAGCGTGTATCACGCCTTTATCAACGCTACTTAAAGGTGGCAAAGGTAAAATCGTAATTCGCCCATTACCAGGTTTACCTGTGGTACGTGACCTTGTTATTGACATGAGTCAGTTCTACACTCAATACGAAAAAGTTAAGCCTTACCTAATTAACGACACGCCAGCGGCGGGTGAGCGTCTTCAGTCAATCGAAGAACGTGATAAGTTAGATGGCTTATATGAGTGTATCTTATGTGCATGTTGTTCAACATCGTGTCCTTCGTTCTGGTGGAATCCAGACAAGTTCATCGGTCCTGCGGGTCTTCTACATGCGTATCGTTTCTTGGCTGATAGCCGCGATACAGCTACTGAAGAGCGTCTTGCTGACCTTGACGATGCGTTCAGCGTGTTCCGTTGTCACAGTATCATGAACTGTGTTAGCGTGTGTCCAAAAGGTCTTAACCCGACCAAAGCAATTGGACAAATCAAATCAATGCTTTTAAACCGCGCTGTTTAAAGCTTGAATATGTAAGGTGGTTAAGTGATTAACCACCTTGTTTTTACAACAATTAATTTCTGCGCTAAAGAAAAGGGCTTATAAATGCACGAAGGTGTGATGAAGGCATGGCTAGAATCTTCTCACTTAAACGGCGGTAACGTTGCTTACGTAGAAGAGCTTTATGAAGCGTACTTAGATGATGCGACTTCTGTGCCAGAAGAATGGCGAGAAGTGTTCGAACAATTACCAAAAGTTGATGGTGTGGATGTTGACGTTAAACATTCAGAAGTTCGTTCACAATTTGCACAGCTTGCTAAAAACAAGCATAGAGAAGTAGTGGTAGCAGAGGGTGGCTCTGGTGATCCTAAACAGGTCAAAGTGCTACAACTTATTAATGCTTTCCGTTTCCGTGGTCACCAAAATGCCAACCTAGATCCATTAGGTATTTGGCAACGCGAACGTGTTCGTGATCTAGAATTAGAGTACCACGATTTATCTGAAGCTGACTTTGACCGTGAATTCAATGTGGGTTCGTTTGCTGTCGGTCGCGAAACCATGCCATTAGGTGAGCTATATCAAGCACTCAAAACGACTTATTGTGGGTCGGTTGGTGCTGAGTATATGCACATCACTTCAACTGAAGAAAAGCGTTGGTTACAACAACGTTTAGAATCAGTGCAATCACGTCCAACGTTCTCTAAAGAAGAAAAGCTACGTATCCTTAAAGGATTAACAGCTGCAGATGGTCTTGAAAAATACTTAGGGGCTAAGTTCCCTGGTGCAAAACGTTTCTCACTTGAAGGTGGTGATGCGTTAGTACCAATGCTCAAAGAACTAATTCATCGTGCAGGTGAAAGCGGACAAAAAGAAGCTGTTATTGGTATGGCTCACCGCGGTCGCTTGAACGTACTAGTGAACGTTTTAGGTAAAAACCCATCAGAATTATTCGATGAGTTCGCTGGTAAACACAAAGACACATTAGGCTCAGGTGATGTTAAATATCACATGGGTTATTCATCTGACTTTGCAACTAAGGGTGGCAACGTGCACATGGCACTTGCATTTAACCCGTCTCACTTAGAAATCGTTAACCCAGTGGTTATGGGTTCGGTACGTGCTCGTTTAGACCGTCTAGGTGATAAGTCAGGTATTAAAGCATTACCAATTACTATTCACGGTGACTCTGCAATCGCAGGTCAAGGTGTTGTACAAGAAACATTTAACTTATCGCAAACTAATGCATTTAGTTGTGGTGGTAGTATCCGTATCGTTGTAAATAACCAAGTTGGTTTCACAACGTCTAAACAGTCTGATGTACGTTCTACACCATACTGTACTGATATTGCGAAAATGGTTCAGGCACCAATTTTCCACGTTAACTCTGACGATCCTGAAGCGGTTGCATTTGTTACTCAAATCGCACTTGATTTCAGAAACCAGTTTAAACGTGATGTAGTGATTGATTTAGTATGTTATCGCCGTCATGGTCATAACGAAGCGGATGAGCCGAACGCGACTCAACCACTTATGTACCAAAAAATCAAAAAGCATCCAGTACCTCGTCTAATTTACGCAGACCAATTAGTTGCTGAAGGTTCATTCTCAGAAAATGAAGTAAAAGCACTTGCTGATGATTACCGTAACGGTTTAGACAAAGGCAACTGTGTTGTTGAAGAAATTCAACTAGAAACATCACACTCTTCTGATTGGGCTAAGTTTGTTGGTCACGATTGGGATGTTGAGTACGATGCAACAGTATCGGTTGAAAAGTTAAAAGAGCTTGGCGAAAAAGTAGCAAGCTTCCCAGAAAACCACAAAGCACAGTCGCGCGTTAAGAAAATCTACGACGACCGTAAGCTAATGGCAACAGGTGAAAAACCACTTGATTGGGGTATGGCTGAAACACTTGCTTATGCAACGCTTGTTGATGCGGGTACAGATATCCGTTTAACAGGTCAAGATTCAGGCCGTGGTACATTCTTCCACCGTCATGCTGTTGTTCATAACCAAAAAGATGCATCAACATACTTGCCGCTGCAAAATATCAGCGAAAAGCAAGGTGCATTTGAAGTCTATGACTCAGTTCTTTCTGAAGAAGCGGTACTTGCGTTTGAATATGGTTACGCAACAGCTGAACCTACGTCGCTTGTAATGTGGGAAGCACAATTTGGTGACTTTGCGAACGGTGCACAAGTTGTATTTGACCAATTCTTAAGTTCAGGTGAGCAGAAGTGGGGCCGTTTATGTGGTCTTACATGTTTACTTCCACACGGTTATGAAGGTCAAGGTCCTGAGCATAGCTCGGCACGTTTAGAGCGTTTCTTACAGTTGTGTGCTGATCACAACATGCAAGTATGTGTTCCTTCAACACCTGCGCAAGTTTATGCAATGCTTCGTCGTCAATCAGTACGTCCACTTCGTCGTCCATTGATTGTTATGACGCCTAAGTCGCTACTTCGTCACCCGTTGGCAACATCTTCACTTGAAGAGTTATCTGAAGGTGTGTTCCATAATATGATCGATGAAATCGATGATATTGCAGCAGATAAAGTAGAACGCGTTGTATTCTGTAGTGGTAAAGTTTACTACGAACTACTACAAGAGCGTCGTAAGCAAGAATTAAATAACATTGCTATTGTTCGTGTAGAACAATTATATCCATTCCCACACGCTGAGATGGATACAATCATGCAGCGTTACCAACACGTTAAAGATTTTGTTTGGTGTCAAGAAGAGCCACAAAACCAAGGTGCATGGTATTGTTCTCAACACCACTTTGTTGATGCAATCCCAGCCGGTGCTAAATTAACTTACGCAGGTCGTAAAGCATCAGCATCACCAGCGTGTGGTTACATGTCAGTGCATAATAAAGAACAACAAGCGCTCGTTGCAGATGCGCTTACTATTGAAAAGAAAGGATAAGCAATGAGCACAGAAATTAAAGTTCCTGTACTTCCTGAGTCGGTTGCTGATGCTACTGTTGCAACATGGCACGTAAGTGTTGGCGACAAAGTAAGCCGCGACCAAAACTTAGTAGATATCGAAACAGATAAAGTTGTTTTAGAAGTTGTTGCACCAAATGACGGTGTAATCACTGAAATTTCACAAGAAGAAGGTGCAACGGTACTTGGCGAACAAGTAATTGCATTACTTGGTGATGCAGATGCTGCACCAGCAAGTGACGACTCTGCACCAGCTAAATCAGAAGACGCGCCAGCGGCGCAATCAGCACCAGCATCAGAAGGTAAAGAAGTGGACATTAAAGTACCTGTACTTCCAGAATCAGTCGCAGACGCGACAATTGCTACTTGGCACGTTCAACCAGGTGAAGCGGTAACACGCGACCAAAACCTTGTTGACATCGAAACTGATAAAGTTGTTCTTGAAGTTGTTGCTCAAGAAGACGGTATCATGGGTGAGCACATTCACGCTGAAGGCGAAACAGTACTTGGTGAGCAAGTAATTGGTACAGTTAAAGCGGGTGCAGCACCGGCAGCAGCTCCTAAAGCTGAAGCAGCACCAGCAAGCGAATCAAATGACAGCTCTGACGTATTAACACCGTCAGTTCGTCGTTTAATCGCTGAGAAAGGTCTTGATGCATCAAAAATCAAAGGTACTGGCAAAAATGGCCGTGTAACTAAAGAAGATGTTGATACATTCTTAAAAGCTCCGGCAGCAGCGCCTAAAGCAGAAGCAGCAGCGCCAGCAGCACCTATGGGTGACCGTACACAAAAACGTGTTCCTATGACTCGTTTACGTAAAACAATCGCTAATCGTCTTCTTGAAGCGAAAAACTCAACTGCAATGTTAACGACTTTCAACGAAGTTAACATGAAGCCAATCATGGACCTTCGTAAGCAGTATCAAGAAGTATTCGAAAAGCGTCACGGTATCCGTTTAGGTTTCATGTCTTTCTACGTGAAAGCAGTTACTGAAGCACTTAAGCGTTTCCCTGAAGTAAATGCGTCTATCGACGGTGATGACATTGTTTATCACAACTACTTCGACATCAGCATTGCGGTTTCTACACCACGTGGTCTTGTTACACCAGTACTTAAAGACTGTGACAAGCTATCAGTTGCTGAAATCGAAAAAGGTATCCGTGAGCTAGCGCTTAAAGGTCGTGACGGTAAATTATCAATTGATGATATGACAGGTGGTAACTTCACTATCACTAACGGTGGTGTATTCGGTTCATTACTATCTACACCAATCATCAACTTACCACAGTCTTCAATCTTAGGTATGCACAAAATCCAAGAGCGTCCTATGGCTGTAAATGGTAAAGTTGAAATCTTACCAATGATGTACTTAGCGTTATCTTATGATCACCGCCAAATCGATGGTAAAGAATCAGTAGGTTTCTTAGTAACAATTAAAGAGTTACTTGAAGATCCGACTCGTTTACTACTAGATGTTTAATCTGGTTGTATGAAAACTAAGCTGTGAACCTCGTTCACAGCTTTTTTTTTGCGCCTTTGGTCTAACTGGGGTTTTCATGTGGAGCCTTGGGATTTATACTAAGTGCGCAATTTGGGATAGCTGTTTATTTTGCATAAATATTCAGCTCTTTTAGTATAAAAAATTGGATAAAGCATCATGAATTTGCATGAGTATCAGGCAAAACAACTTTTTGCCGAATATGGTTTACCAGTTTCTCAAGGTTTCGCTTGCGATACACCTGAAGAAGCTGCAGCAGCTGCTGAGAAAATCGGCGGTGATATGTGGGTTGTTAAAACACAGGTTCACGCAGGTGGCCGTGGTAAAGCTGGCGGTGTTAAGCTAGTTAAAACAATCGACGAAGTTAAAGAGTTCGCTGCGAACTGGTTAGGTAAAAACTTAGTTACTTACCAAACAGACGAAAATGGTCAGCCAGTAGCTAAAATCCTTGTTGAAAGCTGCACTGACATCGCTAACGAATTATACCTTGGCGCTGTAGTAGATCGTGCTTCTCGTAAAGTTGTTTTCATGGCATCTACTGAAGGTGGTGTTGAAATCGAGCAAGTTGCAGAAGAAACTCCAGAATTAATTCACAAAGCTGAGATTGATCCATTAGTTGGTCCTCAAGCTTACCAAGCTCGTGAATTAGGTTTCAAACTAGGTTTAAACCCTACTCAAATGAAACAGTTCGTTAAGATCTTCATGGGTCTTGCAAACATGTTCAACGATTTCGATTTCGCATTATTAGAAATCAACCCGCTAGTAATTACAGACGAAGGTAACCTTCACTGTCTAGACGGTAAAATCGGTGTAGATGGTAACGCGCTTTACCGTCAACCTAAAATCCGTGAAATGCACGATCCTTCACAAGAAGACGCGCGTGAAGCTCACGCTGCAAGCTTCGAGCTTAACTACGTTGCACTAGACGGTAACGTTGGTTGTATGGTTAACGGTGCAGGCCTAGCGATGGGTACTATGGACATCGTAAACCTACACGGTGGCAAGCCAGCTAACTTCCTAGATGTTGGTGGCGGCGCAACTAAAGAGCGTGTATCTGAAGCATTCAAGATCATCTTATCTGACGACAACGTTAAAGCTGTTTTAGTTAACATCTTTGGTGGTATCGTTCGTTGTGACATGATCGCAGAAGGTATCATCGGTGCAGTTAAAGAAGTAGGTGTAAATGTTCCTGTAGTAGTACGTTTAGAAGGTACTAACGCTGAACTTGGTCGTGAAGTACTAGCTAGTTCTGACCTTAACATCATCGCTGCTGAATCACTAACAGACGCAGCTGAAAAAGTTGTTGCTGCTGCGGAGGGCAAATAATGTCTGTATTAATCAATAAAGATACAAAAGTTATCTGTCAAGGTTTCACAGGTGGCCAAGGTACTTTCCACTCTGAGCAAGCGCTTGAGTACGGTACACAAATGGTTGGTGGTGTAAGCCCAGGTAAAGGCGGTCAAACGCATCTTGGTCTTCCAGTATTCAACACAGTACGTGACGCTGTTGAAGCAACTGGCGCAACTGCATCAGTTATCTACGTACCAGCACCTTTCTGTAAAGATGCAATCTTAGAAGCTATCGATGCTGGCATCGAGCTAATCGTTTGTATCACTGAAGGTATCCCAACACTAGACATGGTTGACGTTAAAGTTAAGCTTGATGAAACTGGTGTTCGTATGATCGGTCCTAACTGCCCAGGTGTTATCACTCCGGGTGAAACTAAGATCGGTATCATGCCTGGTCACATCCACAAGCCTGGTAAAGTAGGTATCGTATCACGTTCTGGTACTCTTACTTATGAAGCGGTTAAGCAAACTACTGACGCTGGTTTCGGCCAATCAACATGTGTTGGTATCGGTGGTGACCCAATCCCTGGCACTAACTTCATCGACGTTTTAGAAATGTTCGAAAAAGACGAGCAAACTGAAGCTATCGTTATGATCGGTGAAATCGGTGGTACTGCAGAAGAAGAAGCTGCAGAATACATCAAGCACAACGTAACTAAACCTGTTGTTTCTTACATTGCTGGTGTTACTGCACCTGCAGGTAAGCGTATGGGTCACGCTGGTGCAATCATCGCAGGCGGTAAAGGTACTGCTGATGAGAAATTTGCTGCATTAGAAGCTGCTGGCGTAAAAACTGTACGTTCACTAGCTGACATCGGTAATGCACTTAAAGAGAAGACAGGCTGGTAATCAGTTCTAATCTCTTAAAAAAGGCTCGCTTATGCGGGCCTTTTTTGTATCTGCCACTATCTTATAACATGCACGAAAATTCCACCTGTAAATTAAGAATAATAATGCTTTATTTGTGAATATAAATTCTCTACACTTGTGGCTTGTATATCTGTTTTTATTAAAACATTCGACTTTAATAAGGTAAATATTACGTGCGTACCACAGAATTGGTAGATGGATTTCGCCAGTCAACTCCATACGTTAATGCTCACCGCGGTAAAACATTCGTTGTTATGCTTGGCGGAGAGGCGATCGATCAGTCTGGTTGTCGCAGCATCATCAACGATGTCGCGCTACTAACTAGTCTTGGTATTAAGATTGTTTTAGTGTTTGGTGCTCGTCCACAGTTTAACGCAGCGCTTGAACAAGTTGGCATAACTAGTCAGTTTCATAATGAGATACGGGTAACTGATAACGCAACATTTGATGTAATTAAAAAAGTTGCGGGTGCAATGCAGTTCGATATAACCGCGCGTTTATCTACGTCTTTAAGTAGTACACCTATGTCTGGCTCATTTTTAAATGTGGTGAGTGGTAATTTTGTTATTGCTCAGCCTCTAGGTGTTGATGAAGGTGTTGACTATCATCATTCAGGTAGAGTGAGACGTATTGATGTTGCGGGTATTCGCCACCAGTTAGATAACAACGGAATTGTTCTGCTTGGGCCAATAGCGGCGTCTGTTACAGGTGAAAGCTTTAACTTAACCGCTGAAGAAATCGCTACGCAAGTAGCTCTCAAACTACGCGCTGATAAAATGCTTGGGTTCTGTAAAGAAGCCGGTATTTTGGATGAAAATGGTGAAGCAATTGCAGAGCTAATGCCAAATGAAGCCGAGCAACTATTAGCAAGCTACCGCAAGCAACCTGACTCATGTGTAAGCGCCACTGTTTTCTTGCAAGCTGCAATTGATGCTTGTCGGGGTGGCGTGCATCGTTGCCATCTTGTTAGTTATAAAGAAGATGGTGCACTATTACAAGAGCTGTTCTCTTTAGATGGTATTGGTACACAAATCGCACCACAAAGCTCTGAGCAATTACGAAGTGCAAGTATTGCTGATATTACCGGTATCATTAACCTTATTAGACCCCTTGAACAACAAGGCTATTTAGTACGCCGTTCTCGTGAGCAGCTAGAAATCGAAATTGAACAATTTACGGTTATCGAGCGTGATGGACTTATCATAGCCTGTGCGGCTCTGTATCCGTTTGCAGATGAACAAGTGGGGGAGTTTGCAAGTTTGGCTGTTCACCCTCAGTACCGAGATGCCGACCGCGGCAGTTATCTACTGAGGTTTATTATTAATAAGGCTAAACGTGCAGGTTATTCGCATTTATTTGCTCTCACCACACGCAGCATTCACTGGTTTTTAGAGCAAAGTTTTGAAATAGTGACAGTTGATGAGCTACCTGCGAAGAAAAAAGCGCTTTATAACCATGAACGCCGCTCTAAAGTATTGCGTCTAGATTTAACTAAGCTAGGTAATAAGAGGTGACGCATGTGTCACCTCTAATATACCCAAACCACCCCAAGGTGCGAGTTTCAGCATATTGAGGGGCTTGGGTATAGTCTTAATATTGATAGTTAATGTGCTGATAAAAACGTACGCGTAAATCTTGGCGAGTTGGATTAAATGCCAGCTCGTCAGTAACTTCATTTATCGCACTTTGCACTTGATTCATAAACTTACCATAACCAATGTCATGCTTGTCTTTATCGGCAGCGGCAATCACAAAATGTAGTGAATCTACAAGTTGATCTGCATCCCAATACTGTTGTAATTGCACCTGCTCAGAGCTGCAATCAAAGGTTAGCTTTTGCAGTTCGCAGTTACTTTGTGCGTTATCAATATTGCTATTACGAACAATAGGGCGGGTACCGTTAGCGATGAAAGCGCCGAGTGTTAATCCGCGTTTATCACATGCTTGTTTGAACGCATCAAAGATATATTGATAAAACTGCGTATAATTCTCTTCGTTCAGCATATGCTGAAATTGCGTTTTAATGGCGCGAGTTACTGGAATCGAAAACCCAGCGTATGTCATCTCACTGTGTTCATTTGGCAAATGACATTGGCGGGACTGGTAACGTGGATATAAGCTACGTAATTTATAGCCATAGCTTTCTTTGTGGCCTTTTGCTTTAGCAAATAAATCATAAGTTAGATGTTGGTGGTCACGAATTTTAAGAGGTGGTTGGCCGCTCAGTAGTTTTGCTTGTAGTGAATTGATTACTCTTTGCACATTATGATGAAAACTAGCCGCATGAGCGCGAATATCTTCACCAGTCGCTAAGAATAATAAACGAATTTTTTTGCATTTTTGCTCACCATCAGCAAATACATTATGTGCTTCATGGTATTGTGGGTTATAGAAAAACAAAATTTGCTTAGCGGTTTCTAAGCTATATGCCTCATCATGGTAACGAACCACTGGCAGTTTATCGTTGGCGATTAGGTGTACATTATGTAATTCATACTCATCACATAGTGCAAATAACTCCCTTGCAAGACGCTTATAAGCACAGCTCACATTGGTAAACTGGGCAAAAAACTCATCAGTAGGTTTAAATTCAACTAACACATACTGGTTTGCACGTGCTGAGCTTGGAATATAGACTCGATGTTGATTGAGCGAAGCCATCTTTTTTCCTTATTGGTAGTGAAACTGACGGCACTATATCGCTAGTCAATGATCATTTTATTGCGTTAGAACAATTTTTTTACCGATTTTGTCGAGTCTGTGAACTATGTACTCAACAATCGACGTAATATCTTCAATAAACATGATGCAACCACTGTATGTTAGGGTTTGTTTTTGTAATAATGCATTAGTTTTGTCACCATGCAATATTCAGAGGATTATGCTCCTATGGCGGAAATTGAGAATCGCCCAAGTAACTTTATTAGAACGCGTATCGACGAAGATCTAGCAAGCGGTAAGCATGCGACTACACACACGCGTTTTCCACCTGAACCAAACGGTTTTTTACACATTGGTCATGCAAAGTCTATTTGTTTAAATTTTGGTATCGCCCAAGATTATCAAGGTCTTTGTAACTTACGTTTTGATGATACGAATCCAGAAAAAGAAGACATCAACTACGTAAACTCGATTAAAGAAGATGTGCAGTGGTTAGGTTTCCAGTGGGATGGTGAAATTAAATATTCATCTAACTATTTCGATGCGTTATACGGCTATGCTGTTGAGCTTATCGAAAAAGGCCTAGCGTATGTGTGTTTCTTATCGCCAGATCAAGCCCGTGAATACCGTGGTACTTTAAAAGAGCCGGGTAAAAATAGCCCATACCGTGATACGCCAGTTGAAGAAAACCTAGCGCTATTCGAAAAAATGCGTAATGGTGAGTTCAAAGAAGGCGAATGTGTACTGCGTGCTAAAATCGATATGGCAAGCTCATTCATGGTATTGCGTGATCCAATTTTATACCGTGTACGTTTTGCTCATCACCACCAAACAGGCGACAAGTGGTGCATTTATCCAATGTACGATTTCACGCACTGTATCTCTGATGCGTTAGAAGGTATCACACATTCTCTATGTACGCTTGAGTTCCAAGATAACCGTCGTTTATACGATTGGGTATTAGATAACATCAGCCTTGAGTGTCATCCACAACAAATCGAGTTCTCACGATTAAATCTTGAGTACACCATTATGTCTAAGCGTAAATTAAACGACTTAGTAGTAAATGGTCATGTTGAAGGCTGGGACGACCCACGTATGCCAACGATTGCGGGTTTACGTCGTCGTGGTTATACACCTGCATCTGTACGTGAGTTCTGTTCTCGTATCGGTATCACTAAACAAGAGAACATGGTTGAAATGGGTATGCTAGAAGCTTGTATCCGTGAAGACCTAAATGAGCATGCACCGCGTGCAATGGCTGTTCTTGATCCTGTGAAGATTGTTATCGAAAACTATGACGCAGATAAAGTAGAGACGTTATCTGTTGCAAATCACCCGAATAAAGAAGAGATGGGTCGCCGTGACGTACCTTTCACTCGTGAACTTTATATCGAGCGTGAAGACTTTCGTGAAGAAGCAAACAACAAATTTAAGCGTTTAGTTCTTGATAAAGAAGTACGTTTACGTGGTGCGTATGTCATTAAAGCTGAGCGCGTTGAAAAAGACGAAAACGGCGAAATTACGACTATCTTCTGCTCTTACGATCCTGAAACTCTGGGTAAAAACCCAAGTGATGGCCGCAAGGTTAAAGGTGTAATTCACTGGGTATCAGCAAGTGAATCTATCACAGCTGAAGTTCGTTTATACGACCGTTTATTTAACGTACCAAACCCAGCTGCAGCAGAAGACTTTAACGCAACACTAAACCCTGAATCACTCGTGGTTCTTGAAAATGCGAAAGTTGAGCCGTCACTTGCACATGCTCAAGCAGAGCAGGGCTTCCAGTTTGAGCGTACAGGTTACTTCTGTCGTGATAGCAAAGCAGAAACATTAGTATTCAATCAAACAGTGGGTCTTCGTGATTCATGGGCGAAGATTGAACAAAAGGGCTAATACCTAATCTATTTAGTTTCTATGCTTAATAAAAAACCCTTTCACTTTAAAAGTGAAAGGGTTTTTTTATAACGATTAAAAGCGATTAGAAATAACCGCGAATACCCAAGCTGAAGTTACGACCAGGTAGTGGTGCTTTTTCTTTAATGAATGAGCTGTGTACGAAACCAAGTTCATCGGTTAAGTTGTCAACATTAATATAAAGCTGTGTATCAACAGGGCCTAAGTCAAGTTGGTAGTTAGCTGATGCATCAAATAGGGTATAACCGTCAGTTTTTGTCTCGTAAGCAGTAATATCAGACTGCTCAAAATAATGAGTACCGGTTAGGCTAAACTTCCAATCAGACACTGTGTACTGTAATTCAGAACCCAGTTTATTAGCAGGGATACGAGGTAAGTAACCTTCATCATCTTTTAGCTTAGCCGTTGTTGAATCACCAAACACTTTAACTAGCGCATTTGGCGTCACTTGATAGTGTACGTCAAATTCAATACCGTATAGTTTTGCATCTTTACTTGTGAATTGGTAAACCGCCATTGCATCTTCATCTGCGTCAGCTGCTGATTCTAAGCCATGCTCTTCATCGAAAACTAAACCGGTATTTTGCTGGAAGTAGTAGTTTTCAATGTCGTTATAGAAGAAGTTAACTGTGTAACCAAAGTCACCAATAAAACGACGGAAACTTAGATCAAAGTTCGTTGCAGTTTCTTGCTCGATATCTTCGGGCTCAAAATGAATTTCGCCATCTTCAATATGATAACCAAGGCCTAGCTCGTAAGTACCTGTTGCGATATGAATACCGTTTGAAAGTAATTCAGCACTTAGCGGCGCACGTTCTGAACGAGATACACTTAAAGCAACACTTTGGCCTTCTTGATATTGCCAAATTGCACCTGCAGATAAGCTTAGGTTTGTGAAATCTTCACTGTAGTTAATGATTTCAGCTTCTTCTTCGTCATGGTGCTCTTCTTCCTCTTCATGATCGTGATCATGATGATGCTCAGCCATGCTTACAGCAGAATCGATTTGATAATCTTCAAGGCGTGCACCTAGCTCAATGGTCACATCACCAAACTGGCGCTCTTCAAGAACGAATAGCGCGTTTGTTTTAGTAACGCTTGCTGGCGTAAAGGCTTCTTCACCATCTGCATCATAGTCAGACTCAGTGTAGTGATAACCAGCCATACCGTGCCAGAGGCCTAACTTGTGCTCAACGGTTGCACGTGCTTCGGTTGTTTTGTTTGTAAACACCGTGCCCACTGCACCATCTTCGATTTCAGCGTGTTTGTAGTCTGTGTAGCCAACGCGTAGTGAGATATTTTCAATCCAGTTATCATGAAGTGCATAGCTCATGTAACCTTGCCAGCGGTCTTGCTCTAACTGTGCAAATACTGATTCTTCGTGCTCTTCTTCACCTTCATGTTCGTCATGATCTTCCTCTTCTTCTTCATGATGATGATGCTCATGAGCAGGAATACCGTAATCTGTTTCGATGCGGCCGAATGACACACCTAACGTTAGGTGATCGCCCACGTAACTAGTACCAAAGTTAACTGTTTGGCTATCAATAAAGGTGTTTTCTACGCTGTTAGCAGTTTCGTGTTCTTCATGCTCTTCACCTTCATGCTCCTCGTGCTCTTCATGTTCCTCAGGAAGCTCAAAGTTTGGCGTGTCGTAATCGTGACCTTTGCGCTTTGTTCCATCGAAATGGAAGTTGAAACCATCATTACCGGTTTCAAGTTTTGCAGCATAGGTGTTGGTATTAGATACTGTATCGTGTGTATATTGAGCAGCGCCGGTTAAAGACTCGATGTTATCGGTAGGAATACGGTTATCAACAACGTTCACCACACCACCGATAGCGCCAGAGCCATAAAGTAGAGTAGCAGGGCCGCGAAGTACTTCGATTTGCTCTGCTGCTAGGCTGTCATTTGATGTTGCGTGGTCAGGGCCGATACGAGATGCATCACTGCTATCAAGGCCATTTTGGGTGATTTTCACACGCGGACCATCTAAACCACGAATAATTGGGCTTGATGAAACTGGGCCAAAGTAGCTAGCATTAACGCCCGGTAAACCTTTTAATGTTTCGCCTAATGTCGGTTTTGCTTTGTCTTTTAACTCATCACCGGCTAAAACATTCACAGGCGAAATCATTTCAAGACTATTTTTATGAAGCGCTGATGCATAAACAACAACAGTTTCAACTGAGGTTGGTGTAAGGGTAACTACAACATTTTGGTCTTCGCCATTAATAGCAATACGCTTATCGATGAAATTGTTTTTACTGATGTGAAGCTGACCTTTATTGTCTACATCAATTTTAAACTGACCTTGTTTGTCAGTCACAACGCTTTGTGATTTGCCGTGTACATGTATTTCAGCATTGCTGATAGGTTGTTGGTTTTTATCTAATACTTGACCTGTGATCACAGCAGCCATTGTTGATTGAGAAAACAGCGCAGCGGCAACAGCACTAGAAAGAATTGAAACTTGCTTAATCATTACTACTTCTAAGTTTGTTGTTGAGTGTTGCGTTATATTATAACGCTGAAAATATTAATCGCAATAACGTTATACTATAACTTTACCTATACCTTAACCCTAAGTCGCGATTTTAACATCATACACTATACTTAGACTGTTACACTGAGATGGCTGAATCTTATGTCTGATAAAAATAGGGTATTTAAAGCAAATTTTACTATTGCTGATTTAAGAGAGCATCGTAATCACAAAGAGGTGTTCACCACTGCTTGTGACCGTCGTGAAAGCTATCAACACTTTGTACTCAAGCTTTTAAGTTATTGCTTATTTTCACACAATGAAACAGCCATATTGAATGCAAGGTTCAGTCATGCTGAACCGGATGTGTCAATAAAAGCATTGGATGACCATTATCAAACATGGCTTGCTGTTGACCAACCGGATATTTTACAACTGAATAAAATTGCAAAGCGGGTTGATGAACTGTGGGTCGTGACAACCTTAAACAACGACTGGCTTAAAGAAAATGAACACCAGTTGGATCTGATCAATAATGGCCATTTAATTGCGTTTGATGACAGCTTCATTGAGGAATTAGCGAGTCATCTAACTAAAAATCTACAGTGGGATGTTACGATTGATCAGCAAATGGTGAGTGTGTCAGATAAAGAAAATTTCTACCAAACCAGTGAGCTTATTTGGCATTAAAGCTCAATTTTTACCTTCCCATTGGGTTTACTACAACACAGCAATACTTCGCCAGCTCTCACGAACGCAAGCGGCTCTTGATTGTAGCTCACATCACCTTCGACTAATTTTGCACGGCAAGCGCCACAATAACCTTCACGGCATTGGTAGGGTACATCTATTTTGTGTTGTTCTAGGCATTCAAGGAGAGATGAACAGCCAGAATCAAATTCAAGATTCTGGCTGTCTGTTCCTGCAAGGATAACCTCTGCAGTGGTGTTTGAGCTCATTACAGGTCGAAGTCACCAAAGTCAGATGCATCAACTTGAGAGTCAATTTGACCAACAAGGTAAGAGCTGATTTCAGCTTCTTGTGGGGCAACTTGAACGTTGTCAGATACTAACCAAGAGTTGATCCACGGAATAGGGTTACTCTTACTTTCGAACTGTGCAGGTAGGCCTACCGCAGTCATACGTGCATTAGTGATGTATTCAACGTATTGGCATAAGATATCTTTGTTAAGACCAATCATAGAACCATCCTTGAACAGGTATTCTGCCCAATCTTTTTCTTGTTCTGCTGCTTCAACAAACATCTGAATTGCTTCTTCACGACATTGTGCTGCAACGATTGCCATTTCTGGGTCGTCTTTACCTTCTTGCATAATGTTCAAGATGTGCTGTGTGCCAGATAAGTGTAGCGCTTCATCACGGGCAATTAGCTTGATGATTTTTGCGTTACCTTCCATTAATTCACGCTCAGCGAAAGCAAATGAACAAGCAAAGCTTACATAGAAACGAATCGCTTCTAGGATGTTAACCGACATCATTGCTAGGTAAAGTTGCTTTTTAAGGTCAAATAAGCTGACTTTAACTTCTTCACCGTTGATCACATGTTTTCCTTCACCATATAGGTTGTAAACAGAAATCATGTTAATTAAATCATCGTAGTACTTAGTTACTGCATCAGCACGCTCACTGATCTTCTCGTTGCTTACGATATCGTCAAAGATAAGTTCAGGAGATTGCGTAACGTTACGAATAATGTGCGTGTATGAACGGCTGTGAATGGTTTCACTGAACGCCCATGTTTCAATCCAAGTTTCTAACTCAGGAATAGACACAATAGGTAGTAACGCAACGTTAGGTGAACGGCCTTGTACACTATCAAGAAGCGTTTGATATTTTAAATTACTTAAAAATATGTGCTTTTCGTGTTCTGGTAACGCTTGGAAGTCAAGACGGTCTTTACTTACATCAACTTCTTCAGGGCGCCAAAAGAACGAAAGTTGCTTTTCAATTAGCTTTTCGAAGATAGGGTACTTTTGTTGGTCGTAACGTGACACGTTTACCGTCTGGCCGAAAAACATCGGTTCTTGTAATTGGTTATTATGATTTCGGCTAAAAGTTGTATATGACATAGTGATTTCTCAAAAAACAGTCAGGACAAAGCGGGCTAATGAGCCCGCTTTTGTTATGTTATTAATTTAATTAGATTTTACAAGCGCCGCCTGCACAACCGTCATCTTCTACCTCTGGTGTTAACTCATCTTGAGAGTCTGATGCACCATCACGTGTGTTGTGATAGTACAGGGTTTTAACACCAAGTTTGTACGCAGTCAGTAGGTCTTTTAATAGCACCTTCATAGGTACTTTACCGCCTTCGTACTTAGATGGATCATAGTTAGTGTTTGCAGAGATCGTTTGGTCAACGAATTTTTGCATAATACCAACCAGTTGTAGGTAACCATCGTTTGAAGGAATATCCCACAGTAGCTCGTAGTTATCTTTCAGATTTTCATAATCTGGCACTACTTGCTTTAAGATACCATCTTTACTTGCTTTAACGCTGATATGACCACGTGGTGGCTCGATACCATTTGTTGCGTTAGAGATTTGCGATGATGTCTCTGAAGGCATAAGGGCAGATAGCGTTGAGTTACGCATACCGTGCTCTTTAATGCTTTCGCGTAATGAATCCCAATCTAAGTGAAGAGGCTCATCACAGAACTGATCTAGGTCACGTTTGTAAGTATCTGTTGGCATAATGCCTTGAGAATACGTTGTCTCGTTAAATTTAGGACACGCACCACGTTCTTTCGCTAACTCATTTGATGCTTTCATTAGGTAATATTGAATTGCTTCAAATGTTTTGTGAGTTAGGGCATTTGCGCTGCCATCTGAGTAACGCTTACCATTTTTCGCTAAGTAGTACGCGTAGTTAATAACACCAATACCTAGCGTACGACGACCCATCGTTGCGTTTTTCGCCGCAGGAACAGGGTAGTCTTGGAAATCAAGTAAGTTATCAAGGGCACGTACTGCAAGTTCAGCAAGTTCTTCTAATTCGTCAAGTGACTCAATCGCACCTAAGTTAAACGCCGACAGCGTACAAAGTGCAATTTCACCTTCTTCATCCATTACATTGCTAAGTGGCTTAGTTGGTAATGCAATTTCTAAACATAAGTTAGATTGACGAATTGGTGCCACAGTCGAGATGAACGGGCTGTGCGTATTACAGTGGTCAACGTTTTGTAAGTAAATACGACCTGTGCTTGCACGCTCTTGAGCAAACATTGAGAATAACTCAATTGCTTTAATACGTTTTTTACGAATTGACTCGTCTTGTTCGTATTTGATATATAGCTCATCAAACTTCGCTTGATCTTCAAAGAATGCATCGTATAGACCCGGTACATCTGATGGGCTAAATAATGTGATGTAATCGTCTTTGATTAAACGGCTATACATTAATTTGTTGAACTGCACACCGTAGTCAAGGTGACGTACACGGTTATCATCAACACCACGGTTGTTCTTAAGAACAAGTAGGTTTTCAACTTCTAAGTGCCAAAGTGGGTAGAACAACGTTGCTGCGCCGCCACGAACACCACCTTGTGAACAGCTCTTAACTGCTGTTTGGAAGTGCTTATAAAACGGAATACAACCTGTGTGGTACGCTTCGCCGTTACGAATAGGGCTACCAAGCGCACGGATGCGACCGGCATTAATACCAATACCTGCACGTTGCGAAACGTATTTAACAATCGCAGACGATGTTGCATTAATAGAATCTAGGCTATCACCACATTCAATAAGTACACACGAGCTGAACTGACGTGTAGGGGTACGTACACCTGCCATGATAGGTGTAGGTAATGAAATTTTGAATGTAGATACTGCATCATAAAAACGCTTGATGTAATCAAGGCGTGTCTCTTTTGGATAATCAGAGAATAAGCTTGCAGCCACTAAGATATATAAAAACTGTGCACTTTCGTAGATTTCACCAGTAACACGGTTTTGAACTAAATACTTACCCTCAAGTTGCTTAACAGCAGCGTAGCTGAAGTTTAAGTCACGGTTGTGATCAATGTAAGCATCTAACTCGTCAATTTCTTGTTCGGTATAATCAACAAGTAGGTGTTGATCATAACGCTTGTCTTCAACTAATTTGGTGATGTGATCGTATAAGCGCGGCGGCTCAAATTGACCATATGCTTTTTTACGTAAATGGAATACAGCTAAGCGAGCAGCGAGGTATTGGTAATCAGGCGTATCTTTAGAGATCTGATCAGCTGCAGCTTTGATGATTGTTTCATGAATGTCATCGGTACGAATGCCGTCATAAAATTGAATGTGTGATTTTAATTCAACTTGTGAGACAGACACATTCTCTAGACCTTCTGCGGCCCAAGCGATCACGCGATGGATCTTATCTAGATCAAGTGACTCTTTACGGCCGTCACGTTTGCTTACAGATAGCTGTTGGTTCATAGTTTTGCCTGTATTCCTTGGGAAATTTTAGTTGTAAGACAAAGGTATTCTTTAATGTAATTATTATTATTCAACACCAAGATAAACTAATTGAATAACATTTAGCCACAATATCTGGTGTTGTTTAAATTGCAGATCACAAGATAGTGTGGTCTGAGTTGTTTTGCAAGGGATAGAATTGCCCCAATTTGTGGATAACTATTGGATAAGCGCATTGTGTTAGTAACCATTAACCTTTGAACATTCATAGACGACGAAATTTGTAGAAATCAACAAAAGATCCAGAAAATTTACCGTTTTGAAAAATAAATTTTGACTGATTTTTTTATCATCAATGAATGCTCAAAAGTAAATCAAATCACAATATATGGTGTTTCAGTTTTTAAATAACACTATATATGGTTGAAACCATCAATCGGCGTTTGCCAATTGAAATCCGCTTGCCAGCCAAGTGCAGCGTCTACACTCGGTATGTAACCCCATAACGCTGTTGCGCTATACATGTTGGCTGCTTTTGCTGCTTGAATATCACGTTCAGCATCACCGATATATAAACAACGGCTCGGATCAACATCTAAGATCTCAGCGGTGTGTAATAGTGGATCCGGTGATGGTTTTGACACAGCTAATGTATCGCCACTCACAACCGCTTTTGCATCACGCAAAGAGGGAATAGCTTGCACTAAGGGCTCAGTTAAAAAGCCGGGCTTATTAGTCATAATGCCCCACTTAATATTGTTTTGCTCAAGTGCAATTAAAAGCTGTTCTATGCCATTGAAACATTTACTGTGCACAGCAATATCTTCGGCGTAGTAGTCAAGAAGCTGTTGGCGCAAGGCGAGTTGTTCAAGTTCAGGCCATTTATCACCAAAGCCCACTTCTAATAATGCATTTGCACCGTTAGAAGCTGCAGGGCGATAAACATGCTCAGCAACAGGCGCCACATTGGCGTCTGCTAACACTCGGTTTAATGCACCACCTAAGTCATCCGCGGTATCG
The DNA here is from genome assembly GCF_017808125.1 of Pseudoalteromonas sp. PA2MD11. NCBI lineage: Bacteria > Pseudomonadati > Pseudomonadota > Gammaproteobacteria > Alteromonadales > Pseudoalteromonadaceae > Pseudoalteromonas > Pseudoalteromonas sp. PA2MD11. The sequence continues at coordinate 103,310 of NZ_JADKNF010000002.1, forward strand.
AGTAGTGTGCCATCTAAATCAAAGATAAAAGCATCAAAATCGATAGAGGGTGCTTGCACACCACTCATCAGGCTAGTTTCTCAAAGTGCAGGATGTAATTAACACTTACATCATCATTTAAGCTGTACTGCTTAGAAAACGGGTTATAATGAAGGCCGGTACTGGCGCGTACTTTTAATCCCGCTTCTTCTGCCCATGCAATAAGCTGCGCAGGTTTGATAAACTTTTTATGGTCATGTGTACCTTCAGGTACCATTTTTAAAAGCTTTTCAGCACCGACAATAGCAAACAAGTAGGCTTTTGGTGTTTTATTTAATGTTGAAAAGAATACATCGGCGCCCGGTTTAGCAAGCTCAGCGACAGCACGAATAATAGAAGCAGGGTCTGGAACATGCTCAAGCATTTCCATGCAAGTCACTACATCAAAGCGAGCAGGGTGCTCAACAGCGAATTGCTCTGCAGGTACTTTTATATAATCAACAGGCACGCCTGTTTCTAAACTATGTAACTTAGCAACGGTGAGTGGCTCTTGGCCCATATCGATGCCGGTTACTTTCGCGCCCATACGCGCCATACTTTCACTTAAGATGCCGCCACCACAGCCAACATCTAAGGTTTCCTTATCAAATAAGCCGCCTACTTTATCAGCGACAAAATCCAAACGCAGAGGATTTATTTCATGAAGGGGTTTGAACTCTCCGTCGCGGTCCCACCAACGTTCTGCGATGGCTTCAAACTTTGCAATTTCTGCATTATCTACATTTTGATGCTCGGTCATAAAAAACTTCCTCGTTAATCTGAGGCCATTATATAGGGGGAAATTAATAAATCGCAAAGATTTAGCGCCTGTAAATCTAAATAAATTGTGATAGCATGGTCTGGAAATAATAACTAAAGCTCTTAAGACGGCGGTTTGCCTCTTAATGAGTCAATACTGAAGGAATGTGAAATCAAATGACTGATCTCGCCAATGAAATTCTGCCAGTCAATATTGAAGATGAATTAAAAAACTCCTACCTTGATTACGCGATGAGTGTAATCGTAGGACGTGCATTGCCAGACGTACGTGACGGCTTAAAGCCAGTTCACCGCCGCGTTTTATTTGCAATGAACGAACTCAATAATGATTGGAATAAACCTTACAAGAAATCAGCGCGTGTTGTTGGTGATGTAATCGGTAAGTACCACCCACATGGCGACAGCGCGGTATATGACACCATCGTTCGTATGGCGCAGCCTTTCTCATTACGCTACATGCTTGTTGACGGCCAAGGTAACTTTGGTTCTGTTGACGGTGACTCTGCGGCAGCAATGCGTTATACGGAAGTCCGTATGGCGAAAATGTCACATGAATTATTAGCTGATTTAGAAAAAGAAACGGTTGATTACGTACCGAACTACGACGGTACTGAGCAAATTCCTGACGTATTACCTACAAAAGTACCTAACTTATTAGTAAATGGTTCTTCGGGTATCGCGGTTGGTATGGCGACGAACATTCCACCTCATAACTTAACAGAAGTTATCAATGGTTGTTTAGCGCTTATTCAAAACCCAGACATGTCAATTGCTGACCTTATTGAATATATCCCAGGTCCAGATTTCCCGACTGCGGCGATTATCAATGGTAAAAAAGGCATTGAGCAAGCGTACTTAACCGGTCGTGGTAAAGTATATATCCGTGCTCGCGCTGAAATCGAAGTTGACGAAAAAACCGGTCGTGAAACAATCATCGTTCACGAAATCCCTTATCAAGTTAACAAAGCACGCCTTATCGAAAAGATCGCAGAGCTTGTTAAAGATAAGAAGATTGAAGGTATTAGCGCACTACGTGACGAATCAGATAAAGACGGTATGCGTATCGTTATCGAAATCAAACGTGGTGATGTTGGTGAAGTAATCTTAAATAACCTTTATGCACAAACTCAGTTACAAACTGTGTTTGGTATGAACATGGTTGCACTTGATAACAACCAACCTAAGTGTTTCAACTTAAAAGAAATGCTTGAAGCGTTTATCGTACACCGTCGTGAAGTTGTTACACGTCGTACTGTATTCGATTTACGTAAAGCCCGTGACCGTGCTCACACGCTTGAAGGCTTAGCGATTGCACTTGCGAATATCGACCCAATTATCGAGCTTATTCGTAAGTCACCAACACCAGCAGAAGCAAAAGCGGCACTAACAGCGCGTTCTTGGGAATTAGGCACTGTTAAAGCAATGCTTGAAAAAGCAGGTGAAGATAACGTAGCACGTCCTGATTGGTTAGCGGCTGATTTAGGTATCCGTGACGGTCAGTACTATTTATCTGAGCAACAAGCACAAGCAATTCTAGACTTACGTTTACATAAACTAACAGGTCTTGAGCATGAGAAGATCTTAGACGAGTATCAAACACTTCTTGATCTAATTGCTGAGCTTTTACACATTCTTTCAAGCCCAGAGCGTTTAATGGAAGTTATCCGCGACGAGCTAGTAGAAATTAAAGAGCAATATGGTGACGAACGTCGTACTGAAATCAGTGCAGCAGCTCACGATATTAGCCTTGAAGACCTAATCAATGAAGAAGACGTTGTTGTAACGCTTTCTCACGAAGGTTACGTTAAGTATCAACCATTATCGGATTACGAAGCACAGCGTCGTGGTGGTAAAGGTAAATCAGCAACGAAGATGAAAGATGAAGACTTCATCGAACGTCTATTAGTTGCAAATACCCACGATACAATCTTATGTTTCTCAACAGCAGGTCGCTTATACTGGTTGAAAGTATATCAGTTACCATTAGCAAGCCGTGCAGCGCGTGGTAAGCCAATTGTTAACTTATTACCACTTGAAGCTGATGAACGTATTACTGCTATCTTACCAGTACGTGAGTACGAAGAAGATAAATACATCTTCATGGCAACTGCGTTTGGTACAGTTAAGAAAACACCACTTACAGCATACAGCCGTCAACGTGCGAGCGGTATCATCGCTGTTAACCTAAATGAAGGCGATAGCCTAATTGGTGTTGATATCACTGATGGCACGAATGAAATCATGCTATTCACTGATGCAGGTAAAGTTGTTCGCTTTAAAGAAGCAGAAGAGTCAGCAGTTGTTGATGAAAACGGTAACCCAGTTCTAGACGAAAACGGTAACCCAGAAATCCGCTTCAAAGGTGTACGTCCAATGGGTCGTACAGCAACAGGTGTCCGTGGTATCAAGATGGCTGACGACCAACGCGTTGTGTCGTTAATCGTACCTAAGTCAGATGGTGCAATCCTAACTGTGACAGAAAACGGTTACGGTAAGCGTACAGCACTTGAAGACTACCCATCGAAGAGCCGTGCAACACAAGGTGTTGTATCAATCAAAGTAAGCGAGCGTAATGGCGCTGTGGTTGGTGCAGTACAAGTTGACGATAACGACGAGATCATGATCATCTCGAATCGCGGTACCTTAGTACGTACCCGTGTAAACGAGGTTTCTACGGTTGGTCGTAATACTCAAGGCGTTATTTTGATACGAACTATTGACGAAGAGCAAGTAGTTGGTTTACAACGTATCGAAGAAATCGAAGTTGATGAGCTAGAAGCCATCGAAGGCGAGGCCGTTGAAGTAGTCGATACCAATACTGAAGAAACGGGTGATAACCCACCTTCAGAATAACATTGATTTAAAAAGCGGCTTCGGCCGCTTTTTTTATCCGCACTATAATTACTGGAATGAGGCAAAGTAATGACTAAGTATAATTTTTGTGCAGGACCGGCAATGCTACCGCCGGCAGTTATGCAAAAAGCACAAAAAGAATTTATAGATTGGCAAGGTTTAGGTGTCTCTGTGATGGAAATCAGCCATCGCAGCAGCGACTTTTTAGCGCTTACTGCTAAATGTGAAGCGAGCCTGCGTCGTTTAATGAATATAAGCGATGAGTTTGAAGTATTATTTATGCACGGCGGTGGCCGTGGTCAATTCAGTGCTGTGCCACTGAATCTTCACCTTGATGATAAGCCAGCCGTGTACTGTGAAAACGGTGTGTGGTCTAAAGGGGCTACGTCAGAAGCGGCAAAATTCACTGCAGTTGAAAGCATCAATGTACGTGATGATGAGCAGCAAAATGGCCAGTTCTCTATTAAACCAGCAAGTAGCTGGGAATTACCAGCTGATGCGTCATACATTCACTATTGTCCGAATGAAACAGTAGATGGCATAGAAATTTTTGACGTACCATCACACCCATCAGCACCGATTGTGGCTGATATGTCATCGACTATTTTATCGCGCGAGTTTGACGTAAATCAGTTTGATCTTATTTACGCTGGCGCACAAAAGAATATCGGCCCGTCTGGTTTATCGATTGTTATTATTCGCAAAACACTTCTTGAGCGTGAAGGTCTTGCCAAGCCAGGTATTCTTGATTACGCCTTAGAAGCAAAACAAGGCAGCATGTATAACACGCCACCGACATTTGCGTGGTACTTAGCAGCTGAAGTATTTGAATGGCTTGAAGCAAACGGCGGCGTTAAAGCGATGGAAGAACAAAACATCGCAAAAGCAGAACTTCTTTACAACTACATTGATAGCTCAGATTTTTACAGCAACAAAGTTGCTAAACATTGCCGTTCGCGTATGAACGTACCATTTTGGCTAAACGACGAATCACTGAATGATAAATTCATTAGTGAATCAAAAGAAGCAGGCTTATTAGCCCTTGAAGGTCACCGTATTGTCGGTGGTATGCGCGCAAGCATTTATAATGCGATGCCACTTGAAGGTGTTCAAGCCTTGGTTAATTTTATGGAAAAATTCGCCAAGGAGAACAGCTAATTATGGAACAGCTTCGTCTTGAACCGATTGCAAAGGTAAATGGTAGTGTGACACTGCCAGGCTCAAAAAGTTTATCAAACCGTATTTTGTTACTAGCTGCTCTTGCTGAGGGCACAACGGTTGTTGAAAACCTACTAGATAGTGATGACATTCGTCACATGCTAGGTGCGTTAAATCTTCTAGGTGTAAATGTATCGCTTAATGAAGATAAAACAGTGGCTACCGTAGAGGGGGTTGCAGGTAAATTTAAAACCCCAAGTGAGCCTTTATTTTTAGGTAATGCCGGTACTGCTTATCGTCCTTTGACAGCGGTTTTAGCTGCTGTCGAAGGCGAGTACCAGCTGGTGGGTGAGCCTCGTATGGAAGAACGCCCAATCGGTCATTTGGTAGATGCATTGCAAGCATTGGGTGGTGATGTTGAATACCTTAAGCATAAAGATTATCCACCACTGGCCATAAAAGGCGGCAAAATCAACGGTGGTAAAGTTGCAATTGATGGCAGCATTTCTAGCCAGTTCTTAACAGCGTTACTAATGGCAGCGCCATTATTTAATGGCGATACAGAAATCACCATTAAAGGCACGCTAGTATCAAAGCCATACATTGATATTACACTAGATGTAATGAAGCGCTTTGGCGTTTCTGTAAGCCATGACAATTACGAAACATTTTACGTTAAAGGCTGTCAGCAGTATCAAGCACTTGAGCGCATTATGGTTGAAGGTGATGCATCAAGCGCCTCTTATTTTGTTGCGGCGGCTGCAATAGCAGGTGGTGAAATTGAAATTAACGGGGTAGGTGGGGCATCTGTTCAAGGTGATATTGGTTTTGCCAAAGTTATGGAGCAAGTAGGCGCCAAAATCGATTGGTACGATGAAAAGCTGGTGGTACGTAAAGGCGAGCTGAACGCGGTCGATATTGATGCCAATGCAATCCCTGATGCGGCAATGACACTCGCCACTGTTGCGCTTTTCGCAAAAGGTAAAACAGCTATTCGTAATATCTATAACTGGCGTGTAAAAGAAACAGATCGCTTATATGCCATGGCGACTGAGCTTCGTAAAGTTGGTGCAGAAGTGGTTGAAGGTGAAGATTTCATCGAAATTACACCGCCAGACACATTTAACGATGTAGCGATTGATACCTATAACGATCACCGTATTGCCATGTGTTTTGCAATGGTTGCCGTTGGCGGAAAGCCGATAACCATTAACGATCCTAAGTGTACATACAAAACTTTTCCAACGTTTTTCAAAGTGCTAGAGTCTGTCTCAAGTCAATAAAACAGAAGAAAATATAAAAAGTTACATTCTAAATGCGGATCTATTTCTAGAACTGGCGTATAATATCGCGGTTTTATTTTGGTGTGCATTGCAGGAGGTTATAAATGCAGGCGTTATCAATGCCCGTAATCACCATCGATGGCCCAAGTGGTTCAGGTAAAGGAACTGTTTGTCGCTTGTTAGCCGAGAAATTAGGTTGGGATGTATTAGACAGTGGAGCGATTTACCGTGTGCTGTCACTTGCAGCGCTTCATCATCAAATTGAACTAGATAATGAAGATGCGCTAGTTCCGCTAGCTGCAAACTTAGATGTACAGTTTTTGGTCGATAGCCAAACGCATACTTCTAAAATTGTCTTGGAAGGCGAAGACGTCACAACCACAATTCGTAACGAAGAAGTGGGTGCTGCGGCATCAAAGATTGCTGCATTACCACGGGTGAGAGAAGCATTATTACGTCGTCAACGTGCGTTTCGTACTGAGAGCGGCTTAATTGCCGATGGTCGTGACATGGGCACCGTTGTGTTCCCAGATGCACCATTGAAGATTTATTTAACCGCATCAGCTGAAGAGCGCGCTCGTCGTCGCTTTGCTGAGTTGAACGAACGCGGTCTTGATGTTACACTAAGTGGTCTACTTGAGGACATAAAAGCTCGCGATCACCGTGATATGACGCGTGACGTTGCGCCGCTTGTTCCTGCAGAAGACGCCATTGAGCTCGATACTAGCGAGCTTAATGCAATGCAAGTGTTTGATAAAGTTGTAACTTTACTCGACGAAGCCGTACTTGCAGGAAAGCTTCCAAAAGCTTAAAAGTAATTTATTAAGGTGCCGGCAGGAAGCCAGTGCTATTTTAACAACCCCATGCAGCATGGTTGCTAATTGGTTATTTAATTATTTAGAGACGTATAATGTCAGAAAATTTTGCGCAGTTATTTGAAGAAAGCCTTAAGGGTTTTGAAGCAGAGCAAGGCTCTATCGTTAAAGGTACTGTTATCTCAATCGAGAACAACATCGTACTTGTTGATGCTGGCCTTAAATCTGAAAGTGCAATCCCTGCTGAGCAATTCAAAAATGCTGCTGGTGAACTAGAAGTTGCTGTTGGCGACGAAGTAGATGTTGCTTTAGACGCAATCGAAGACGGTTTCGGTGAAACTATCCTTTCTCGTGAGAAAGCGAAGCGTCACGAAGCGTGGATCCGCTTAGAAAAAGCATGTGAAGAGCAAGAGACTGTTACTGGTGTTATCAACGGTAAAGTTAAAGGCGGTTTCACTGTTGAAGTTGATTCAATCCGTGCCTTCCTACCTGGTTCACTTGTTGATGTTCGTCCAGTACGTGACACAACTCACCTTGAAGGTAAAGAGCTTGAGTTCAAAGTAATCAAGCTTGACCAAAAACGTAACAACGTTGTTGTTTCTCGCCGTGCAGTTATCGAATCAGAGAACTCACAAGAGCGTGAAGAGCTTCTTGCTAACCTTGTTGAAGGTCAAGAAGTTAAAGGTATCGTTAAGAACCTTACTGACTACGGTGCGTTCGTTGACCTTGGTGGTGTTGACGGTCTACTACACATCACAGACATGGCGTGGAAGCGTGTTAAGCACCCTTCAGAAATCGTTAATGTTGGCGACGAAATCGCAGTTAAAGTTCTTAAATTCGACAAAGAAAAGACTCGTGTATCTCTAGGCCTTAAACAGCTTGGCGAAGATCCATGGGCAGCTATCGCTGGTCGTTACCCAGAAGGTTCTAAGCTTTCTGGTCGTGTAACTAACCTTACTGACTACGGTTGTTTCGTTGAAATCGAAGAAGGCGTAGAAGGTCTAGTACACGTTTCTGAAATGGATTGGACTAACAAGAACATCCACCCTTCAAAAGTTGTTTCACTAGGTGACACTGTTGAAGTTATGGTTCTTGAAATCGACGAAGAGCGTCGTCGTATTTCTCTTGGTCTTAAGCAATGTATTGCTAACCCATGGCAAGAATTTGCTCGTCTACAAAACAAAGGCGACCAAGTTACTGGTAAGATCAAATCAATCACTGACTTCGGTATCTTCATCGGTCTTGAAGGCGGTATTGACGGTCTTGTTCACCTTTCAGACATTTCTTGGAACACGCCAGGCGAAGAAGCTGTACGTGAATTCAAGAAAGGCGACGAAATCACTGCTATCGTATTACAAGTTGACCCAGAGCGTGAGCGTATCTCTCTAGGCGTTAAACAAATCGAAGCTGACCCATTCAATAACTACCTGGACGCAAACAAAAAAGGTGCTATTGTTAAAGGTAAAGTGACTGAAGTTGATGCGAAAGGCGCAACTGTTGAGCTAATCGAAGGCGTTGAAGGTTACATCCGTGTAGCTGATATCGCTCAAGAGCGTGTTGAAGATGCTACTACTGTAGTTTCTGCAGGCGACGAAATCGAAGCGAAATACGTTGGTGTTGATCGTAAGAACCGCACTTTAAGCTTATCTGTTAAAGCTCTTTTCGAAGCAGAAGAGAAAGAAGTACTAGAGAAGCTTAAGAAAGAAGAGCCAGCGTTCGAAAACGCTATGGCTGCAGCATTCAAAAATGCTCAAAAAGACTAATATCTAGTCTTTTAAAGTTGGAAGGGCAGTTTTGCCCTTCCTTTACCACTCTTTAAGGAAACGCTATGACTAAGTCAGAATTGATAGAACAACTTGCCGAGCAACACGCACACATCCCTGTGAAAGATGTTGAAAATGCCGTTAAAGAAATTCTTGAACAAATGGCCGGCTCATTATCTAGCTCAGATCGCATCGAGATCCGTGGCTTTGGAAGTTTCTCATTGCATTATCGTTCTCCTCGCACAGGTCGTAATCCAAAGACTGGCGAAACAGTTGAGTTAGACGGTAAGCACGTACCACATTTTAAACCAGGTAAAGAATTACGTGACCGCGTAAATGCGAGTATTGCCTAGTTTTATACAGGAGTAGTTACTTGTTTAGGGTATTAAAAATTGTATTAATTGCGCTGTGTTTATTTATTGCGTTTGTACTTGGTTCACAGAATCCACAATTGGTGCAAATCAATTATTTAATCGCCAGTAATACTTTGCCCCTAGCTGTTGTAATAAGTATCTGCTTTATTTTAGGTGTCGCAATTGGTTGTTTTATAAGCTTTACACTGTTTTCTCAGTTAAAGTGGCAAAATTATCGCTTAAAGAAAAAATTAGCGCCTGAAAAAAACAATAAAAAGCTTGTTGCTAATAAAGACACCTAATCATGATTGAGCTTCTGTTTTTACTTTTACCCGTTGCAGCCGGTTACGGTTGGATAATGGGTAAAAACAGCGCTAAAAACCAAGCTCATCAGCTTAATCGCCAAATTACCTCTGAATATTCTAAAGGCCTTAAATTTCTCTTAGACAGAGAAGAAGACCAAGGCTTAGAGCACCTTATTAATCTACTCGAAGTTGCCGCTGATTCAGTTGAGCATTATTCAACGCTTGCAACTATGTTCCGCCGCCGAGGCGAACTTGACCGCGCCATTAAAATTCATGAACTGCTATTAAAACATCCAAGTCTTGATGAGCAACAAGCTGCAACCAGCCGCTTAGAACTTGCTGAAGATTACATTATGGCAGGCTTGTTAGATGGTGCAGAAGAGCATTTAGTATGGCTTGTTAAGGCAAGCTATAAAGAAGCCTTAGAGCCAATTATTAATCTTTATTCACAAACCCGTGAATGGGAAAAGGGCATTAACATGTACGAGGCCCACAGTGAGTTATTCACTAAACCTCAGCATGTAAAAGCGATTGCCAATTTTTACTGTGAAGCAGCCTTACAAGATAACGATACGCAAATTATGCGTAAAGCCATTAGCTTAAACCACAAAGCCATTCGCCCATTGTATGAGCTTGGCCACAGTGCTTTCACCAAAGAAGATTATGTAAAAGCAATTTACTATTGGCGCGAGCTTATTAGCCAATTCACGTTTTTTGCGCCGGTATTTATTGAAGAATTAGCACTGAGCTATCAAAAGCTTAATTTAACGCATCAGTTTTACGAATTGCTCAATGAACTGCTCGATAAAGGTGGCGTATTAATAAAAATAAAACACTGCCAAGCTTTACTTGAGCAAGGCCATATCGAGCAAGCAATCAAATTTTTAACGGATAGTTTAAAGCGTCATCCGACTATTCGTGGCTTTAGCTTTTTATTACAGCTACTTGCCAAACAAAACAACGATATTAAAGATGTACTCGATCAAATTGATAAGCTAGTAACGTCTTATATCGCAACCAAACCTGATTTTCAGTGCCAACACTGTGGCTTTACCAGTCATACCATTTATTGGGTATGTCCATCTTGTAAGCACTGGGAAACAATTGTTCCAAGCCGTGGCATAGACGGTTTTTAATTCATATTAGTCCATTAGTTTTTAGGAAAGTTATGTCTGTCGAAGATTCAAAAAAAGTATTAATTGCCCTTGATTATGATGATCAACAAACAGCTCTTGCGTTTGTAAAGCAATTATCGCCTGATACGTGTCGCCTTAAAGTAGGCAAAGAAATGTTCACGTATTTCGGTCCTAGCTTTGTTAAGGAACTAATCGACTTAGGTTTTGATGTATTCTTAGACCTAAAATTTCACGATATTCCAAACACAGTAGCTAAAGCTGTAACCGCAGCTGCAAAAATGGGTGTATGGATGGTTAACGTGCATGCCTCAGGTGGCGTTGAAATGATGACTAAAGCAAAACAAGCTTTAGAGCAGTTTGGTGATGATGCTCCATTACTGATTGCAGTAACTGTACTAACTAGTATGGATGCCGCTGAGCTTACTCGTTTAGGTGTAGATAAAACACCAGAAGAGCAAGTAATTTACCTAGCAAATCTTGCTAAAGAATCAGGCCTTGATGGGGTAGTGTGCTCAGCACAAGAAGCGAAAAAGCTAAAAGCAGAACTTGGCGCAGACTTTAAACTGGTTACTCCTGGTATTCGCCCAGCAGGCAGCGATGCTGGTGATCAAAAGCGCATCATGACACCAAAACAAGCCGTTGAAGATGGCAGCGACTATTTAGTTGTAGGCCGCCCAATCACCCAATCGGCAGACCCAGTTGCGACACTAAAAGAAATTAACGACTCACTAAAATAACCTCGTTATTTTAAAATAGTCTTTAAAGAGCATTGTAAGCGTGATTTATTGCGCTATATACAATGCTCTTTTTGTTTGTGGCAATTTCCCTAGGTTATCTGCATTTGAGAATTAGCTAATCAAACTCGTTTTTGGACAAAAGTGAGTTAGAGTATTTAGTCAGTAACGCTTAAAGCAGCGGCGAAGCTTTGCTGTGTCCGCTGCCTTTACTTGTTAGTTTCTGGACTTGATGGTTCTGTGGAATTCGTTTTCATGATGCTAATTATGTCTTTTAGTTTTTCAAGCGTCTGGGGTTGAAAGTCTTCTTGCTTGATTTCTTTAAATGCACTCTGGCTTTCCATATTCCAGTTTTCAAATATAGATTTCATGTCCTGCTTGCTTACATCGTTACCGTATATTTCTAAGTACAGTTTACCAAAACTAATCGCATGCGTTCTTTCAGTTCTTTTTAATGCTTCATGCATGTATGCATTTGACTGGTTAAAAGAATGCTTTGCCCAAGCAGCGAATAAGCCGATAACAATTAGCCCTTTTAGCATTAAATAGCCAAAAAACAACCAGCTAATCTCTTCTTTGGGTGTATTGCTAAATTCGAATGCTCCATAGCCAAGCGCGAGTATAGCCGCCCCAACAGATAGTTTAAGCGCCAATATTCCCTTGTCACTCCATTCTTTAGCCTGTGTTTTGTATTCATTTTCTTTTTCTTCTAGAGCAGAGATTGCATTAGCAACGTATTCTGGAACTTTAATATCTATCCGGCTCTGTATCTGCTTTTCATGCTCTTCTTTCAGCAGCTGCAGTTTTGAAGAAAGTTCTGACTCCCTTTTTCTTAACGTCACTTCCTCTTGCTTTGCCCTAGCTTGTTGGTCATGAAGCCTCTTCTCTGATTCGACTATCAGTTGTTGTATATGAGCTAATTTCTGCTCGGACTGGCTAATTCTTGCATCATATTGCTCTTGTCGAAAACTAGCTTGCTGTTCAATTTCTCTGATTCTTTCTAGCGCATCTTTTTCAATAGAATTCTCAATTCTTCTTGATGTAATTATATCAAACTCTTTGTTTATTAGATCTTCTTCATCGACAAGATCTTTCCATTGCTCCTTGATCTTTACAGGCAGCGTATTCAATAACTTATTTCTTAAAGAGCTAGAAACTGAAATTAGTATTTTTAGTTTTGTGTCTTCTGAGATCCTTGAGAATATTTTTTTGATATTATCTTCGGAAGCTAGAAGCAAATATTTGTTAATCCGATTCTTAGGGATCCGGCTAAATATAGCTTCTAATGCATCTGGTGATAATGAGCTGAAGGTATTTCTTAAATGTTGCTCGCTGAGATGTGACAGCAGTCTATTTATCTCCTGACCGCTGCTTCTAGCTAGGACAGCGTTCAGTTCGTCAACGCTCAACGACATATAGAAGTCCAATAATTTGTCCTTCGATATGTTTGCAATTCTCGTCATATCGTTCAATTTTTAAATCCTTTTCAGAAGCAACTAACAATTTTATAGTGTGCACGTCGCACATCTTTCTGCCGATGTCACGCTCATGTATTAATAAATCTATTTTTAACAAATAACGTAATTCATTGCCAACTATAATATTTTTTATTGACACTGAAGGTATTCAGAAAAAGAAAATGCACTCATCGCTCATTTTCTTGAATATGGGAGTACAATAATAGAACTATATGCTCATACAGTTATTTATGTCATCATCAACATAAAAGTTAGTGGAATATCGGATTATGGAGTAGAGCCAATATCATTAGTGAATCAGACTGTACCTGACAGCTCAAAGCCGACCTATAGAGTAATTACATCAACTCATTTTGGGCCAACGCCGCCTTAGAGATAAGTGATTGTTGGCTAAAAAGTGAAGCGAAGCGGAACCGAGCCAGCTTTTACGAATCCGACTTCGAGGTCTTGTTAGATTGAAAGTGTATGATCTGAGTTCTAACTCCTGCATATTCGTATGCGGCAGCTGCTTTCTTTACTAACCCTTCATCACGACACAAGAGTAAATGACAAAACGAGGCAATTCCTGCATGTGTCATGTCACTAGAAGAACGAACAAACCCCCTTGTATTCTTCATATCAGTATCTCGGTAATAACCTAAAAAATTTAACTGATGATAAAGCCCATTAACTTTTTCAGATAAAGTTTTTACTCTATCAGAATTAGCCTCAAAAGGCTGACACTTCACACCAAAGAAGATATCGATGTCTAATTCTACATTTGGCATTGAGCCCTGAACTGCCTTAAATATTTTTTGGACAACTTGTGGGGGATTGATGTTGTTTAATACCTTAGCACCCAAACCTGTTGCATTCTCAAACGCTTTAACAGGTGATTGCTCAAGTGTATCCATTTTTTTACTGATGTATTGATGTTGTTCTGCTAACATTTTAGGCAGAAAATTCATAGCCTTTTTCATTTCATCGGTAAAACATTCATGAGAATCAAGTCCTTTTATTGCATCATCCAATATTTTCTTTAACTCTGCATCTCCCTTAGAGAAAATCTCTGCGTAGGTTTCATCACGCCTTCCACCATAGAATTTTTCTAGCATTGAGCTTAATCCGTAACCATATTCAGGTATTGGCTCGTCATTTTCCAGAAACCAATTCCAAACGAAAAAAACGTCACTATCATTAACCTTAGCCTTTCCAGTAGGTAAATTATTTTCGTAAATAGGCTCGATATACTTTGCACTTAACTCTTTGAGAATTGTTAAAAATTCATTTTCTGATCCTACTGACCTTTTTATCTCTTTCAGACTTTCCCTAGAGTAAACCGGAGTTATTTGGTTTTTATCAAGTAGCCCTCTAATATCATAAGAATCACCTTTACGAATCGAATCTAATATATTGTGATCTAAATATCCTAATACTTCTTCAGTCATAATTTCCTACGGTGAACGATAAACAGATTGAAAGCTAACGTCCGCGTAATGGTCTGGTTTGGAGCGCCAGCGGAAAAAGTTTCAATTGACGCGCTTGTTAAATGTTTACACTACTTTATTCATATCAACATCATAGCCAGAATTACGCATTTCTTTGGCAAGTGCTATCTTCCATGCTCCATGAGCATCCATTGGGACATAAACAACCCCAGATATATCGTTTGGGGTTTCGACGTCACCTTTAACCAATGCACATACGTTGTGACGCCCGAGCTTGCCATTCAAGAAGCCATGTTCAAAAACTACATTTTGACGAGCCCTAGATTTCAACTCTGGTTCTTCAGATGCTTTCGCGCCCAAGTCACAAGGCGTATACAACACCACTCCAAAACCAACATTCGAATATTTTTCGATCTTTTCGATTATTGTATTTCCTGAGCTGGCCTGTTCATGCAAAACAATTGGTTCAAAACCCATTTTCTCTACAAATCTTGCAGTTTCGGTTTTTGCTAGGTCATCATGACCATGTACGATAAATACCTTGGTGACATCAAGTTCAATTTCCACAGTATCCTTAGTGTTGATTTCGACTTGATTGGTATTTATTCTCTCTTTCGCACTAGAAAATACTTGTTTTGTTATGTCTTTAGCGTGGTTGTCGTAACTTACAATATCCTCTCGAGAAATATACATAATAATCCCTGGAGACATATTTTTATTCTCATATTTCGATAATTCTTCTGTAGTTCTCTCGGTCTCTTTTACAACGATTCGCTTAACTTCATCAGCATTTAAAAAATATCCATCGAATTGAAACCTATCTCCCTTTAGATAAGGAATAATAACGTCGTTTTCAATTTCCACTGCGTCAGTCTTATCTAGCTCGAATAGTTGTTTATAGTTCCCACTTTTCTCTGGTATTTCAATTAAGACTTGATAAAACACTTGTACTGAAACTCCTTTGACACTTAACGTTTTATAGTGCGCCCATGGCGCATCTTTCTGGCGATGTGACGTTCATGTATTAATAGATCTTTTTTAACAAATAACGTAATGCATTGCCAACTATAATATTTATATTGGCACTAAAGATATTCAGAAAAAAGAAAATGCGCTCGCCACTCAATTTCTTGAATATGGGATCTAACTACACTGTTTGGAAATCAATAAGCTCTTATTTTAAGCGAACCTCAATGTATGGTTGTCGCTCAAATCAGACCTTTAGAGCAATTACGTTAACTCATCTTGGGCCAGAAATGAGTTAATCCGGAAAGGCTGCTTATGGAACAATACCGACTTTCACTTCTAAATGAAAATACTCAAAATAGCGTTTGAGATGTATGGCATCAAAATGCTTAAGCTAACAAAACCAATAAGAATAAAAAAAGAGTAAAGCGTTCACTTTACTCTTTCAAATACTTCAATATCTTGTTGACTCGCAACTCGCAACTCGCAACTCGCAACTCGCAACTCGCAACTCGCAACTCGCAACTCGCAACTCGCAACTCGCAACTTACTTCAATCTAATCGACGTTGCTTCAATCTCAATTAAACCTTGCTTAAACAAACCACCAATGGCTTTTTTGTAGTTTGCTTTACTGGTTGAGAAAGTCTTTGTAATTGCTTCTGGGTCTGACTTGTCACCTAGGTGAAGTACGCCGCCTTCGGCTTTTAATTTAGCTAATATTTTTTCGCCTAAGTCGTTTACTTTACCCATACCTGGCTTTTCAAGGAGTACGTCGATTTTACCGTCTTCACGTACTTTTTGAATAAAGCCTTTTAAGCGCTGGCCAACAAATAGCTTTTTAAATACCGTGTTGTAATAAACCACACCAATGTGGGCTTCGTTCACGAGTACTTTGTAGCCAAGGTCTGTTTTACCGGCAACGATTAAGTCAACTTCTTCCATTACTGAGTAAGTTGGTGCTTCTTTCGATAAAAATTTATTAAAGTTGCTCGATGCACAAATACGTTGGCTGGCGTTATCGAGATATAAGCGTACAAGATACGAAAAGCCGTCTTTCATTTTTGGCTTTTGTTCGTTGTATGGCGCTAGTACGTCTTTTTCGAGGCCCCAATCCAAAAACGCACCAGTGCTGTTGATGGCTTTAACACGTAGTAGGGCATATTCGCCCACTTCAGCTAAAGGTTTTTTTGTGGTACCGGTTGGGTGACCTGCGTGATCTAAGTAAATGAATACTTGCACGCTGTCGCCAGCTTCTAGTTCGTAATCAATTTCTTTGCTTGGTAAGAATACTTCGCCTAAATCACGGCCATCTAAATAAGCACCTTCGTTAGACATTTCGTTAACGAAAAGGGTTTGTGTGGTTCCTAAAATACTCATTGTTATTCCTGTTCTGGCTTTTTCTTGCGGCGCATTGGAGCAAAACCATCTACATCAATTGGTGCTTGAATAGGGGCTTTAGGCTTTTTAGGGGCTGCTTTGCGTTTTGGTTTTGCAGGTTTAGCAGCCACTTTTTTCTCTGCTTTTTTCCAAACTGTGTTTGGTTTTTTCTCACGCAGACCTTTAAATTTACCAACAAGCCCGTCTACGGTGAAAAAGCTTAATTCATCATTTAAAAATGCTTTAATTGCTTTGTAGCTTGGCCAATCTTTCGGGCCTACTAACGAAATAGCAGTTCCTTTAAAGCCTGCGCGACCAGTTCTACCAATACGGTGCACATACTCTTCAGCATGTTTTGGTAGGTCAAAGTTAATAACGTGAGTCACGCTTAATAAATCAAGACCACGTGATGCAACATCGGTGGTGATTAAGATTTTAAAGTTTTCACGGCTGAAGGCGTCCATAATTTCTAGGCGCTTAGCCTGTGTTAAGTCACCCGCAAGCGCTTGCGCTTTAAAGCCTTTATCATTTAACAGTTGGCTTAAACGCTGAGTGTCGGCACGTGTTGCGGTGAAAATAATGCATTGACCAACATTGTCTTGTTTTACAAAGTGCTCAAGTAGGGCTTCTTTGTGATCTAAGTGATCAGCTAAATAAAGTTGCTGTGTAATGTCACTATGTTGCTCGTTAGAGGCACTTAACAATATTTGTTTTGGTGAACGTAAAAGGTTACGTGACAGGGCATCAACTTGTGCATGGTCAAGGGTTGCTGAAAACAATAACGTTTGGCGTAAACGGTGATCAGCAAGCTCGTTGATCATTTTAACTTGATCGGTAAAGCCTAAATCTAAAATACGGTCCGCTTCGTCAAAAATTAACAGCTCTAAGCCTGAAAGTTGTAACGAGCGTTGACTTAAGTGATCAGCAATACGGCCCGGTGTGCCCACTACAAAGTGCGGGTCTTTACGAAGTGCTTTAATTTGGTCATTAAAGTTTTCACCACCCAGTACTTTTACAGCACTAATGTTTGTGCCGGCAATTAATAGCCTTAATTGGCTGTACACTTGGGTTGCTAATTCGCGGGTAGGCGCAACGATTAAAACGCGAGGGTCGCGTTTACTGAGTGCTTTTTGTTTCATTACACGCTGTACAGCAGGTAATAAAAACGCCAGCGTTTTGCCCGATCCTGTTTTTGACTGTGCAAAAATATCATGGCCTGCGATAGCTGTTGGTACCGCGTGAGCTTGAATGTCAGTGGGCTGGGTGATGCCTTGATGCGCAAGTTGTTTTTCGAGGCGTGTATCAATCCCAAGTTCAGTAAAATGCAATGCGTAATCTCCGATGAGCAAAATTTGTAAATCTTGTCCATTATAACGCACTTGCCTCACTAGGAGACAGTAAAAACACAGCTATTTCGCATCAGTTTTTGCAATTATCACTAATTCGCGTAAAATACGCGCCCTCAATGCGCCGGATTTGCGATTCGGTTAACGCCCCTCATGGGCATTTAAAGCAAAAGGTAAAACCATGACTGCTGTTCATAAAGACAATGTAACTAGCGAGCACTTTGTTGTTTGCGCACTTTACAAATTTGTAGCCCTTCCTGATTTTGAAGCGATTCGCCAACCCCTACTAAAAGTAATGGAAGACAATGAAGTACGCGGTACTTTGTTACTTGCGGCTGAAGGTATCAACGGTACTGTTTCTGCTAAACGTGAAGGTATCGACAACCTACTTGCATGGTTAGATGCACAACCAAACCTAGACAACATTGTGACTAAAGAGTCATACGATGACGAATGCCCGTTCTACCGTACTAAGGTAAAACTGAAAAAAGAAATCGTAACTATGGGTGTTGAAGGTATCGACCCACGTGAAGTAGTGGGTACATATGTAAAACCAGCTGATTGGAATGCATTAATTTCAGATCCTGAAGTGATTCTTATCGATACGCGTAACGATTACGAAATTGAGATCGGTACTTTCCAAAATGCCGTTGATCCAAACACGAAGACATTCCGTGAATTCCCAGCATGGGCGAAAGAAAACCTAGACCCAGCAAAGCACAAGAAAGTCGCTATGTTCTGTACCGGTGGTATTCGCTGTGAAAAATCAACTGCGTATATGAAAGAGCAAGGCTTTGACGAAGTATTCCACCTTGAAGGCGGTATTCTTAAGTACTTAGAAGAAGTACCAAAAGAAGAAACCATGTGGGAAGGTGAGTGTTTTGTATTTGATAACCGTGTAGCGGTAAATCACGATTTACAAAAAGGCTCTTACGACCAATGTCACGCATGTCGTATGCCTATTACTGAAGAAGAAAAGCAAAAGCCTGAATACATGGAGGGTGTATCGTGTCATCACTGTCACGACAGCCTAACAGAAGAGCAACGCGCACGTTTTGCTGAGCGTCAAAAGCAAATCGAGTTAGCACAAGCGCGTGGCGAAGGGCACATCGGTAACGAAGCGCAAGAAGTTCTACGTAAGCGTAAAGAAGCCAAAAAAGCGCAAAAAGAAGCGCAGCGCCAACAGTAATTCTTAGCTTTATGAATTGATAGAAACCCCAGCATAGTCTGGGGTTTTTTATGCCTATTCAAAAGGAACAAATAACTAATCAATCTGATTGTGTAGAGGTAACCATTGCAAGCGAAGCACAATTAAAAGAAGTCGATTCATCACATTGTCGTTTCTAATTAGAAAACACAGGCGATGTATGCGTTTATTTCACCTTGGCTAATTGTTTATTAAACGAAGTCAGCTTTTTATTGATCACAAAGCTGTTACACTTCGTAACAATTAAAACGATTCTTATTTAGGTGAAATTTTGACAATTGGCAAATTACATACATGGACTTTAATTGCCTGTATTAGTTGTGTTTCCGTCGCTGAGGCGGCTAATGTAGTTGTAGAATCAGTGTCTGTTGAAAAGTCTAAACAACAGATAAAAGCAGTGGGTAATGCAGAAGCGATTCACTCAGTCACTCTTTACCCAGCAGTTGGGGACAGAGTCACCGCTGTTTACTTTAAACCAGGCGATAACGTTGCCAAAGGTGACTTACTGTTAGAGCTTGATTCACGTAGACAAAAAGCAGCGTTGATCGAAGCTGAAATTACCTTAAAAGATGCTGAGCGCACCATGAAAAGGCTTGAAGAAAGCCACGCCCGTGGTGCGGTGCCACAAAGTGATTTAGATGATGCGAAAACACTTTATGAGCTTGCAAAAGTCCAGTTAATGCAAGCGAAAACAGAGCGTGAAGACCGCGAAGTTCGTGCTCCGTTCAGTGGTGTTATGGGTTTAACTGACGTCGAAGTAGGCGATAGGATCACAACCCAAACAGCCATTGCCACTATCGATGATATTTCTGAGCTTTATATCAATTTTAATGCCCCAGAAGCCGCTATCTCAGTGCTTAAACAAAAATCTTCGGTCGAAGTAGTGCCTTGGTTAGGCGATAAAGCTTACACGGCTAAGGTGGCAGAGCTTGATTCGCGTATCAATGCGCAAACCCGCACACTCAGAACAAAAGCCAAACTTGACAATAATGCTCAGCAATTTATGCCGGGTATGAGCTTTCGTGTGCACATAAATATTCTAGGTGAAGAGCTTGCTGTAGTACCCGAAGCAGCCATGATGTGGGGGGCAGCAGGCCCTTACGTATGGAAGAGTGTCGATAAAAAAGCCACACGCGTTGATGTTAAAATTGAGCAGCGTTTAGCAGGGCGTTTACTAGTCTCTGGTGGCTTAAACGAAGGTGACTTATTGGTGACAGAAGGCGTTCAGCGCCTAAGACCTAATCAAGAGCTTAATTTCATCAATGAAGTGCAGCTAGCCAAGGAGTAATGATGAAACAGCAACCTATGATGGAAGACTTACCATCAATGGCGATACGTCGTCCTGTTTTAATTGTGGTACTTAACTTACTCATTATTATCGCCGGTATTGCTGCAATAGCAGGGGTTGAAGTACGTGAGCTTCCTGATGTCGATAGACCACGTATTACTGTATCAGCGTCTTTTCCTGGTGGTTCACCGGAGACCGTAGATACCGAAGTAACTAGCAAGCTCGAAGGGGCGGTTGCTAGGGTAAGTGGTGTAAAGTCGATTCGTGCGCAAAGTGAAGAAAACAACGCCCGTATCGTGGTTGAGTTTCGCCCTGGTGTTAATTTAGATGATGCTGCAAACGAAACGCGAGAATCGGTGGCCCGTGTGCAGCGAGAATTACCCGAAGAAGTTGAACGGGTATCAATTATTAAAGCCGATAACGATGCTGAAGCGGTTGTATCGTTAACGGTATCAAGTGATAGCTTATCCCTTGAGGCGTTGACAGAGCGTGTTGATGTTGACTTAGCCCCGCAGTTTTTAACCATTCCTGGTGTTGCTGATGTTCGCTTAAATGGTGACCGCGAACGGGTGCTTAGAGTGCGTATCGACCCACTTAAGCTGAGCAGCTTTAACCTTACGGTACCAGATATTGCCAACGTACTTCGTCAGGCTCCCTTTGATGTACCTGCGGGTAGTTTAAAATCAAGCGATCAACAGGTGATCGTTCGTGCTGATGCAACGTCAATTTCTGCTGAACAAGTAGCCGATATCATCGTTCGCGACGATACCCGTATTGGCGATGTTGCAGCTGTTTACTTTGGCCCAGCTGATCCGCGTTCGTTCGTAAGGCTTAATGGCACACCTGTGATTGGCATGGAAATTATTCGTCAGGCGCAATCTAATACCATTGAAATTTCTGATGAAGTTCTAACGTTAATTGAGCGTATGCGAGTGCGTTTTCCTGAAATGGAATTTACTTTAACATCTGACGATGCTCAGTTTATCAGAAGCTCAGTTGATGAAGTGATTAACTCCTTGTTACTAACCGTGTTGTTAGTGGTGATCACACTGTGGGTATTTATTGGTTCATGGCGCGCAACGCTGGTTCCTGCATTTGCGATACCTGTTGCATTAATAGGCTCTTTAGCACTTATTTGGGCGCTTGGTTTCTCAATTAATATTCTTACCTTGCTTGCACTCGTGTTAGCTACTGGCCTAATAGTAGATGATGCCATTGTGGTAAGTGAGAACATACAACGTCAGCGGGGCTTAGGTCTTGGTCGCCGTGCAGCTGCAGTGGTTGGTACCCGTGAAGTATTCTTTGCTGTTGTGGCAACAACCGCCGTATTAGCTGCGGTGTTTGTGCCTATTGCGTTTTTACCATCAACAGCTGGGCGACTATTTAGAGAGTTTGGTGGGGTATTAGCTGGCGCTGTGATCATATCAAGCTTTGTAGCGCTGTCTTTGGTCCCTGCGCTGACATCAAAACTGAAATTAAAGCAGGGCGGTTTTCATCCATTTGCAAAAGTTGGCCATGTGTTAGCCGCTGTATATAAGCGTACAATACATGGTGTACTTGAACATGCATGGCTTACCTTCTTTGCATGTTTGTTGGTTGCTGCTGGCTCTGGGGCACTGTATTTCAATTTAGATAACGAGCTATTACCAACAGAAGATCGCGGTAAAATTCGTATTTTCGCCCGTGGCCCTGATGGTGTAGGCTTGAACTTTATGGACAGACAAGCGGTGCAAATGGAAGATATCTTACTGCCGTATGTTGAAAGTGGTGATATTGAGTCTATTTACACTGTGGTTGGGCAATGGGATCCAAATATTGTATTTATTACTGTGCCGCTAAAACATTGGAACGAACGTCATTTTAGTCAGCAAGAAATTATCAATAAAATCCGTGAGCCCTTAGGGAATATTCCTGGTGCGGCTGGTTACCCTGGTGGTTCAAATAGCTTGAACTTGCGTGGTCAAGGCGGTGGTATTGAGCTTGCCTTATTGGGCCAAGACTACCTCGAGATATTTAAAGCTGCGCAAGACTTCTCTGCTGAAATAGAAAAAGCAGTGCCAGAAGTGGCCCCTGTACGTATTTCATATCAGCCGTCACAGCCACAATTACGCGTTAATATTGATAGACGTCGTGCTGAAGAGCTCGGTGTATCGCTCAGTGATATCTCAGTAACGTTACGTGCTGCAATCAATGGTGATGATATTGCCGATTTAAACATTGGTGACCAATCAATCCCGATTATGTTGCAAGCACAAAACCAAACCATCACAAACCCGAGCGATTTAGCTAACTTGTATGTTGGTGGCCGCAATGGTCAGCTAGTGCCATTAAGCAGTGTGGCAACAATTACTGAAGAAGGTGTTGCCGCTGAGCTTGAACGCCATGCGCAGCGCCGTGCTATTGAACTGAGTATGGAAATGCCAGAAGGCGTAACTATTGCTGAGCTGGTAACAAAAATCCGTGATATTTCAGAGCAATCTCTGCCATCTGGAATCAGCTTGGCGTTTAAAGGTGAGGCATTAACCTTTGAAGAAACCGCTAATGAAGTATTAGTAACCTATGTTCTGGCTTTTTTAATTGTTCTTCTGGTATTGGCAGCGCAATTTGAAAGTGTGAATAGTGCGATTGTTGTGATGATCACTGTACCGTTTGGTATTACATCAGCAATTTTAGCGTTATATCTAACGGGTACATCATTAAACATTTACTCGCAAATTGGTTTAGTGATGCTGATTGGTCTAATTGCTAAAAATGCCATCTTGCTGGTGGAATTTGCTGACCAATTACGTGACCAAGGCCGCTCGGTTAGAGTGGCGGTAGAAGAGGCCGCATTGGTTCGTCTTCGCCCAATAGCGATGACACTGGTTTCAACTTTATTGGGTGCATTACCTCTTATTTTATCTACCGGAGCAGGGGCTGAAGCTCGTAACGCCATTGGTTGGGTAGTATTTGGCGGTTTAGCACTGGCGGTGTTATTTACTCTCTATTTAACGCCAGTTATTTACCTTGGTTTAGCTCGCTTTACTAAACCAAGAGGTGATGAGTCGAAACTTCTGGCTGAAGAGTTAGAAAAGGCTTAATCCAACTTAATTGGCTATTTTTTCTTTGAAAAAATAGCCAATTACCCTCACAATTAAATCAAATGTTTAAAACTAGGTACGCGTATGCAAGCCGAACACGTCGATATCGCCCAATTTCTTTCTGATCACGCTCCCTTTGATGATCTTCCTGAAGAGGCGGTAAATAAACTCGCATCACAAGTAGAAATCGCTTATTTTCGCGCAGGCACTGAAATACTAAATTATGGCGAGGATATCGCTGATTTATTTGTTATTCGAACAGGTGCAGTAGAGATATATCGTCGTGATGGTGATTTATACAACCGTTTAACTATCGGCGGCATTTTTGGGCAAATGGGCCTTCTGATGAACCGCAAAGTGCGCTTTCCGGCAAAGGCGCTTGAAGATACCTTAGTTTATTGCATTAATGTTGAGTTGTTTAATCAATACTGCGACGAATACGAAACATTTGCTGACTTTTTTGAAGCCGATGGTAATGTGCGCCTTCATCAGGCAATTGTTGAACAAGCAGACAGCAACGATTTAACAACAGCCAAGGTTAAGTCGCTTCTTCATCGTGATGTTGTCACTGTGGCAAAAGATGCCTCTGTGCAAATGGTTGCGCAATTAATGACGCAAGAGTCGGTATCGTCTGTGCTGGTTACTGATGCCGATAAACCAATCAGTGATGATCCTGATGATGACGACGGCCAAGTTGTTGGCATAATTACCGACCGTGACTTACGTACCAGTGTAATTGCTGAAGGGTTAAGTTACGAAGCGCCAGCTGCGCAAATAATGCAAAAAGACTTAGTATTGCTTGATAGCAATGCGTATGTGTTTGAAGCCGTGCTTGCAATGCTCAGAGATAATATTCACCACCTGCCTGTAGTTGTTAAGAAAAAGCCGATTGGCGTTATTTCTTTATCGGATATTCTACGCTACGAGTCGCAAAGTAGCTTATTGTTAGTACGCGGCATATTAGCTCAGCAATCGGTTGAAGATCTAGCTCACTATGCAAGGCAGCTGCCTAATGTCTTTGTACGCATGGTTAACGAAGACGCTAACTCTCACATGATTGGTACTGCAATGGCTGTTATAGGCCGAACCTTCAAACAACGTTTACTTGATTTAGCTGAAGAAAAGTTTGGCCCGCCGCCAGTTCCTTATTGCTTTATCGCTTTAGGTTCAATGGCTCGTGATGAGCAATTAATTGTGACCGACCAAGATAACGCCATTATCCTCGATAATAGTTTTAACGAAGAATTACAAGACGAATACTTTCAAAACTTGGCTGACTTTGTTTGCGATGGTTTAGCTGAGTGTGGCTATAAGTACTGTGAAGGTGAAATTATGGCGTCATTCAAAAAATGGCGTTTAACTCGCGAGCAGTGGCAAGAACAATTTGCAGATTGGATGGCCGAACCTAAACCGCAGGCTTTATTACACAGCTCGATCTTTTTTGATTTAGACGGTGTGTACGGTAAAAACAAATGGGCTGATGAACTTAAGCGTTTTATCGCAACAGAAGGGCGTAAGAATAAACGTTTCTTGGCGAACCTTGCTGCGAATGCGCGTAATAGAACGCCGCCTTTAGGTTTCTTTAAAGATTTTGTGTTAGAGCATAATGGCCAACACAAGCGCTCTATGAACTTAAAACGCCGCGGTACTGCGCCGTTATCTGATGTAATACGCGTGCATGCATTAGCGATAGGCAGTCGTAAACAAAATTCATTCGAGCGTTTAGAAGATATTATCGAAGCTAAACTACTCCCTGAAGGCAAAGCACAAGATTTACGAGACGCCTTAGAATACATTGCCATGATCAGAATAAGACACCAAGCGTGGCAAATAGAAAAGCTTGATGAAGCGCCAGATAACGACTTAGAGCCTCATTTACTTTCTCCTTTTGAGCAGCGCAATCTTAAAGAGGCGTTTGCCATTTTAGATAAAGCGCAGAATTTCCTAAAATTCAGATACTCTGCTAACTCAGGGATGAAGTAATGGCAAAACAAGGCGCAAAACTTGATTGGCCGACTCGGTATCAAGAGTTATTAGAACAGAGCAAACAGCCGTTAATCAAAGCGTTTTATGGATCAGCTATTTGTGATTTAAGCACACCAATTAGTGATATTCCCTTAGTAGCACTTGATTTTGAAACAACCGGTCTAAATTATCAAAATGACGATATAGTCAGTGTTGGTTTAATTCCATTTAATACCAAGCGTATTTTTTGTAAAGATAGCCAACATTGGATTGTTCAACCAAGGCGCAAGCTTGCTGAAGAGTCGATTGTTATTCATGGTATAACTCACTCAGAAGTGAGCGATGCACCTGATTTTTCAACGATTATGGCGCCTTTGTTAGCAGCATTAAAAGGCAAAGTGATTGTGGTGCATTTTGCTCCCATTGAACGGCACTTTTTATATCAAGCGTTGCAAGCCCGTTTAGGCGAAGGGCTTGAATTTGCCGTTATAGACACGCTAGATCTGGAAACGCGCGCACTTAAAGCAAAGCAGGGGTTACTCGGGCGATTGTTTAATTCTAAGATTGATTCTGTGCGCTTAGCAGACTCTCGCATTCGTTATTCGTTACCAGCGTATCAAAACCACAATGCGCTCAATGATGCTACAGCCACTGCAGAGCTGCTACAAGCGCAAATAGCTTACCATTACCGCCCAGATACGCCGCTGAGCGAATTACTCATATAGCGTGCTTAGCACCGACTTTATGTGGGGTATTTGAATTTGAGCAAAGCTTATCAATAAAAAAACGCCGCAAAATGCGGCGTTTTATATTATTTAAAGTTTAGTGCTTAGCTTCTTGGCTCTGTTCTCAAACCAAGAATTAAACTCACGCACATTAATAACAATACAAAGGTAAACGGCAAGCCCGTAGATACGGCGCCGGCTTGTAAGGCCTCGATTGCTTGTGTGCCACCAATCCAAACAAGTGCAGCTGCAATCGCACCCTCGATTGTAGCCCAGAAAATACGTTGTGGCACTGGCGCGTCAACTTTACCACCAGCGGTGATTGAGTCGATTACCAATGAACCTGAGTCAGATGACGTAATAAAGAACACGAGCACTAGCACAATTGCAATGAATGAAAGCACTTGCGACATTGGCAGGGCTTCAAACATTTGGAACATAGCTAGTGGTACATCAGTTAAGCCTTTTTCACCAAGTACACCTACTTTATCAATCACTTGTTCAATAGCGATACCACCATAAATTGACATCCAGAAGATAGTCACAACAGTAGGAACTAGTAATACAGCAATTAAGAACTCACGGATTGTGCGGCCTTCAGATACGCGTGCAATGAACATACCTACGAACGGTGACCATGAAATCCACCAAGCCCAGTAGAATACAGTCCAGCCATGCATCCATGTTTCATCTTCACGACCATGAGGATTACTCAGTGGAATAATGTTTTCAACATAACCCATTACTGTATTAGGAAGGTTGCCAAATGCTGCAGAAAACCCAACAAGTGCAACAAATACGAGTAATACAAAAGCGATAAGCATGTTTACGTTACTAAGCAGTTTTACACCGCCGTCGATACCGCGAACAACAGAAATAACAGCTAGTAACGTCACACCAATAATAACGCCTATTTCTAAGCCAATTCCGCTATCAGTACCAAATACGTGATTAATACCAGCAGCGGCTTGTTGTGCACCTAAACCAAGAGATGTTGCAAGGCCAAATAGAGTGGCAAGTACAGCTAGAATATCAATAAGGTGGCCAGGCCAGCCCCACGCTTTGTCACCTAAAATAGGATAAAAAATTGAACGAATAGATAACGGCAAACCTTTGTTATAGCAAAAGAATGCGAGTGAAAGCGAAACAACCGCGTAAATTGCCCAAGGGTGTAAACCCCAGTGGAACATAGTTGCACCCATTGCCAGTTTGGCAGCTTCCGGCGTGTTTGCTTCAACACCAAGTGGTGTTTCGTACCAACCTGTAAAGTAGGCGACAGGTTCTGCGACGCCCCAAAACATTAAACCTATACCCATACCTGCAGCAAATAACATTGCAAGCCAAGAAATACGCGAATGAGTTGGACGTGCTTCTTTACCACCAAGGCGGATATTACCGTATGGTGAAACAATTAACGCTAAGCAAAACAATACGAATAAGTTTGCTGACCACATAAAAAAGCCATCAAAATTATTAATAATGTCGTTTTTAATTCCATTCAGAGTTGTTTTTGCTGTTTCAGCATCTGAAATAAGTGTTGCCACTAAGAATAGGGCAATTAATCCAGCACTAATGCCAAATACAGGGTTGTGCACATCAAAACCCCATTTTTGTACATTGTCCTGTCCGACAGTGTAGTCGGTATTGTCGATACTGTACTTGTCATGATGTTCGCTCATGAATACCTCTTGTTGTGATTATATTTAGCAGAGAGCTAAACGGCCGGTTGGCACTAGCTTGGCTATTACTATTTTTACGTATCAAACCCAAAAATAGTTTGTAGACTAATTAAATTTGTACCAAAGTTTAGTCTTTAGTGTAGGAGCTCGAAAAAAAATGTAAATGGTTTTGTCCCTAAACAGCCGAATAAATGCAGTTTTTTACGCTTTTTGTTGGAATTGTGAACAAATTAGGCGGCGAAAGGAATAATTTGATGACAGTATTATTTCAAAGCAAATTATTTCAATTGAGAGGAAAGTGCTGCAAACACAGGGCTTGCAGCACAAAGTTACTACTTTTTGTAAGCGTCGTTATGAACGCCAGCAGCACGACCTGAAGGGTCAGCATTGTTTTGGAAAGATGCATCCCAAGCGAGTGCTTCAGGAGTAGAACAAGCAACAGATTTGCCATGCGGAACACATTTCGCGGCGGCATCGCCAGGGAAGTGCTCTTCGAAAATACTACGATAGAAATACGCTTCTTTAGAATCAGGCGTATTGATCGGGTATTTGTATTTAGCATTAGCAAGGTCTTGATCGCTAACTTGTTCGTTCACATACTCTTTTAACGTATCAATCCAGTTATAGCCTACGCCATCAGAGAACTGTTCTTTTTGGCGCCAAAGCACGTCGTCTGGCAGGTAGCCGTCGAACGCTTCACGAATAATGTGTTTTTCGATTTTACCGTCTTTACACATTTTCGCTTCAGGGTTGATACGCATTGCTACGTCTACAAATTCTTTATCTAAAAATGGCACACGCGCTTCAACGCCCCATGCAGCCATTGATTTATTCGCACGCAAGCAATCGAACATGTGTAGTTTAGAGACTTTACGGTTAAGCTCTTCATGGAACTCTTGGGCATTTGGTGCTTTGTGGAAATAAAGGTAACCACCAAATAGCTCATCAGCTCCTTCGCCCGACAACACCATTTTAATACCCATGGCTTTAATTTGGCGCGCCATTAAGTACATCGGCGTTGAGGCACGAATAGTTGTTACATCGTACGTTTCGATGTGATAAATCACTTCACGTAGGGCATCAATACCTTCTTGAATGGTGAAGTGAATAGGGTGGTGAACCGTACCAATCATATCAGCTACTTTTTGTGCAGCTGCTAAATCGGGTGAACCCTCAAGACCCACAGAGAATGAATGCAGTTTTGGCCACCAAGCATCAGACTCGTCATTATCTTCGATACGTTTTGCAGCAAAACGCTGTGTGATAGCAGAGATAACAGATGAATCTAAACCGCCTGATAATAGAACACCGTATGGTACGTCACACATCAATTGACGCTTAACAGCAGCTTCTAAGCCTTCTTTAACATCACTTGATTTAGCTTCGTTGTCTTTTACTGCGTCATAGCTTTGCCAATCGCGGCTGTAATACTTACGAAGTTGACCATCTTTGCTCCACAAGAAATGACCCGGAGGGAATTCTTCAATATGTTTACAAATTGGCGATAATGCTTTTAATTCTGAGGCAACATAAAAGTTACCATGTTCATCATGACCTGTATAAAGCGGAATAATCCCGATATGGTCACGACCAATTAAGTAGGCATCTTGCTCTTCGTCGTATAAAAAAAACGCGAAAATACCATTTAAATCGTCTAAAAACTCAGGGCCTTTTTGCTTATATAAAGCCAAAATAACTTCACAGTCAGACTGAGTTTGAAAAGTAAAATCAGTTTCTAAGCTGGCAGCGAGCTCTTTGTGGTTATAAATTTCACCGTTAACAGCAAGAATATTTGTACGCTCAGGGTTGTACAAAGGCTGTGCACCACTCGATACGCCAACAATCGCTAGACGTTCGTGCACTAAAATAGCTTTATCTGATGAATACACGCCAGACCAATCTGGCCCGCGGTGCCTTAATAGTTTTGACATCTCAATTGCTTGGCTACGCAATTGAGCGGGATCAGATTTAATATCTAATACCCCAAAAATTGAACACATAGTGACTCCTCATTCCAAATATGTGCGCAGTTAACAGAATTTATATAACTGCGAATGTTTGTTTTAACAGAAATAATTACCTAAGTCACACAGGTTTTTTAATTAATTGAGAATAAAATATGCACCTGCGCTAACCTCTTTGCACCAGTATGGGGTAAGTGGTTAAAGGGTGAGCGGTTTAAATGCTTGATTTGCACAAATTGGATGATAATGAGTCTGGAATAAAGGCGTTTGTTACTAAATTTTCTGCACAGCTTTGGTGCAAAGGAATGCGTAGGGTTTTTACCTTTTTAAATGTATAGACAAGCTTTAAAGCAATGCGAGCAAAGACTTTCTTTGCTCGCTTTTTAAACACCAATAAATTAACGCTATTTATTAATATAGTTTAGTGCTATCGCAAGTTGATTTAAGTGCGCAGTGAGTTTTTCTTGTGCTGCATGGGCTTCTTTAAGTGTAACAAACTTAAAGTGAAGGAAATCACCGGGTTTTAATTGTGCAAAGTGACGAAGATCGGCTTCGATCACGGTACCGAGCAATGGGTAACCACCCGTTGTTTGCGCATCGTTTAATAGCACTATGGGTTCACCATTTGGCGGAAGCTGAATACAGCCAGGAGCGACAGCCATTGATGGTAGCGAAACATCATGGCTGATATCACACTCATCACTTAATAGCCGTGTGCCCATGCGGTTACTATTAGGCGATACATGCCAAGAATGATTTATAAAGTTAACGATGGTGTCTTTTGGTAACAGTGCTGCATGTGGTGCGGCATGAATACGAATTTGTGTACTTTTAGGTGGTAGCATAGCGCCTAAGCCAATTTTGGTATTGTACCTTGGCGTTATATCAAAACTATCGCCAGCCTGTAATGCTTGACCGGTCAAGCCACCAAAACCTGCTAATATATCTGTTGAGTAAGAATCTAAAATTGGCTCAGGTAAATGCCACTCGCCGCCAATCGCAAGGTAACTTCTAAAACCATGACGCGCCGCATTAAACTTTAATACATCACCTTTTTTTATGTAAAAGCTCCAGCCTGGTTCAACAGCATTGCCATTCACTGTGGCTTTCATATCTGTGCCGTGCAGTGCAATGTAGTAATCGTTATCGAATTTAATTTCGGCCAGGCCCAAAGTGATTTCAATGACGGGGTTGTTGTCGTCGTTGCCGACTAAACGGTTTGTAATAACTTGAGCATAAGGGTCAATGCACCCTGATTGTCCAATGCCTAAATGGCGAGATCCTGTGCGGCCTTGATCTTGTATAGACATTTGCATACCAGGTTTGATGATAGTGATCATTTTAACACCTCCTGAATAACAAACTCTAAAGTATCACCGGGTTCGATAGCACAAGGCGAGGCTGCATTGATATCAAATAGACGAAAATCTGTATGACCAATAATTTGCCAGCCTCCAGGGGAGCTTTCAGGGTAAATACCGGTTTGATTGCCGCCAATAGCAACAGAACCTTTTGGAACAGAGAGTCTTGGTTCAGCATGTCGAGGTGTGAAAAGTTGTGGCTTTAAACCATCTAAATAAGCAAAACCGGGTTTAAAGCCTAAAAAAAGCACGTGGTATTTGGCACTGCTGTGCATTTGAGCAACATCATCAACAGACAGATTATGATGTTTAGCAACATGTGCTATATCGGGCCCATATTCACCACCATAACGAGTCGCAAGTTTATGATGACGTGAGTTAAAGTCAGTAGCTTTAAGTTCGTGCCATTGTTCAAGTAATCGTGGCAGCCAACTAGCAAGTTGAGCGGGCTCTTTCAGGTAAAGTGTTAAATTATTATTGGCAGGGACTACATCAACAAAGTCATCACTGCTTTGGCAATATTGTGCTAATGCCCATATTTTCTTTTGCGTAGTGAGTATGTCGCTTGGTGTTTCATAGGCATCAAAAAAGATGCTATGCGTAGTGAGCGCCATAATTTTAGGTGTACTTTTGGTCGTCGTCATTGCGTATCAATCTTATTATTATCCCTTAATGCTTATTAGCATATAGGCTGTTTGTTGATGATGTAAATGTGTCTTTAGTGTTAATTAGAAAAACTCAAGACAATCAAGTGGCTATAATAGTTTATAACCACTTGATAAAGTGCAGTGTCTAATTACTGTGCGTTATTTAGTAACCAATTAGACAGTAAACGTACGCCATAGCCTGTACCGCCTTCAGCTAGTTCATCTTTTGCTTTAGAGTTTAGCGCGTTACCTGCAATATCAATGTGAACCCAACGTGTGTCACCGGCAAAGTTTTGTAAGAAACTCGCTGCTGTAGTAGCACCTGGGCCATGTGAACCGATGTTTTTAAGATCAGCAATGTCTGACTTTAATGCATCTTCATAACCTAGAGGTAAACGCCATAGGTTTTCATTTACTTGCTTACCCGCAATAGTTAGTTGCTCAACAAGAGTATCATCATCAGAGAAAACCGCCGCGTATTCATTACCTACAGCACGAATTTTAGACCCGGTTAGGGTCGCAACATCAACCATAATACTTGGTTTGTATTTGTCACGGGCATACCACATTGCATCACTCAGTACTAAGCGACCTTCAGCATCTGTATTAACAATTTCAACACTTAAACCTTCGGCTGTTCTTACAACATCGCCAGGCGCAACAGCAAATTGCGATACCATATTGGCAGCCATGCCCATTACAGCAACAACGTTTGTGTCGGCTTTAGCCAGTGCCATTGCTTTAACAGTACCCAGTACTGCAGCTGCCCCTGCCATGTCTGATTTCATGCGGGCAATTGAAGCACCTGTTTTAAGGCTGTAGCCACCTGAATCAAAGGTAATACCTTTACCCACTAACGCGATAGGGGTGTTTTTATTACCTTGATAATGAGCAACCACTAAACGTGCACCTTCTTCGCTACCACGACCAACTGCTTCAAGTGCACCCATGCCAAGCT
Source organism: Pseudoalteromonas sp. PA2MD11 (assembly GCF_017808125.1). Classification (NCBI taxonomy): domain Bacteria; kingdom Pseudomonadati; phylum Pseudomonadota; class Gammaproteobacteria; order Alteromonadales; family Pseudoalteromonadaceae; genus Pseudoalteromonas; species Pseudoalteromonas sp. PA2MD11. Next base: position 135,977 of record NZ_JADKNF010000002.1, read on the forward strand.
TTTTAATTTGCTTAGGTTCTAAAACTGTAATTTTAACACCTAACTTTTTAAGCTCTTTTGCCGCTTTAGCAAAATCAACCGGTGTCATTTCTGTTGCAACTTCAGACGTTAAGTCACGTGCTAAAAATACACCTTTTTCAATGCTTTGTAGTAATTTATGGGTTTTGACCGCTTGGTCTAAATTTTCAACATCTAATGTGTAGTTAACAACGTGGCTGTCTTGTTCTTTTTTGTATTGCTCAAAACGGTGGTCACGTAAATTTGCGCCGTGTGCAAATTCTGCTGCATATTTAGCATTGATTGCGCTGTCTTTAAGCTCTGAAAAATCAAGGCTAACATTTGCTTGTTTAGCCGACTGCAATTTAGCGTGAACGTTACCACCTAGTTTTGACATTTTTGCTGCATCTAGTTTTGGCTGCTCTCCTAAGCCAACAAGTAAGATGCGTTGATGGTCGCTACCGTTTGGTGCGATAACTTCTAAGGTTTTGCCATAACCTGCTTTAAAGTCGCTAAATTCAATGACTTTATTTAGGTGAGTTTGGGTTTCTGGCTTTAAATAATTAAAGTTAGCAACTTGGCTATCTGTATCTAAAAATAAAACTAGGGTGTTGTCGTTCGGTTTAATTGATTTTGCAAAAGTGAACTCTGCGGCATTCACTTGCGTAGCAAGTGTTAATCCTAATGCAATAGCAGATAAGCTGTGTGCAATTTTCATTTTTTAATATCCCAATGTTAAAAAGCTGTGTTTTACCGTAAATAAGGTTAAGAGTTAAATTGTTAGCGGTGAATCGCTGTTTGCATGCGTTTAAGTTGAAATTATTAATACCTATGCGCGGTCTGTCTTAAATACAGGCTTTTAAGAGGAAATTAGTATGACAATTAAGTCGATGTTACTGACACTATTCACTTGCAGTGCCATTTTTACCACCAGCCTAATTAAAGCTGAAACAATGCCAGATAACGCAACAGGGCATATTGAAACCATTGTGCTTGGTTCGGGTTGCTTTTGGGGAGCAGAAAAACGATACGAAGCACTTGATGGTGTATTGGATGCGGTATCTGGCTATGCTGATGGGCATGGGTTTAAAGCGACCTACAAGAACATAACACGTAGCTCGCGACGCTTTGATAAAAACAATTATGCAGAAGTTGTTAAAGTGACATACAACAGCAACGAGTTAACAACACAATCACTTTTAAAGCATTATTTTGAAAATCATGATCCAACTCAGCTAAATCGCCAAGGGAATGATATTGGTACTCAATATCGCTCAACTATTTTGGTAAGTAATAATGAGCAACTCGAGATTGCCAATAAACTTAAAGATGAATACCAAAGCAAATTAACCGCAGCAGGCTACGGCAAGATTGTGACTGTGATAAAACCCCTTGATGCATTTTATGCTGCTGAGGATTATCACCAAGACTATTTAAAGAAAAACCCGAATGGCTATTGTCCTGATCATTCAACGGGCGTTGTATTCACACCAGTAGAAAAACAGCAGGTTGATAACACAGCCTTATTGGCAGGCAAGCAAATTGTAGTGATAGATGCAAAAGGTTATTGCCCATACTGTGAAAAGTTTAAAAAAGAGGTCGCTAATGAGTACATGGGTTCGATACCTATGACTTTCCGTCATGCTGATCAACTTGATGGCTTAACGATTAAAACGCCGACTTGGGCAACACCCACGTTATTATTTATAGAAAATGGCGAAGAGGTTTATGGTCGCCAAGGTTATGTTAGTAAAGGTGAGTTTTACAAAGCCTTAGGTGCATTTAAGCTAGGTGACAGTGAAGCTTTTAGAGTGGCGTTTCATGCCCGAACTGATAGCCCATTTTGTAAGCAGTACGATATCTTTAAAAATACACCCGACGGTATTTTTATTGATAAGCTAAGTGGAGCGCCGCTTTTTGATACCCGAGATAGATTTAACTCAGGCACTGGCTGGCTTTCTTTTACACATCCAGTAAAAGACAGTGTAACTATGCATGAAGACAACAGTTATGGCATGCAGCGTATTGAGCTTAAATCAAAAAGCTCGGGTATTCATTTAGGTCATTTGTTCCCTGGTGAGGGGCCAAGAGGTAAAGACAGGTACTGCATTAATGCAACAGTGCTTGAGTTTGTGCCAAGAGATGAAACTTAAGAAGTTAGAACTTATTTATAGCCAGCTTTAAGAGCTGGCTTTTATATTCAAAGTTACCTCATAAAATTCTTTATTAACATAAAGTTTATATTTCATTTAATAACAATAAAATATTATTTTAAATATAGATTTCAATCATACCTTCTTATTTTTATAAGCTATTGACTAGTTAATTTAAACCATAAATTACCAGTTATATGAAAAGTCTGATCGTACCTTATATAAAAACAGTTTAAAATGCGGTATGAATACAATAGTTCATTTCATGGAGGGTAAATGAATAAACAGCAATTAAATGATATTTCGTTACAAAAAATTTGGATTGGTGAGCTTAAGGATATTGATTTTTTAGTTTACGGACACGAATTCACAGTATTTAACGACGTAGAGCACTTTTTTTCCGCTTTTGAAGCTCAATCTCATTTTCCACTTATTGTTTTTGCTGACAACATTGTAAACCAAGGCGAGGCGCTCAAGAAAATCCGTAAGCACGAACTGTTATGGCAAAGCTGTATTTTGGTAAATACGCCTTGTTATTTATCAGAAGCTCTTGCAAATGGTCTTTTTAATAAACAAAGTGATGATTTTTATAACTCCGTAATAACGCGCGCAACTAGTTTAAATCTAAGTCTTAATTTAGTCGACTCAGCTTTAACTAAGCTTTTGTCTTTTATGTGGATTTATAAAGGTAATAGCTTGTTACCTGTTCATGATTTAAGCATTAATAGTGTTTATTATTATCCGCTTTTAGAGTGTTTCGGGGTTAACACTAAAGATGCAATGTCATGGTTGTCGAGTATCCATAGAAGAAAACTCTTACAGACAGATAAGTTAATCGACCGTGTTCGCTACTGTAGACACTGCCAATCAGGGCACTTAAATTATGTTGATTCATGCCCAAGTTGTCAAAGTATTGATATTGCCAGCGTATCTAGTTTGCACTGTTTTAACTGTGGTCATGTAAATGGCGAATCTAAATTTAAAGAGGGTATCGGGCTAAGCTGTCCTAATTGCCATACAAAATTGAGACACATTGGCGTTGACTATGATCGCCCAATAGAAAACCTGAAATGTAACCAATGCCATACTAGCTTTGTAGATGCTGACGTTATTGCTAAATGCTTCCACTGTCAGACCAGTAATCAAGTTGATGAGTTAATAGTACAGAACATTCATAGTTACAACATATCAATGGAAGGTAAAAGTTTAATTAGACTTGGTGAGCGTTTTGACAATTTTAATTTAACCAGCACTGACTCTATTAACTATTCACATTTCGAATGGGTGGTTAAGTGGCAAAACCAACTTGCCGTAAGGCACCAGCAAACACACTCAATAGTTAAGATAGAGTTAAAAAACCTCGCGCAATTTATTGCAGAAAATGGTGAAGCACGTGCTATTCAATTAATAGACGAATTTGAGAGCAGAATTAACGAGAGTATCAGGACCACGGATATCTGCTGTTTAGCAGGAGAGCATACGTTACTTTTAATGTTACCTAATACAACAATTGAACATTTATCATTTGTTTATCAAAAATTAAAAGGGATTTCTTTACTCAATAAAAATAGCGATTTCTCACTTTCGATTAAAGGCATTCCACTTCCATCAAAAGAAATGCCAGATGAAATAGGTGTTTGGCTTGAGCAACAATTTGCAGCTCAGCAGGAGAGTGTTTTATGAGTACACTAAGCACTTTAATACATATTACTGAACAAATTATGTTTTATGTACAAAGTAATGTATTAGTTCTAGTAAAATTTATTCCTTTATACCTTATCTATGAGTTGCCGCTATTTTTAATAATCACGTTTGGCATAATTAAATGGACTAAAGAAAAGACACGTATAAACAATACTAAATTACTTTATTTACCAAAAGTTAGCTGTGTTATTACTTGTTATGCAGAAGGGGATGCAGTTAAAGAAACCATTCAGTCACTCGTTGAACAAACTTACCCAGGTAAAATTGAAATTATTGCTGTAATAGATGGTGCTGTTCAAAATAACCACACTTACCATGTAGCTAAAGAATGTAAGCAGTTATTTAAACGCGAAAATCGTGAGATTGTTTTATTGCCAAAATGGCAGCGGGGAGGGCGTGTTTCAACCTTAAACGCAGGCTTATCCTATGCTAAAGGTGAAATTATCGTCAATGTTGATGCGGATACTTCATTTGACAATGATATGATGGCAAATTTAGTCAGGTTATTTGAAGACCCTAATGTACCTGCTGTGGGAGGTGCTTTAAGAGTTCGTAATGTGAATAAATCTTTATGGACTAGAATGCAAGCAATCGAATACTTAATATCGATGCAGGGTGGTAAAACTGGCTTAGCCCAATGTAATTTAATTAACAACATTTCAGGTGCATTTGGTGCATTTAGACGTGATTTCTTAAAACAAATAGGAGGTTGGGATACTCATACTGCAGAAGATTTAGATCTAACAGTTCGTATCAAACAGTATTTTAAACGCTACCCTAATTTAAAAATACCTTACGCGACTGCGTCGATTGCACATACTGACGCACCTCAATCATTTAAAGAGCTTGTCTTGCAAAGATTACGTTGGGACGGGGACTTGCTGTTTTTGTATTTGCGTAAACATTGGCCAGCTTTTTCACCTAAGCTTTTAGGCTGGAAGAATTTTTTGTTTACACTTTTTTATGGTTACTTGCAAAACGTTATGTTGCCATTTGTCATTTTTGTGTATTTTGTTGGGGTTGCTATTATTTATCCTTGGCAATTCTCACTAGCATTAATATTTGTCATTTATGCCTTATACCTTCTAACTATCGGTTATTTTTATCTGTTAGTTTTAGTTAGTGTTTCAGAAAGGCCTAAGCAAGATTTCACACTATTCCTCTGGTTACCTCTCTATCCCATCTATGCATTTATAATGCGCCTAGTATGTTGCTTTGCGCTGGTTAATGAAGTATTCCGGCGGTCGCATGAAGAGTCTAGTATGGCACCTTGGTGGGTGCTTAAACGTGGTCAAAAATTTTAGATTAAGGGAATAATATGAAATTGCATTTTAATAGCACTACAAAGGTCAACAATCCGAACGAAGAAAAAGGAATTAAAGTTCCATATGCTGGAGCAAAAAGAACATCACATAAATTACGCTGGTATTTTTTAATTCTGATTGCATTGAGCCCTATTTGTATTGTCGCATGGATTTATTTAGTGCCACAACTTAAGGTTGAAGCTGTTGGTATCATTACAACTGAACCGCTTCTGATTAAAGCTCCAAGTAAAGGAACTATTGAATTTGTTGACGTTAACCTTGGTGATTCTGTGATGAAAGATGAAATATTGCTCACATTATATAACCCTGAATTGACAGGGCAGTATCAAGAAGTTGACCGACAAATATTAAATCTAACTCAACAACAGATACCATTTAGCAAAACAATTATGACGCAGCTAGAACAAAGAAAGCGAGTCGCAAAAGAAGGCGTTGAAAGGCAGCAAGAATTACTTAATACGTATAAAGATTATAAAAGCCGCGGAATAGTCCCCGTTTCTGATTTAGCAAGCGCAATAGCTGCTTTTAACAGTGCTCAATTAAGTTACGAACAGACAAAAGTTGATATTTTGCGTGAGAAAGAGCGGCAAGAAATGGAACGCTTGTATGGATTAAAGGGGCAACGCTATCAAGATCTTTCAATTGAATTTGCAAAGTTGTCTGCACTGCAACAAAACCTTGTTGTTAAAACTCCGTTTTCGGGAAATATTAACGATATCTTTGTGCAAGATGGTCAGTTTGTAGATCAAAACTCACCATTATTTTCAGTAGATACCGGCAGAGAACTAAGAGTTCATGCTTATCTTGCACCAAAATTTTTGGAGTATTCAAAAATAGGTCAAAAAGCGACTGTAAAACTTCCAAATGGTAAAAAATTTGATGCTGTAATTAATGAATATACAGAGCTTACAAGTAAGATACCCCCGCAGCTTTCAGGTCCATTCGAAGGCGAAAAAGCCGCTTTAAAACTTATTTTGCAAGTAGATATTCCAGCAGAATACCATATAGAAGGATTACCTGTAGAAATTCAATTTGATCGCATCACAATGAAGGGGATGTCAGATTTATTTGCCAAACATTAAATAAAAAAAGCCCGGTCAGAACACACAAGAACCGGGCTTTCGACAACAATTTGGTTGGGGGAACTGTTACAGCGCTAGGTTTTGTTTTGCGCGACTTAAGTTGTGATTAACAAGTTCATTTTTTGAAATTTGCACCGCTTCATAAAAGTCAGAAAGTGCAGCAGTATCTTTTTCAGACATGATGCGGGCAACACCTCGGTTACTAAGTGCAAACGAAGTTAATTCGCGGCGTTTGTAACCTGGTACCTTACTTGTACTTAGAAGAGAAATTGCTTGTGTACACAGGCTTTCCGCTTCTGAAAAATTCTTTTCTTTAACGCTTAATGCACAGCGGTTGAAGGCAGTTTCGTATTGGCTAGTTGCATTATCGTTCGTTTGAGCTTGCTCAATAACCATCAGTTTATAATCAGCTTGTTTGGCTACTGCCATCGCTGAGCAAGTTAATAAAGAGCTAAGTGCAATAGTGGTTACAAGTGTTTTTAACATGATAGTTTTCCTCTGAATAAGTTGGTGTTTCTTACCAACGAGTGAACTTTAAAATATTCCCATAAGCTAAACAAACGATTAAATTAAAACTGATAGATGAAGAAATTTAATCTATAGAGTAATTACTCAGGATTCGGAGTTTTACTGTGATGTAGAGGAGGTGAAGTTGTGTTATTCCTGTATTGAAAGTTACAAATTAGCTGAGTTGAGTGCTGATAAATTTAATGCTGTCTCTTATATAGAAATGTTATTTGGGTCCGTAAATTGTGGTTTAAAATATATTTAGGTCAAAGGGGCACAGTCTTAATGTTTGGACAGTAGCAATTGGTTAGTAACTTTGTTAAAACTAAACATCTTAAATAACAAGAGTTTATTGTGGTACGCAGACTAGCAATAAATTCATAATTATCATGATAAACCGTAAGAAGGAATACTGGTGCAAGGATATAGAATTAGCACAAATAAAACTGATCTCGATTTTGAAGTAATTTACGGTTTTATTTCAAAAAGCTACTGGGCGTCCGGAATACCAAAGCAGACGCTAGAAACGGCCATTTCAAACTCTTTTTGTTTTGGAGTCTATGACAGCTATGATTCTCAAGTAGGTTTTGCCCGCCTTATAACAGATAAAGCAACATTTGCATTTATTCATAGTAGAAAGCCATCGAGGTAAAGGTTTGAGCAAGTGGCTTGTTGAGAGCATAGTATCTCACCCCGAGCTTCAAGGTTTGAGACGTATGGTATTGGCAACAAAAGATGCGCATGGTTTGTACGCGCAATATGGTTTTCAACCAATTGATAATCCAGAGATGTTTATGCAAATTTGGAATCCAAATGTTTATCATGAGCTAGAGAAATAACGACAATTTAAAGGTTACATGGAATCAAATACTTTCAGTTTGTGGTGAACTTGCGTTTGATTGCAGTGTTGTCTTATACAGGCATTAGCAAATTTAAGGACAGAATTATGAAAACAGGACTCTCATCAATCGGGTTTTTAATTTTATCAAATGTATGCTTCGCTGACTGTAAAGTTGAGCTTGAAGAAAGGTTAAAAGACGATTTGAGCCTAACATACCAACAATTTGATCAGACGTACGATGCCGGTTTTAGATTGTTAGAAAAATCAGGTTGCCATGCTGAAGCTGCCATTCTGATAAAACGTTATATCTCTCATAATAACTCAAATGAAAGCTCATTAACTTGGCATTTAGCTCAAATGGAAGGGTTAGCGGGTGACTATCAACAAGCGGTTTTTCACGCTAAAAAAGTATTGCATCCCAATGAAAAGCTAAGTGGTTCAAAAATGTATTGGAATGACTTTGTACTAGGAAACATCGCTTTTTGGAATAAAGACAAAGCAAAACTAAAACAACACATAGCAAATATTGAAAAGGGGCAAAGCTTTAAACCTAACCAGATAAATCTGAACTACCTGAATCAGTTACTCAAAAACTTTGATTTAAGTTACAAACAGGCATTATCTGAAGCAAGTGGTGAATGAGTCTAAAATACAAGTAGGCTTATTGTATGGCAGCACTGCTTCATCGATTTTCCAAACCATACATTTTATTTAACTGAATAAAATGAATAACCGGAGACTCAAATGAACAAGGAAGTAAAAAACACATTTGATAAATACCCTGAAAATGCCAGAGCTAAGCTCTTCGAGATTCGAGAGCTAGTTTTTCAAATTGCTTCTGAATTGGGCCTAGGTGAAGTTGACGAGACACTAAAATGGGGAGAGCCTAGCTACAGTGTAAAAACAGGCAGCCCTTTTCGAATCGACTGGAAGTCAAAGTCACCTAACAATTACTATCTGTTTTTCAACTGCCAAATTAAATTGGTAGATACATTTCGTGAACTATATGGCGAAAAGCTTCATTTTCAAGGGAATAGAGCTAAAGTTCTTTGTTTATCAACATCGTTACCAAAAGTAATGATAAAGTCTTATTTGATGTTAGCTTTAACGTATAAGCAGCGAAAGGGGTTACCTCTTTTGGGGATGTGAAATTTCGGATCAGAAAGGTTTGAAGTGGAATATAGTCGATTTGCTTTAATATGGCCTAAGATTACAGTAAAACGGAGTCAATATTGCGCCTTAGTATTCAATCAAAATTATTAATTAGTGCAGGTGTTATTGCGTTTTTTTCTGCTATCTGGCACGTACTCTGTATATTTGGCGGGCCTAGTTGGTATGTTTTTGCTAGGGCTCCTCAACAAATTATTGAATCTTCAATACACGGAACTTTGCTTGCCCCCATTGGCACACTGATAGTAGCGAGCCTAATGTTTGCTTGTACTGTGTTTGGTTTTTCAGCGGCGGGCTTAATCCGAAAAGTTCCTTTTCTCAAACCTGCTTTAGTAACTATTGCGGGAATTTGTACTTTACGGGGTTTAATTGCTATTCCAACATTTATTACAACCTCAGGTTTAGATATTTGGCAAATAGTTGCAAGCGTTGTTTGGTTTTATGTTGGCGTTTGTTTTGTTTTGGGTTTTATAAAGCAATGTTGAATTTGAAAGCCTTCTATAAAACAAGCTATTTAAGTGTTGGGAGGCATTCAAAGTACCTAAACGACAAAACCCAGCCGAAGCTGGGTTTTGTGACAACACAATTCTGTGAGAACTTATAATGCTAAGTTCTTTTTCGCACGCGTTAAGTTGTGCTCTACTAACTCGTTACCTGAAATTTGTACTGCTTCGTAAAAGTCAGACAATGCAGCAGTGTCGTTTTCAGACATGATTCGAGCTACACCGCGGTTGCTTAATGCAAATGAGGTTAATTCACGACGTTTATAAGCAGGTACCTTGCTCTTGCTTAGTAAGCTGATTGCTTTAGAGCAAAGTGTTTCAGCTTCTGTAAAATTCTTTGCTTGAACACTTAATGCGCATTGGTTAAATGCTAGTTCGTATTGGCGGTTTGTTTCTACAGTTGCTTGTGTAGATTGGTCAATAACCATTAATTTGTAGTCACTTTGATCAGCCACTGCCATAGCTGAACAAGTTAATAATGAGCTAACTGCAACGCGTTTCATAAGTGTACTAAACATAATCATTTCCTCTATTTGAGTCGGTATCAATCGCCGACAAATGAACTTTAATTGAACACTGCAAATTCAACAAACGATAAAAAATGACCTAATAGATGAAGAAATTTAACCTATAGACTTTAGTCTAATGTAGTGAATTAGTTTTAAGCCGTCAGCCGTCAGCCGTCAGCCGTCAGCCGTCTGATCTGACTCCGATAAAGTAGACACGGTGTTTAAATAGCTAAAGTTTACGATAAAGAACTATAAAGGGGCAGAGTACGTAAATTAAACAAATAGTTGTTTATTAATGGCTAAATCGGTACTTTAAGGTGGTATATAGTTGTTAAATCGGTAAAAAATAAAAAAGACTATGAAGCTTAAACTTGCGTGTGTATTACTATGCCCATTCGTTGCCAATGCAGCTGAAGATAAAGTTGCTGTTTACCTTAATTTTGAACAGGCTTATTTGAGCAATGATGTATCTTTGTTTACGCCATTATTAAGTAAAAGCTATACGATTAGACAAACATTGCATATTCCAGGCATAGGTTCAGATACTGTGCCTGTTACTAAGGCTCAGTTACTTGAAGGCATGAAGCAAAATCCAAAGCCTAGTTCATTACCGCGTTCAAAAGCTGAATCAGTCAAAGTAGAAACAATTTCATCAAATCAATTCTGTGCAAAATCACAAACTCTCGATCAAGTCGTCGTGGCAGGTAAAAACTACGAAGAGAAGGAACTTAGAGAAGCGTGTTTTAAACAAGAAAATAACAGCTATGAAGCTATATCACATACCATTGATGTGTATTATCGAGAGCTTTGATAGAGATAGTTAATATTCTGAAGTTTCTTGTATCGAATAAACGTAGAAACTGATATAAATGGCTGATTAGGCCTATAATTGAGATAAGGAATTAAATATGAACAAACAGTTAGGTTTAATAGCTGGAGCATTGCTAGTATCAACGAGCTGTTTCGCAGCTGACAGTTTTCAAGTTGAAACATCTGTTTATAAAGCGAATGAGCTACTAGCATCGCCAGTAATGCTGGTGGAAGAAAAACAACCTGCGACCATCTCTATAGGTGAGGGGTTTAGCTATGAAGTTACAGTGATACCACAACAAAATAATACGGCAGCTGTAGAAACATCAATCACACTCGCTGGCAGCTATTTTACACCTTCTTTTGTTGTGGAATATGGTAAACAGGCTTCTTTTGAATTTGGTGAAAACAAAGTGAGTATTTTAGTAACCAAGTCGAAAAGTTAAATTAGCAATAAAAGACCCTCAACAAAATTGAGGGTCATTTATCTATTATTTTAGATGTTTGAAAGTATCAAGCATCCATTTTATAAATAGCTCTAATTGTGCATTAGTTTCACTAGGATCGTGTTGCACTAAGTAATATTTATCTTTCGTTTTTAACGGCATATCTGTGAAATTAAATAGCCATTGCTCATCAAACCAAGTTTGACTAATAGGCAAGGGGATTAGGGCAATACCCATACCCTGTTGCGCCGCACGTGCCACACCAAACATACTATCAACCTGAATAATTTGCTTTGGTGCAAAGTCTTCAACGCCAGCATGCTCTGCCCATTGGTGCCAAGCCCAAGGGCGTGCTTTATGAAGAATGAGTGGAACTTCATTTAAAGCCTGAAACGGGTTTTCTTGCCATGCTTGCCAGTTTTCTTTGTTGCAAGCTGGTGTGTACGAGAGTGAAAACAGCTCATGAACAACGCCTTCATGCGGTTTTGACGAAGACAATACAATCGACAAGTCACTTTGTTTAGTCAGCTCTTTACGCGTTTTTAAGGTATTAAGCTGTAAGTTTGTATTTGGATGATCGCTTGTCCATTCGCTTAGTTTTGGCATTAAAAGTTCACTAGCGAAAAACTCAGGTAGCGTAATACTAATAGTCACATTTTCTTGTAACTGACTAAACTCGTTGATGGTTTTTTCTAGCGCTTTAATAAGCGGCGATACAGAGTCATAAAAATTCTTGCCTGCAGCTGTCAGACGAATTGAACGGGTTTGACGTTCAAATAGTTCAATACCCAATTGTTCTTCTAATTGTTTGATCTGATGACTTACGGCAGACGGTGTAAGGTAAAGTTGGTTTGCTGCATCTTTAAAGCTAAGGGTGCGTGCAGCAAAACAAAATGAGCGTAGGCCACGAATAGGTGTTTGCATAGTTAATTTCAGTAAGTCTCAAAAGCGCTTGTTAGTTAATTAACTGCTAAGCAATTATTATCCCAAAATGTAAAAAAATAGAGAGTAAAGAATGAATATAGCTAACTCTTGCCATATTGTATAAAAAACAGCCTTGAATCGCTCGTTTAATCTATGTTTAGGCAAATGTTTAGCAAATAAGTGATCTTAGCAGTTTTAGCTATTTCGTCATAGTCTCAGTATTAGATACTGCCAATTCACTAAAGCAGGGCATTTTATACTATTTATGTGACAAGATGGTGCGGCGAAGGGCTGACTTTAGATAAAAAAAATCCCTCTTGCGAGGGATTTTGGGTAACTCAGCGCCATTGGCACTGGGAATGAGGTCGGTACATGGGATGTGAGTGGTCTAAAAAACCATCTCTGGAACATCACCTTCAACAAGCAATTTGCCTGCCGTTTTGCTAATTATTTCATCTACTGACACGCCTGGAGCGCGTTCGATTAGATGAAATGCGCCGTCTTTAACTTCTAGTACGGCTAAATCAGTTACGATTTTCTTTACACAGTTAACCCCAGTTAGCGGTAAAGTGCAACTTTCTAATAACTTAGAGTCGCCATGCTTGCTTGCATGAGTCATCGTAACAATAATATTCTTCGCGCCAGCAACGAGGTCCATCGCGCCACCCATGCCTTTAATTAGCTTTTTTGGGATCATCCACGATGCGATGTTACCGTTCTGGTCAACTTCAAATGCACCTAATACTGTTAAGTCTACATGACCACCCCGTATCATGGCAAAACTATCTGCACTATTAAATATTGCTGCACCTGTGGCTGCTGTCACGGTTTCTTTACCCGCGTTGATCATATCTGCATCAACTTGGTCTTTGGTTGGGTACGCACCCATACCTAATAAGCCATTTTCCGACTGCAGCATAACTTCAATACCTTCAGGTACATAGTTAGCAACCAGAGTAGGGATACCAATACCTAGGTTTACGTAATAGCCATCTTGTAGTTCTTGTGCAACACGCATTGCAACTTGTTCACGTGATAATGCCATTTTATTGCTCCTTAATCGCGAGTTGTTACACGTTCAATGCGTTTTTCAAAGTCACCTTTGATCACGCGATTAACATAAATACCTGGGGTATGAATTTGGCTTGGCTCAAGTTCACCTGGCTCAACAATCTCTTCTACTTCAGCAACGGTAATTTTACCTGCTGTCGCGGCCATCGGGTTGAAGTTCATTGCTGTATGGCGAAATACAAGGTTACCGTAGCGGTCGGCTTTCCATGCTTTAACAATAGCAAACTCGCCAGTAATTGATTCTTCTAAGATATACGGGCGACCATAAAACTCTTTGACTTCTTTGCCTTCAGCAACCGGTGTGCCATAACCTGTAGCTGTATAAAACGCAGGAATACCCGCACCACCGGCACGCATCTTCTCAGCGAGTGTACCTTGTGGTGTTAGAACAACATCAATTTCGCCATCGAGTAGTTGTTTTTCGAAAAGCGCATTTTCACCTACATAAGACGCGATGATTTTTTTAATTTGCTTATCGTGAAGTAAAATACCTAAGCCGAAATCATCAACACCGCAGTTGTTTGAAACAACGGTTAGATTTTTAGTCTGTTTACGCTTAATTTCACTGATAAGTCCCTCAGGAATACCACACAAGCCAAAGCCACCAGCGATAATAGTATCGCCATCTTTTAAACCTTCCATTGCAGCTTCATAACTTGAAACCACTTTATCGAAACCGGCCATGAGCCTACTCCTTAATTATTCTGAGTGTTCTTTAGAGCAAGTGATACCTTGCTGACAGGTTGTTTATTTAATGCACTGCAAATAGCCCAACCAGCTTTCGCCAGTCTTTCTAAATCAATTCCATGCTCTATGCCAAGTCCTTGCAGTAAGTAAACTACATCTTCAGTGGCAACATTTCCTGACGCACCTTTGGCATAAGGGCAACCACCTAGGCCTGCAACGGCACTGTCAACCGTTGCTATACCGCGTCTTAGGGCGGTGTAAATATTTGTGAGCGCTTGCCCGTAGGTGTCGTGAAAATGTACAGCGAGTTTTGATTTATCAATATGTTGCAAGAGTAAATCTAATAACTCATCGACTTTTCTCGCCGTACCAACACCTATGGTGTCGCCAAGGCTAATTTCGTAACAACCAAGCTCTAATAATCGCTCTGATACTTTTAATACATCATTGTAGTCGACATCACCTTGATATGGACAACCCATGACGCAGCTAACATAGCCTCTAACACGAATGTTATTCGCCTTGGCAAAAGCCATAACATCTTTAAAGCGATCAATACTTTCATCAATAGAGCAGTTAATGTTCTTTTGACAAAATGCTTCACTTGCTGCTGTAAAGATAGCAAATTCTTGTATGCCGACTTGTTTTGCTGCCTCTGCCCCCCGTAAATTCGGAGTGAGGGCGCTTAAGTTAACATTAGGCAAATTTAACGCGCTAATTACATCGCTAGAATCAGCCATTTGTGGCACCCATTTAGGTGACACAAAGGCGCCTGCTTCAATATCCTTAAGGCCTGCATCTGCAAGGGCGTTGATAAGAGCGACTTTATCTTGGGTATTAACGGCGGCTTCATTTTGCAAACCGTCTCTGGCGCCAACTTCTACAATGCGAACAAAATCAGGAAACTGTGCCATTACGCCTCCGGCTCTTCAACAATCGCGAGCATATCACCATGACTCACCAGTTCACCTTCAGCAAAGCAATAGCTCGTTAATACACCATCATGCGGGGCATTAAGCGTGTATTCCATTTTCATCGCTTCGATGATGACAACCGCATCACCTTTAGCGACAGTACTACCCACCTCAACTAAATGTTTAACAACAGTACCATTGAGTGGTGCAGCGAGTGGCAATGCATCACTTTCGTGTTCACTAATATAGTGTTTATCAATCAGCTCTAGCACCGTTTGCTGTGCTTTGTACATCACTGTGATGTGAGAGTCTGTTTGATTGATATGAGCCACGACTTTTTCGCCATTAACAACTAGGTTTGCAAGGCCATTTTCAACAATGCCAGAGGTTGTATAGTCAACCCCATCTAAGCTAATTTTAAAGCCATCTGAGGTCTTAACAGCATGAACGTTTAAATCAACAAACGGAATCGTTGTTTTAGCGTCACTGTTTAGCATAAAGCCAGTTAATTGTTGCCATGGGCTGCTGCTTTCACCTTTTAGTTGATGTGCATAAGCATAGGCTGCCACAACGGTCGCAATAACAGACTGTTGCTCGTTTTTAGCAACAAGGCGCTCACCTTGGTCTTCAATAAAGTGCGTATCGGGTGCACCTGCTTGAAAAGTAGGGTTGTTAGCAAGGTTAAATAAGAAATTAACGTTACAGCTAAAACCTGCTAGGTGGAATTGCTCTAGTGCTTTTGATAAACGCCCAAGCGCTGCCTCACGGTTATCGTCATGCACAATTAATTTAGCAATCATAGGATCGTAGAACGGACTAATTTCATCACCCGCTGCAATCCCTGTATCTATACGTACAAATTCAGATTCGTTCGGTGTGAATAGGGCGTCAATGTGGCCAGAACACGGAATAAAGTCATTACTTGGATCTTCTGCATAAATACGCGCTTCAAAGCTGTGACCTTGTAGCTGAATATCTGCTTGGCTAAGTGGTAATGCTTCACCTGCCGCAATATTGATTTGCCAATTAACCAAATCAACACCGGTTACCATTTCTGTTACTGGGTGCTCTACTTGTAAACGGGTGTTCATTTCCATAAAGAAGAATTCATCACCGCATAATAAAAACTCAACCGTACCAGCA
This sequence comes from Pseudoalteromonas sp. PA2MD11, assembly GCF_017808125.1. NCBI lineage: Bacteria > Pseudomonadati > Pseudomonadota > Gammaproteobacteria > Alteromonadales > Pseudoalteromonadaceae > Pseudoalteromonas > Pseudoalteromonas sp. PA2MD11. The sequence goes on from NZ_JADKNF010000002.1 coordinate 151,763, forward strand.
CCGCGATAGTTAATCGCTTGGGCACAACGTACTGCTGCTTCACCCATTTCTTTACGAAGTGCATCAGATAAACCCGGAGCAGGGGCTTCTTCAATTACTTTTTGGTGACGACGCTGCAAAGAGCAGTCACGGTCGCCTAAGTACACACAGTTACCATGACTATCGGCAAAAACTTGTACTTCAACATGGCGAGGTTTGGTGACATAGCGCTCTAACAGCACTAAATCGTTACCAAATCCGGCTTTTGCTTCACGTTTTGCGCCTTCAAGAGCACTGATAAAATCTTTTGCGCGTTCAACAACTCGCATACCTTTACCACCGCCACCAAAGGCCGCTTTAATCAGTACCGGGTAACCAATTTTTTCAGCTTCGGCTTGTAAGAACTCAGTATCTTGATTATCACCATAGTAACCAGGCACTAAAGGTACATTCGCTTGGTGCATAATTTCTTTAGCGCGGGTTTTTGAGCCCATGGCTTCAATGCTAGATGCTGGTGGGCCAATAAAGGCAATATCATTTTTCTCACACGCAAGCGCAAAGTCAGAGTTCTCTGATAAAAAACCATAACCCGGGTGAATACAATCAACACTTGCTTGTTTTGCCACATCGATGATTTTGTCTGCCACTAAGTATGAGTCTTTACTTGGCGCAGGACCAATATGGTACGCCTCATCAGCAAGCTTTACGTGCTGGGCATATTTATCAGCATCTGAATACACTGCAACCGTTGTTAAGCCCATTTGTTTTGCTGTACGCATAACTCGGCAGGCAATTTCACCACGGTTGGCAACGAGAATTTTTTTCAATGATTTTGTTGTCATAATGGTTCCTATTTCTGCCAGTTAGGGGCACGTTTTTCAAAAAATGCAGTTAGGCCTTCTTGGCCTTCTTCAGATACACGAATGCGCGCAATGCGCTCAGCGGTTAACTCAATCAGCGCATCATCTATTACGTTGCCAGCGACATCATTGATTAGCTGCTTCGCTGCTTTAACAGCAATAGGGCCATTGTTCACAAGGTTTTGTAAGTGTTTATCGAGCGCTGTTTGTAAATCGCCGGTGATCTGGTGAATTAAACCCAGTTGCTTAGCTGTATGCGCGTCAAAAATCTCTGCCGTTAAAAAATAACGACGTGCAGCGCGCTCACCAATGGCTTTAATGACATAAGGGCTGATAACCGCAGGAATAAGACCAAGCTTTACTTCACTTAGGCAAAACTGTGCATCGTCTTGGCAAATAGCGATATCACAACACGCAATCAAGCCTAACGCACCGCCAAATGCAGCACCTTGTACGGCACAAATTGTTGGATGCGGGCTTGTAGCAAGGACTTTCATAAGCTTTGCTAGCTGCATAGAGTCCGCTAAGTTTTCTGCAAAGTCATTGCCAGCCATCGACTTCATCCAGTTTAAATCAGCGCCAGCAGAGAAGTGCTTACCTTCGGTTTTTAAAACCAGTGCGCGGACATCGCAACTGTTTGCGTGTTCAATTAAACGGATCAGCTCACTAATGACTTCTTCGTTAAATGCATTGTGTTTTTCAGGGCGACTTAGTACCAGCACAGCCACATTTGATTTTGTTATTTCGAGTGTTACTGACATAAGGCCTCCATTACATTCTAAATACGCCGAACTGCGAATCGCGCTCTGGTGCATTTTTAGCTGCACTTAAGGCAAGCCCCAATACATTGCGGGTATCAGCAGGATCGATAATGCCATCATCCCAAAGGCGGGCACTGGCGTAATATGGATGACCTTGTTTTTCGTATTGCTCGATAATTGGCTTTTTAAACTCACTGACTTGCTCATCAGTCATGCTTTCGCCTTTACGGGCTAAACCGTCTTGTTTAACTTGTGCTAGAACGCCAGCAGCTTGTTCACCACCCATTACAGAGATACGGGCGTTTGGCCACATCCACATCATGGTTGGTTCGAATGCACGGCCACACATACCGTAGTTACCTGCACCATACGAGCCACCAATTAATACGGTGAATTTTGGTACATCAGCACATGACACAGCGGTTACCATTTTCGCCCCATGTTTGGCGATGCCTTCCGCTTCGTATTTCTTACCAACCATAAAGCCAGTAATGTTTTGTAAAAACACCAAAGGAATTTTGCGTTGTGCACATAGCTGAATGAAGTGCGCGCCTTTTTGCGCAGATTCACTAAATAAAATACCGTTGTTGGCAACAATACCGACAGGGTGACCAAAGATTTTTGCAAAGCCGGTTACTAAGGTTTCGCCAAAGTAGCGTTTAAATTCATCAAATGATGAATCATCAACAACACGGGCAATTACTTCACGTACATCAAATGGCTTTTTAAGGTCGGTACCCACAATACCGTAAATTTCGTTAATGTCGTAACGCGGCGGTTTAACATCATCAAGTAACGGGGCAGTAGGGCGCTGATAATTAATTCGTTCAATACATTGGCGAGCAATCGAAAGTGCGTGGGCATCGTTTTCAGCATAGTGATCGGCAACACCTGATGTTTTACAGTGAACATCAGCACCACCGAGCTCTTCAGCACTCACTTCTTCACCTGTAGCCGCTTTAACCAGTGGCGGGCCTGCTAAGAAAATAGTGCCTTGCTCTTTTACGATAATACTTTCATCAGCCATCGCTGGTACATAAGCACCACCTGCAGTACATAAACCCATTACGACCGCAATTTGTGGAATGCCTTTACCAGACATACGTGCCTGATTATAGAAAATACGGCCAAAGTGTAATTTATCTGGAAATACATCATCTTGTTCAGGCAGGTTTGCACCGCCTGAATCAACTAAATAAATACACGGTAAATGACAACGCTCTGCGATATCTTGGGCACGCAGGTGTTTTTTCACTGTTAGTGGAAAGTATGTGCCGCCTTTTACGGTTGCATCATTGGCGATGATCATACATTCAACGCCTTTCACACGACCAATCCCAGCCACAACACCGGCACAAGGAATAGCTTGTTCATATACGCCAAAGGCAGCAAATTGAGAAATCTCTAAAAATGGCGAGCCTTCATCAAGTAGCGTTTCAATACGGTCACGAACAAACAACTTACCACGGCCTTGGTGGCGCTCAATCAGGGCAGGGCCACCACCTAAACGGATATCCGCTACTTTTTCACGTAAATCACTTACGAGAGCGGCCATGTTGTCGTGATTTTGCAAAAATTGCGGATCGTGTGGATTTACACTCGATTTTAAAATCGTCATAACAAGGTCCTATCGGCTTTCAGTGAATAATTCGCGACCAATTAGCATGCGGCGGATTTCAGAGGTACCTGCGCCAATTTCATATAGTTTAGCATCACGCAATAAACGACCTGTCGCGTATTCGTTGATATAACCATTACCACCTAAGATTTGGATAGCATCAAGGGCCATTTTAGTCGCCAGCTCTGCGGCATATAAAATCGCACCAGCAGCATCTTTACGTGTTGTTTCACCGCGGTCACATGCACGAGCTACCGTGTAAACGTATGAACGAGCTGCATTCATTTGCGTGTACATATCAGCGATTTTGCCTTGAATAAGCTGGAACTGACCAATCGGGCTATCAAATTGTTTACGCTCATGAATATAAGGAACCACAATGTCCATACATGCTTGCATAATGCCAAGCGGGCCTGCGGCTAAAACAACACGCTCATAATCAAGGCCACTCATAAGTACTTTTACACCTTCGTTTAAGTTACCTAGAATGTTTTCTGCTGGTACTTCGCAGTTCTCGAACACTAATTCACAGGTGTTAGAGCCACGCATACCAAGTTTGTCTAGCTTCTGTGCAGTAGAAAATCCTGGTGTGTTTCGTTCAACGATGAAGGCTGTGATCCCTTTAGGGCCAGCATTTAAATCTGTTTTTGCATAGATAACAAAGGTATCGGCATCTGGACCATTAGTGATCCACATCTTGTTACCGTTAAGTACAAACACATCGCCTTTTTTCTCAGCTTTTAATTTCATTGATACAACGTCAGAACCTGCATTTGGCTCACTCATCGCAAGGGCACCAATGTGCTCACCGCTGATAAGCTTAGGCAGGTATTTTTCTTTTTGAGCCTGTGACCCATTACGGTTGATTTGGTTAACACATAGGTTTGAATGAGCACCATAACTTAAACCAATCGATGCGCTTGCACGGCTAATTTCTTCCATTGCGATTACATGCTCAAGGTAACCAAGGCCCGCACCGCCAAATTCTTCAGGTACTGTCATACCTAATAATCCCATTTCGCCAAGCTGTGGCCAAAGTTGATTAGGGAAGGCATTGTCTATATCGGTTTGTTCTGCAAGTGGGGCAATTTCTTGGCTCGCAAAGCTATTAACGTGATCGCGGATCATGTCTGCTGTTTCGCCAAGTCCGAAGTTCATTTCTTTGTATAGTGAAATAGTGCTCATAATGTGTGTTCCTGTGAGAGTCTGTTGACGAGATTGTTGTCAGGTTATTCGTCTAAATTATTAAGGGTTTCACGACAGCGGCGTTCTGCTGTAACCAATTCCATCAGTACAACTTTAATGTCGTCCATCTGTTGGCTTAGGTCCGCTTTTTTTTCTGCGATAAGGTCAAGCATAGTCACTAGCTGTTTAGCGCTTGATTTATCTGCGTCGTACAGTTCAAACAAACGGCCCGTTTCGGCCAAGGTAAAACCTAAGCGTTTACCGCGTAGAATAAGTTTTAGTCTTACTTTGTCGCGTTTTGAATAAATACGGGTTTGACCATTGCGATCAGGTGAGATCAGGCCTTGGTCTTCATAAAAGCGGATAGAGCGGGTTGTAATATCAAATTCTTTTGCTAGTTCGCTGATACTAAACGTTTGCTCATTGCTAGCAGGTTCAACTGCTGCGCTTTCAAAGTTTGTTTGATTGTCTTGTTTCATGATTTATTTACCTCATTCGAATAACACCAATATAAGTGAAGTTTACGTAAAGGTAAAGGGCGATTTGGGAGTTATACTTTAGACTTATAAAGATAACTGGTTGAATTTGTTGAAAAGCTTTATTTATCTAGCCTTGTAAGCAGATGTTCGATTTTTAATACATCAAAATACAGATAAGTTTACAGTTTTACCGGCCGCAAAAATGTTGATTTTAGATTTACGTTGGCGTAAACGTAAATATTATGTATGCTGAATTAAATCGAAATTAAACTATAACAAATTAACTGTTTGGTTACACATGATTTGAACACATGATGATAACCACTTACATGGAGCCAATTATGACTACTGAAGCCGTTGTTATTGTTGCCGCAAAACGTACCCCTATGGGTGGTTTTATGGGCGCACTAAGTGGTGCACACGCAACTGATTTAGGTGCTACAGCTATTAAAAGTAGCTTAGAGCAAGCCGGTTTATCTGCCGATAAGATTGACGAAGTGATCATGGGCTGTGTATTACCAGCTGGTCTTGGTCAAGCACCTGCTCGCCAAGCAATGTTAAAAGCGGGCCTTAATCAAGGTACTGGCGCAACAACAATCAACAAAGTTTGTGGCTCAGGCTTAAAAGCTGCAATGTTTGCTCATGACTTAATTAAATCAGGCTCTATCAATACCGCTGTTGCGGGTGGTATGGAAAGCATGAGTAATGCGCCTTATATGTTACCGAATGCACGTTCAGGTATGCGTATGGGTCATGGCGAAGTAAAAGATCACATGATGTGTGATGGCCTTGAAGATGCTTACGACAACAAAGCAATGGGTTGTTTTGCACAAGACACTGCCGATCAATATTCAATTGGTCGTGAACAAATGGATAACTTTGCACTTAGCTCACTGACTAAAGCAAACAGCGCGATTGAGACAGGCGCATTTGATAATGAAATTGCAGCGCACACTATTTCTACACGTAAAGGTGATGTGACCGTTGCGATTGATGAGCAACCAGGCAATGCACGCCCTGATAAAATCCCAGGTTTACGTCCTGCATTCAAAAAAGATGGCACGATTACAGCTGCAAACTCGTCATCAATTTCTGATGGTGCAGCAGCGCTAGTGTTAATGCGTGAATCAGATGCTAAAGCACAAGGTTTAACGCCACTTTGCCGTATCGTTGCTCACAGCACACATTCTCAGGCTCCAAGCGAATTTACTTTAGCACCGGTTGGCGCGATGCAATCGCTTTTAGAAAAAGCAGGTTGGTCTGTGAATGATGTTGATTTATGGGAAATCAACGAAGCGTTTGCGATGGTGACTATGCTTGCAATTAACGAGTTAAAACTTGATGAAAGCAAAGTAAACGTAAACGGCGGTGCTTGTGCACTTGGTCACCCAATTGGTGCAAGCGGCGCGCGTATCTTAGTTACCTTAATTCATGCATTAAAGAATCGTGGTCTTAGCAAAGGTGTTGCCTCACTGTGTATCGGTGGTGGAGAAGCTGTTGCTATGGCAATCGAAGCTATTTAATCGCTTTAGAATTTTAATCTCTCACAGCCGCAACGTATTTTAAAAACTATCATGTTGCGGCCTCTTTATACCCACTGGGGAGGAGTGCCTCATGCACCAAGTACCTTTATTTATCAACGGCGAATTTACCCAATCAAGTTCAACGCAGTTGATTGATGTTATCAATCCTGCAAACCAAGAAGTGTTAGCGCAAGTTCCGTGTGCAACGGATGCTGAAATGGATGCAGCCATTGCCTCTGCAAAGGAAACATTTAAAACATGGAAAGAAGTGCCAATTTCTGAGCGTGCGCGCATTATGATGAAATACGCTGCATTACTAAAAGAAAACCATGACGAGCTTGCGACGATTATTTGTCATGAGCTGGGTAAAACTTTTGAAGACGCCAAAGGCGATGTTTGGCGTGGTATTGAAGTGGTTGAGCAAGCAGCCAATGCACCATCACTAATGATGGGCGAAACAATGGAAAACGTAGCGCGTAAAATCGATACTTACTCTTACATGCAGCCACTAGGTGTATGTGCGGGTATTACGCCATTTAACTTCCCTGCGATGATCCCATTATGGATGTTCCCACTGGCTATTGTGTGTGGTAACACCTTTATTCTCAAACCATCAGAGCAAGATCCACTAACACCGATGCGTTTAGCTGAACTATTTGTTGAAGCGGGCGCGCCAAAAGGGGTGTTACAAGTTGTTCACGGTACAAAACCACAAGTTGACCGTTTATTAGAAGACCCAGCAATACGCGCTATTTCATTTGTTGGTTCGTGTGGTGTAGGTGAATACATCTATTCAAAAGGCACAGCAAACCTTAAACGCGTGCAAGCTTGTGTAGGTGCAAAAAACCACATGGTTATTATGCCAGATGCCAGTAAATCGCATGTTGTAAACAACCTAGTAGGTGCGTCTGTAGGCGCTGCGGGTCAGCGCTGTATGGGTATTTCGGTTGCTGTATTCGTTGGTCAAGCAAAAGACTGGGTTGATGAAATTAAAGCAGGCTTTGAAAACGTACGCCCAGGTGTATGGGATGATGCCAACGCGGCTTACGGCCCACAAACATCAAAAGCAGCTAAAGATCGTATTTTATCACTTATCGCAAGTGGTAAAGAACAAGGTGCGACTTGTTTAATTGATGGCTCCGACTTTACTGTTGAAGGTTACGAGCAAGGTAACTGGGTTGGTCCAACGTTATTTACTGATGTTACCACCGAGATGGATTTATACAAAGAAGAGATCTTTGGTCCAGTACTGGCTTGTATGTTTGTAGATACTCTTGAAGAGGCGATTGAGCTTATCAATAACTCGCCGTACGGTAACGGTACTTCGTTATTCACATCAAGCGGCGCTGCTGCACGTAAATTCCAACATGAAATCGAAGTAGGTCAAGTTGGTATCAACGTGCCAATTCCTGTGCCACTCCCGTTTTTCTCTTTCACAGGTTGGAAAGGCTCATTCTACGGTGATCAACACACCTATGGTAAGCAAGGTATTCGTTTTTACACAGAAACGAAAACAATTACTTCACGTTGGTTCGAGGATGATATCGCCTCAGGTCCGAACATGAGTATCAACCTTAAATAAGCCGTAATTAATTTACTGCTGAGCGAGCACACGCTCGCTCAAAGAACACACATTTAAACGACAACAATCGTTATTCACACAAGAATAAGACAACAAAATAGAGGTCTACTATGGACTTTAATTTAACCGAAGATCAGCAAGCATTTGCTGAAACAGCTCGTCAGTTTGCAGAGTCTGAACTTGCTCCACATGCAGCTAAGTGGGACCAAGAACACATTTTCCCGAAAGACACCATTAAGGCAGCCGGTGAGCTAGGCTTTTGTGGTTTATATACCCCTGAAGAAGCGGGCGGCTTAGGTTTATCTCGCCTAGATTCAAGCATTATCTTTGAACAGCTTGCCATGGGTTGTACAGCAACGACTGCTATGTTGACCATTCATAATATGGCAACCTGGATGATTGCAAGCTTTGGTACTGATGACGTTAAAGCCCAGTACTGTGAACAATTAGTAATGGGTGAGTTACTTGCTTCTTACTGTTTAACAGAGCCAGGTTCTGGCTCTGATGCAGCATCACTAAAAACTAAAGCGGTAAAAGAGGGCGATGAGTATGTGATCTCAGGCTCTAAAATGTTTATTTCGGGAGCCGGTGAAACTGATTTACTTGTAGTTATGGCGCGCACTGGTGGTGAAGGCGCTGCCGGTATTTCTGCATTTGTTGTGCCTGCAGATGCTGCAGGCATTGAATACGGTAAAGCAGAAGAAAAAATGGGCTGGAATGCACAGCCGACACGTTTAATTAGCTTTGAAGGTGTCAGAATTCCTGCGGCTAACTTACTAGGTCAAGAAGGCGAAGGCTTTAAGTTTGCAATGCAAGGCTTAGACGGTGGTCGTATTAATATTGCAACCTGTTCATTAGGTACAGCACAAGCTGCTCTTAATACTGCGCGTGAATACCTAAAAGAACGTGAGCAATTTGGTAAGCCATTAGCTGCTTTCCAAGCACTGCAATTTAAGATTGCTGATATGAACACCGAGCTTGTTGCTGCTCGTCAAATGGTGCGCTTAGCCGCATTTAAACTAGATACTGGTGACAGCGAAAAAACAACTTACTGCGCGATGGCAAAACGTTTTGCTACAGATGTTGGTTTTAAAGTCTGTGACGACGCACTACAAATTCACGGTGGTTACGGTTACATCAAAGAATATCCATTAGAGCGTCATTTCAGAGACGTCCGTGTGCATCAAATTCTCGAAGGCACAAACGAAATCATGCGTGTGATTATCGCACGTCGTATCTTAGCTGAGTCAGCTGGCGACATTCTATAAGGAGCAACCTATGTCTAATCCATCGATTGATTTAAATATTGAAGGTAACGTAGCGGTTTTAACCATGAATAACCCGCCAGCGAATACCTGGACACAAGATACATTAACCGCGCTTAAAGACACTGTAACTGAGCTAAATGCCAACAAAAATGTCTATGCATTAGTGATTACAGGCCAAGGTGAAAAGTTCTTTAGCGCAGGTGCTGATTTAAACGTGTTTGCCAGCGGTGACAAAGGCGTTGCTGCCACTATGTCAAAAGTGTTTGGTGATGCATTTGAAGCGTTAACCAATTTCCGTGGTGTATCAATCGCGGCTATTAATGGTTATGCCATGGGCGGTGGTCTTGAAGTGGCTCTTGCGTGTGATATTCGTATTGCTGAAGAGCAAGCTCAAATGGCACTACCTGAAGCGAAAGTTGGCTTACTGCCTTGTGCTGGCGGTACGCAAAACCTTGCATGGCTTGTTGGTGAAGGCTGGGCAAAACGCATGATTTTATGTGGTGAGCGCTTAAAAGCAGACAAAGCACGTGAAATTGGCCTTGTTGAAGAAGTGGTTGGCACTGGCGAAAGTTTAGCTGCGGCAATGAAACTTGCTAACCAAGTTGGCGAACAAAGCCCGGTTGCTGTGACTGCATGTAAAGAGCTTATTCAAAAAGGTCGCACACAACCTATGGCTCATGCATTGCCATTAGAGCGTGAGTTATTTGTACAATTATTTGATACGCAAGACCAAAAAGAAGGCGTGAATGCGTTCTTAGAAAAGCGTAAAGCTAATTGGGTAAATGGCTAATGACTAACGTAACACTACTAAATCATCAAGATGCGCCTGTGGTGTTTGAAACTGCAGAGGCCGAAAGCGGCCTCATTGCAATTGCGACACTCAATGCGCCTAAGTCGTTAAATGCCTTAAATTACGACATGATCCAATTGCTTGAGCCGCAGCTTAGAAAATGGGCTGACGATGACGCAGTTGCCATGGTTATTCTAAAAGGGGCTGGCGAAAAAGCATTTTGTGCTGGTGGCGATGTAGTAAGCCTACATAAAGCAATGAGCACAGGTGAGCCTGCTAACTACATTGAAGACTTTTTTACCCATGAGTACAAATTAGACTACCTAATTCACTGCTATGAAAAGCCAATATTACTTTGGGGAAATGGCATAGTCATGGGTGGCGGCCTTGGCTTAATGGCTGGGGCAAGTCACCGTGTGGTAACCGAAACATCGCGTATCGCAATGCCTGAGCTAACCATTGGTTTATACCCAGATGTTGGCGGTAGTTATTTCTTACATAAAATGCCTGAGCAAGTGGGCCTATTCTTAGGTTTAACTGCTGCGTCTATCAATGCTGAAGATGCATTGTTTGTTAATCTTGCTGATCACTATGCAACAGCAGATAAATATGACGCTATTTTAACGGCTATCACAGCTGAAAAGTGGGGAAAAACAGCCTCATTAAATCACGAAAAGCTGACTAACATTCTAATCTCTATTGATAATATTTCAGGTCGTGTCCCTAAAGGTAACGTAAAAGATAACCTTGAGGTTATTCAAAAGCTGGCTGAATTTGACTCACTGCAGGGCAAAGTTGACTACATCCAAAGCTTAGAAACCGAAGATAAATGGCTTACCCGTGCGCAAAAGTCATTAGCGCATGGTTGTCCGCTTAGTTGTGCGCTGGTTGAACGTCAATTAGCTAATTCAAAAGAGATGACATTAGCACAGTGCTTTAAAATGGAGCTGGGTATGTCAGTACGCTGTGGCGAAGTAGGTGAGTTCCAAGAAGGCGTTCGTGCGCTACTAATCGACAAAGACGGTGCACCTAACTGGCAGTTTAAATCGCTCAGCGATATCGACGAAGCAGTTGTAGATAGCTTCTTTACAGCACGCTGGGATGAGCAATCTCACCCACTAAACTCATTAACGTCATCTTAAGTTCAAGGGGTAAACAAATGGCTAAATTAACAATAGGATTTATTGGTTTAGGCAACATGGGTGGCCCAATGGCGGCAAACCTTGTCAATGCAGGTCATACAGTTCGTGTGTTTGACTTAAATAAAGTAGCGGTCAGTGAGCTTGCCGATAAAGGTGCAATTGCTGCTACCGATGCAGCTGAGTGTGCCATTGGTGCTGATATTTTTATCAGTATGCTACCGGCAAGCAAACACGTTAAATCGCTTTACTTAGGTGAAACGGGTCTTATTAACTTACTTGATAGCAAAACCTTAGTGATTGACTGCTCAACCATTGATGCAGAATCAGCGCGTCAAGTGGGTAGTGAGCTTGCTCAAAAAGGCATTGATTTTGTTGATGCGCCGGTATCAGGTGGTGTTGCAGGTGCAACAGCAGGCACTTTAACCTTTATCGTCGGTGGTGAGAAAAGCCACTTTGAAAAAGCCAAACTGGCTTTAGTGGATATGGGTAAAAACATCTTTCATGCTGGTGATATTGGCGCAGGCCAAGTCGCAAAAATCTGTAACAACATGCTGCTAAGCATTTTAATGGCAGGTACTAGCGAAGCACTACAAATGGGCATCAACAATGGGCTCGATCCAAAAGTGTTAAGTGACATCATGAGCGCAAGCTCTGGTCGTAACTGGACACTTGAGCTTTACAACCCATGCCCTGGTGTAATGGAAACAGCACCAGCAAGTAATGATTATAAACCGGGCTTTATGGTTGATTTAATGGCGAAAGACTTAGGTCTTGCTATGGAAGCGGCTCAGCAAAGTAATTCATCTACCCCAATGGGGTCAATGGCGAAGAATCTATACACTATGCTTCAGCATCAAGGTGCGGGTAGTGATGATTTTAGCGCTATTTTTAAATTATTCTCGAAGTAGGAGATTGTTGTGGAAATTAAAAACAACAACATCGTAATTACCGGTGGTGCGCAAGGTTTAGGCTTTGCGATGGCCGAGAAATTTGCATCCCTTGGCGCGAACATCGCTCTTATCGATATGCAACAAGACGTACTTGATACTGCAGTATCAGCGCTTGCTAAATATGGCACAAAAGTTATGGCGTATGCTGCTAATGTGACTGACGAAGACGCCGTGGTAGCAACGTTTAATACTATCAACAATGACTTTGGCCATATCGGTGTGTTAATTAATAACGCAGGTATCTTACGCGATGGTATGTTTATCAAAGCAAAAGAAGGCAAAGTAGTTGATAAAATGTCGTTGGCTCAATTTCAATCTGTGATTGATGTGAACCTAACCGGAGTATTCTTAGCAGGTCGTGAAGCTGCGAGCCACATGATTGAGTCTGGCAAAGGCGGCGTTATTGTTAATATGTCGAGTGTTGCCCGTGCTGGTAACATTGGCCAAACAAACTATGCTGCGTCTAAAGCCGGTGTTGTTGCGATGACAACAGGTTGGGCGAAAGAATTAGGTCGCTTTGGTATCCGTGTTGGTGCAATCGCACCAGGTGTTATTCGCACAGCGATGACAGATGCAATGAAAGCAGAAGCAAAACAACGCATGATGGCGGTAACGCCAGTGGGTCGTTTTGGTGAAGCAGAAGAAATTGCCCAAACAGCACAATACATTGTAGAGAATGACTTCTTTACAGGTCGTGTTGTTGAAATTGATGGCGGTATCCGCCTTTAGTTTGAAATGGTAACCCTTTACCCATTGAAAGTACCAAAACGGTAAGCCTAGCTTGCCGTTTTTTTATTTTTAAAGTATTTTAAATTCATAATGATAAGGAGATTTGTTATGAACACGGATGGCATTACAGTATCAATGAGCAAGGGAATTAAAGCCAACTTCAAGCTGGGTGAACATTTAATTCAATACTGGGGTTCTGCTTACTCAGGTAAAGAAGTTCTGAAAGTAGACAGTGAATTAATAGCAGAATCACGTAACTTTAAAACTAAATCTGTTCATGAGTTTAATGTTGATGGTAAAGCCTGCCAATTAACAATTTCAGTGACTTTATTCAGGAAGTTTTCTTCTACCATTACATTAGAGTGTGAGGGTGAGCTAGTTCACAGTTATCAACTCACATATGGTAAAACCCGACAAATTGCTTGGTATTTAAAAGCAATCCCATTTTTATTTGCAGGGGTTTTAGGCTGGTGTTTTGCCGCTGATATTCTTACCTTATTAGAGTTGGTTATCTTTTTTTGCTTAACCTTTGCAGTATCAGAACTGGTTCTGAAAAATCAAGGCTGGATCATCGAAGAGCAAAAGCCTTGTAATTAACTGTTTAGCATTCAATAATTAAGCGGTTAAAAGCCGCTTAACTTTGAGAGATGCAGTGAATCCCAAACAAATCCGCAATTTTTATATCAATGAAGAACAGTCTGTTTATTTACTGTCTCACCATGATGCTAAAAAGCACCGCCAATGGCTTAACATTTGTATTAAACAGCTTACTTTGCTTGGTTACAGTGACGTTGAATTAATTGGCTCTGGTGCGTTTGGATTTGTTTTTGCCGGTGTCGATGATGAAGACTTACCTTGGGTATTTAAGTTTTCACGTATAACCCTTGCACAAAGTGTACGTGATCGTCTAGAAGACGAAGCCTACATGCTCTCGCAAGTTAAAAACCCGCTCGTGCCTAAATTTTATGCCTTTGAGCGCATTAAAAAGCAAGGCATTTTAATGATGGAGCGCGCTCTAGGTGAAGACTTAGAAAAGATCTCCATCAAACAGGGGTGTTTCAGTGCAGCAAAAGTTATGGCGCTAGCACTTAGGCTACGTAATGTTCTTTTAGATTTACGTGAACACAAAAATGGCTTAAGCCCACAGCCAATTGTGCATGGCGATATTAAACCCTCTAACATTGTTTTTGATGAACAAACCAATAAGTTGTCGTTGGTAGACTGGGGCAGCTCTGTTTATGCACAAATAGACGCAGAGGGGAATCCGGTTGCCAGCAACTTTATGGATCTCATGTCTGCAGATATCAGTAGTACCAATGCACGTATGGGGGATGTGTATTTTATTGGTGATGAACAAATGTCGGGCGGGCAGTCATCGCCACGTTTTGATGAGCAAGGTGTTGCCTCAACTCTTTATGCACTTGCATCTGCACAATCTTGCCGGTTTGGTGCTGCTGTTATTCCGGCTACAAGTCTAAATTTACCTATGGAGCTTGCCCGGGTTATTGACGGTATGCTTTCAAAAGATAAGGCAACCAGAGATGGCGCTGGTGATTATTTTATGCGAAACATGCCTACAATGGCTAAAGCTTACCTACCTGAACTGCCCCGTAAAGTCATTCGCCCTTATATTCCTTATTGGTTTAGTGAGTTTGATGAGCACCCAGATACAGTGGTTTATAGCTCACGTAAGCAATTTTTAAGACAAGCCGACCATAATCAACAATTACTTGATGTAAATGATGCCCAGCTCGACAGATACTACAAAGAGTTTTTATTTGATACCGGCGACACCGAAAAAGCATTCTTGGCCTCTATTAGCCGATTAGCAAAATACCCAGTAGTAGGGGGCCTTAGTTTTCATTGGAAAGAAAACTCACTGTTTGTTGAATCGTCACTTATTTTGCATGATGAAACGCTTGGCACTGCGTTTACCGATGCGATTAACAACACGGTGATGTTAGCACAGGGGATTGAACAAAAAGGTCTCTTTAAATGTTGCTTGTTTGATGCGCGTAAAACCATTCAGCTCGAGCGCGATGGCACAGGTGCGTTTAAATTTGAACATTTACCTGAGCTTGATTATGAAGTAATGGATGTACAAGCCTCAGACGTAACCAGACCGCATTCGTACTTTGAAGATGGTAAAGACCCTGATGAGCAATTACAGCTCCCGAAAAAGGTCATAAAGTGCGTATTTGAACTTAACCAAATTCACCACACGGGCTGTATCATTTTCGAAGCCTTACCTGATAGGATGAAAATACACCATTACTATCGTCTGCTAGATGCCAGTAAAGAACCAGAATTTAAACGTTTATTAAGTAAGCTCATGCAATACGCGGTTAATATCACAGATGTGGGTGTAGCAGGATTTATGAAGCTACCTTACAAGAATACTCGTGAATTTGATTTGTGTACTAAACAGCCCGATGAGTTTTATCCAAGAGATCCAAAGCGGGTAAGTTGAACTATAGTATGTACATTCAAATTAAAAACTTATAGATTAGGAACACTAGTAGTCGTAGGTTGAGAGTTTGTGTGAAAGATAATTTAGTAATGGTTTGTTATAAAGGTGAGTCTGGTTCAAGTGATATAAGGACTTTTAATAAAGGTGATATTTTGTATCTTTCACTGAAAGATATACTTGTTATATTAACTAAAGAAAACAGGAAGTTAAATGAGCTTCACATTGCAAAATCATTAGTTAATGTATTAAAAGCACAAGTTAAAATTTTAGATGATGACGAATATATAATGATTCCCAATTCATCAAATGATGATTTAGAGGTATATGTCACCCAACCTGGCTTGTATCGAGTTCTCTCAAGTGACTCAAGTCAAGCAGGGAAAAAATTTCAAAGATGGCTTTTTCATGAAGTCGTACCAGCTCTTACAAAATATGGGGAATACCCCGCTCCAATCGTAAGTAAAGATTCTGATGTGAAAAGGCTTGCACAGACATTACTTATGGAAATTGAGCAGCGAGAAGAATTAGAACGTAAAACAAAAGAGCAGTTTTTATTGCATGAACAGAGATTGGATGCTTTAGGTTCTAAATTAGAATCTATAAGTTTAAAAAGTTTGGATTCCAACAGTTTTGAAACAGTTAAAGAGTTTTGCAATAAAAACAGTTTATGTTCTTCGAAAGAACAGCTTATCTTAGGTTGGTGTATAAAGATATGTGCTGAATGTGGGGAACCTTCTAAAAAAATAATATCTAATGGTAAAGAAGAAATTACATTTCCTAATCATGTACTTATTAATGCGTCAAAAGAAGCAAAAGTAATAGTTTAATTTTTAATATGTAAACTTGGTGCAGATTCTTTCCTTAGATTTATGTTATTACGGCCCCTACGGCCAATAGAGGGGGATTTAAACCTGCTGTGGTGATTATGTAAATTCTAACCATGTTATTGGGACAATCATACCAGTTGAAAAAGCTGAACTTTTGCATTTTCACTCTATACCTAATAAAAATCCTGCTTCTAGAGAATTAAGCCCTCAGATAAAAAGAGAAATAACCATCAAGTTCAACATTATTGGCTACTAGTACTTTTTGTTGTAGTAATTATGGGAATTGTTTAGACAAGTATGTAATTGTGAAGGTGAGTGTTATTAGGCTTTTATCAGATGGCTTGAAAAGCTAGACGAAGAGCAAATAATAATTATTGGAATAGAAATTATTAAATGGAGTTAATATATGTTCTGGCTAATATCCTTTATTATTTTGCTCGCTATTACTGTCGTGCCATTTCCTTTCAAGATATATGGATATCTATCAGGTAAAGATGACAGTCCTATGATTGTTAAGTTTGAAGAAATGACGAATGCGCTCTTTATGTCTGTGGGTTTGTTCGGATTTTATGGATTTATCTCAGATAGAGTTTATTTAACACCTCTATTTTGGAATGGATGGTTATGCGTTGCTATAGTTTGGTCTTTGCTGCCTTTATTTTGGTCACCTAAGCTTGATTATGCTACTGAAATGCTCGGCTGTTATAAAATGCGGTTGCTGGCAGGCGTAAGTTCTATTTTGTACCTTCCATTGCTTTTTGCAGTCTATTTTTATGCAAACTAAATTTTCACATCGTAGAATTTTTTATCTTAAAGCAAGCTCATATGTATAAGTGATACCTTTGAATGAAAATAAAAAACCTGCTAGATAGCAGGTTATTAAAGGGGCAGTCTTACTTATGCTCTTCAATGATCTCAGTGATCCCTTCAGCAGAAAGTATCTCTATCCAATAACCATCTGGGTCTTTGATAAAGGCTAGGCCTTTCATAGAGCCATCGTCTGGTTTTTTTACAAACTCAACATCGTATTTTGCAAAGCGTTCGCATGCTGCGTACACGTCTGGCACGGTAATACCGATATGACCAAAGCCTTTTGGTTCATCATTACCACTATGGTAACCTGTAAAGCTGTCGTCATTTTCTGTGCCCCAATTATGTGTAAGCTCGATAAGAGCAGGGCGGCGAAATACCCACTGTGCTTTTTCTTTATCGCTGCCTGTTGGCATGTCTTGCTCATAACCTAAAAAGTACAGCGTAAACTCCATTTTAGGGAAGTCATATTTACCAAGTAACTTCATACCTAAAACATTTTGATAGAAATCTAAAGAAGGCTTTGGATCTTTAATGCGCAACATTGTCTGTTGCATTACATAACCTTGCGTAGCGGTTGCGATTTGTTCAGGTGATTCGTTGTAGTTAGACATACACATCCTTTTTTAATGACATTAATGATGATTAGTTCAGTCTAACATAACCATGTTACCCTTAAATTAATAAAAATAATATTGACGTCTTTAAATAGCCCTTCAAGTCTTAACTTTCTAACTTTCTAACTTTCTAACTTTCTAACTTTCTAACTTTCTAACTTTCTAACTTTCTAACTTTCTAACTCAAATAAAAAACCGCCCAAACAGGCGGCTTATTTCATCTTACAGCTCAAAGCTTAAAAATCAATTACCCCAAGGATTACTCGCACTTGAACGTTGTTTTCTAGCTCGAGCAAGTTGTTTAGCTTCTTTTTTAGCGTGAATGCGTTTGGCGTCGGTAAAACTTAACTCACACGGTTCACCTGGTTTTTGATCAGCAGGGATCACGCGATCGCGTGGCGGTAATTCGTAGTTGACATTGTCTGGGCGTGGTAAGTTTTTAAGACGATACAAATAAAAGTTCTCGACTTTTTCTTGAGCCCATTGGGTTTTACGTAAAAACTTAACCGCAGATTTAACATCTGGATTATTCTTAAAGCAGTTCAACCGCATATAGGCGTGGAGTAATTCCCAGCCATATTGTTCGACAAGCTCTGTTACGACTTGCTCAATACCAACACCTTGTAGCGGGTTATTGCTGAAAATTTCTTTATTACTCATATCATGCTCTTGTTTATTGTTTACGTAATTAGTTAATTATAATTTGAAAGATCTAATTTAGATACCGCTTATCAATTTGATATACGAACCATTTTAAAAGTTTACATGTTTACCTTATATGGGTAATCTATGCGCTTGAATTGGCATGAGGCTAATTTATTAAATTGATTAAGGAATCTATAAATGGGACTTTTTGATAAGATCAAAACACAAGCTAATACAATTGGAACAAATATTAGTGAATCAACCTCTAAACTAACCAGTGATATCTCTACTGCGTCGAAAGAAAAATCAAAGCTTTCAGCGATTAATTCTGAAATTACTTCAATTAACGGGCAACTAAATATTGCTTACCAAGACATTGGTAAAAAGTATGTATCTAATTTAGTCGATAATAAGGGTGAAAATGTTGAAGCTGTTCTAAAAGATACACTCGACAGAATAGAGCCTCTTTTAGAGAAAAAAATAGAGCTTGAGAAAGAAGCAGTAGAAATTGAGAAAAAATTAAAAGATCAGATAATTCTACAAGAAAAAGCAATTTTTCAACGTGAGTTTGATGAAGAAAAAGAAAAGCTAGAGAAAGCTGTGAAACTGGATGTATTAACAGAAAAAGAGATGCAGGATAAATTAGCTAGAGCTCAGCTTAAATTGGATAATTTTGATAATATTCGTAAAGTTAAAAAACAGTACGATATGCAATTAATTTCAAAGGAAGAGCTAAACGAAAAGCTTGCGGCGTTTGGTGTTTAAATTCTTTTTTTTAAAAGGCTCTAAGGTGTTTAGAGCCTTTAAATCTATTACTTACAATTAACTACTACACGGCCGCGTATTTCACCTTTTAATAGGGCTTCTGCATTTGCAACGGCGTCAGAAAGCGGGACTTCTTGTGAAATAGTATCTAGGTACTGCGCCTCAACTAACTCACTTAAACGTTGCCATGCTTCAATTCGGTCAGCTTTCGGGCGCATTACACTATCAATACCCATTAGGCTAATGCCACGAAGGATAAACGGCGCTACCGTTGCCGGAAAGTCCATACCTTGTGCTAAACCACAGGCTGTTACAACACCACCGTATTTAATCGATGCACACACATTTGCAAGGGTGTGGCTACCCACAGAATCAATTGCACCAGCGAATTGCTCTTTTGCCAGTGGTTTACCAGGTGCTGAGAATTCATCGCGAGATAAAACACGTTTTGCGCCTAATTTTTCAAGATGATCTGCATCGTTCATGCGGCCTGTTGTGGCAACTACATCAAAGCCAAGCTTATTAAGTAAATAGATAGCAAAACTGCCCACGCCGCCATTGGCTCCAGTGACCAGAATTTCACCGCTTTGAGGTGTGATCCCTTGTTTTTCTAAAGCGATAATACTAAGCATTGCGGTATACCCCGCAGTACCAATTTGCATTGCTTGTTTTGGTGTTAAATTAGCGGGAAGGGGGATAAGCCAATCTGCACTCATAGATGCTTTTGCACTTAAACCACCGAGGTATTTTTCCCCAACACCAAAGCCATTTAACAAGACTTTATCACCTACTTTAAATTCATCGCTTTTAGACTCAGTCACTGTACCTGCAAGGTCAATACCTGGGATCATTGGAAATGTTCTTACCACAGGGCCTTTACCCGTAATCGCTAAAGCATCTTTGTAATTCAAAGTGCTGTAGTCAACATCAATATTTACATCGTGCTGGTGGATGCTCTCTACAGGAAAGTCTGTGTATTCGGCACGATAGCCTTGATCATCTTTGTTGATAACTACCGATTTTACTGATGTTGTCATGTTGACTCCTTTTAGACCGATCGTCTTTTAATGGTTAAAATAAAACCGTATTAAAACGGCTTTATAAAATTAAGCGTAAAAATTGTGCTGTATAAAGGGTAAGCGGTTCACTTGATTTATCAAGTTTAGAGCGCATCACTGCGCCTTCCCAGCCAATCCAGAAGAACTCAGCAAGCATTTTACAATCTGATGATTGAGGTATTTGTTTTTGCTGCTTTGCGTCTATCAAACAGTGTTCAATTAGAGCTTGCCAGCTGGTGTAAGCCTGCTTAATACGTGCAATCATTGCTTCATTAAGGTAGCTGAGCTCTTGGTTTAAATTACCAATTAAGCAGCCGCGATTAAACTCAAACTTTGCCATGCCTTGTTTAGCGTCATTAGCAAACAGTACAATCCTTTCAAGAGGGGTTGTTGCATCGTTTGCTAGGTGGCGTTTTAACTTTGCCTGAAAATAGCTGTCGTAAGCATCTATGAGTGCCAAGCCGAAATCATTTTTACTTTTAAAGTAATGATAAAAAGAGCCCTTAGGTACTTGTGCTGATTTTAAGATTAAATCAATGCCGGTTGCGCTAAAGCCTTTTTCAGTTAATACGGCTAACCCTGTATTAATTAGTAGGGCACGCGTATCTGCATTTGAACGCGCTATTTTTGGTGGCCTGCCACGACGGCTCGGCACAGAGTTATTTGTTTCCATGAGCACCATATTAGACCGATCGGTTTTTAATATGCAAGTAATAAATAGACTAAATTGTAATCATCACAAATTTGTCATGATTACAATTTAATTGGGAACTTTGTAGAAATAGGCTAGGTCACAAATATTGAAGCTAAAAGAGCTGTATCGTTTTTAGCTGAATTTAAGTGTATTAATAGATGGTTTTAGTTAAAGAGGTACGACCACCTAGTCATTTAAAATGTTAATTCATTTGAGCATCAGCACGTTAGTTATTGTCAATTTATTTAATTGCTTTTTGCTATTTGAATTTAACAGTTTTATTAACTATTCATTAAATGTAGATGTCAATTTCGCTACATATCTATAAATATAAAAGGTGAGGATATTACCTATGAAGAGACAGAAAAGAGATCGTTTAGAAAGAGCTCATTCTCAAGGTTATAAAGCAGGCTTGGCAGGCCGTTCCAAAGAACAATGCCCTTATCAACAAATAGACCCTAAATCAGAATGGTTAGGCGGCTGGCGAGAAGCCATTGAAAACCGAAATATGTTTAAAACTTAAAATAGGCACCTTATTTACGCAAAAAAGCCCCGCTTTGGGGCTTTTTTGTATCTACAAATTAATATTAGAATGCAGATGTATCTTGGAAAAGACCTACTTTAAGATCTTTTGCTTCATAGATTACGCGGCCATCTACTTCTACAGTACCATCAGCCATACCCATGAATAATTTACGTTTAATAACACGCTTCATGTCTAAGCGATAAGTTACTTTTTTAGCTGTCGGTAAGATTTGACCTGTGAATTTAACTTCACCTACACCAAGTGCACGACCAAGACCTGGACCACCAGACCAACCAAGGAAGAAACCTACTAATTGCCACATAGCATCAAGACCAAGACAACCAGGCATTACTGGGTCACCTTTAAAGTGACAGTCGAAGAACCAAAGATCAGGGTTGATATCTAGTTCTGCAACGATTTGGCCTTTACCGTGCTCACCACCATCAGCAGTGATAGAGATAATGCGGTCCATCATTAACATGTTGTCACTTGGTAAACGACAGTTGCCTTCACCGAACATTTCACCTTGACCGCAAAGGACCAATTCTTCTTTTGTATAGCTGTTTTTAGGTTCCATAACTCTCATTCATCGCTTAGAAATTGCCCCGTACTTTAGCGTACACTTGTACGCTAAACAACTCGGAGCAGTTAATTATTTGCTATTTTTCGCTTGTTTTATGACCATTTAATTAAACTGTCGCTGATAAAGGGAGATAAAACCGCGCATTGTGAAGTAAAAATCATTATAATTGCTGTGATTCTTTAACCAGTCTAAAGGAAATTTATGATCCTTTTTGTAAACTCACTGACAGTGATTGATTTTTCTTACTTGTGTAATAAACGCGGCGCAGTTGGCGAGAGCTGGATTGTGGATTTAACTCTGCACGGTCAATTAAATGATGAGTCGATGGTGCTTGATTTTGGCTTAGTTAAAAAGCAAATCAAGGGCATTATTGATAACTGTATCGACCATAAACTTGCTGTGCCTGCCACACTAAACGGTTCACTAACACAGCATGCTGAGCACAGCGTGCTAGATTGTCATTTTGGTGATAATTATCACTTAGCTATGAGCGCTCCTAACCAAGCATATTGTTTAATCGATGCTGATGTTATTGATGAAAAGTCGGTAACCGAGTTTTTAATTAAAACAATTATGCCTGAGCTACCTAGCAACATTGAAAAGATTGAACTTAATTTATACCCAGAGCATAGCCAAAGTTTTTATTATCATTACAGCCATGGTCTTAAAAAGCACGATGGTAATTGTCAGCGTATTATTCATGGCCATCGCTCACAAATTGGTATTAGCCTTGATGGTATGGCTATGCCTCGCTTACAAAAAGAGTGGGCAGATAAATGGGAAGACATTTATCTAGCAACAGCTGAAGATGAAATCAATAAATCAGACCTTAAGCATGTAACTGCACAAGAGAACGATGTGTGCTTTGCTTACACATCACAGCAGGGCTATTTTGAAATGGCGATTGATAAATCTCGTTGCGATATTTTACCTTGTGATACTACGGTTGAGTGCATTGCAGACTACTTAAGTTCACAAGTTAAAAACCAATACCCTGATTCAGAAGTTAAAATTACAGCTTACGAAGGGGTTGCTAAGGGGTCAATCAGTTATGCGTAAAGGATTACTAATAGCTGCATTTGCAGGATTATTTTCTTTTACTGCAAGTGCTGTCGAATTAAAAGGACATTTAACTCAAGGCGGTTTAGTAACAGGCCAAATTGATGGCGCTAAAAGTGTTAGCTTCAATGGTGAGCCTCTTAAGCTTTCAACAAATGGTGAGTTTGTGTTTGGCTTTGGTCGTGATGCGAAGACAAATCATAGCCTTTCTTGGGTTGATAGTGCTGGTGTAAGCCACGAACAAGCAATTGTGATCACTAAGCGTGATTACAAAATTGATAAAATCACCGGTGTAGCAAAAAAATATGTTTCGCCACCTAAAGAAGTGTCTGAGCGTATTAGCCGTGAAGCTGTTGCTGTACGTAAAGCGAGGCAAGTCAATTCTGACTTACGGTACTTTTTAGATCCTGTTTATAAGCCGGCAAAGGGGCGCATTTCAGGTGTTTATGGTAGCCAGCGTTACTTTAATGGTGAACCTCGCCGCCCGCACTTTGGTTTAGACATTGCCAATAAAACAGGTAGCCCAGTGTATGCACCAGTAAGCGGCACAGTTGTTTTTGCTGATGCTGACTTATATTACTCTGGTGGAACCTTGATCCTTGACCACGGCCATGGTGTTACCTCTACTTATATTCATTTAAGCAAATTAGATGTAAAAGTAGGGGATGAAATTAAGCGTGGCGATAAAATTGCCGAGATCGGTGCGACCGGCCGCGTAACTGGCCCTCATTTAGACTGGCGTTTTAATTGGAAAAATGAACGCCTTGACCCTGCGCTAATGATGCAAGACACATTAGCTAATAAAAAGTAGAGACTATGACACAACCAATCGATCGTGACGCTATTATTGCAAAGCGTATTGCTGACTCAACAACGTCGGTAACAAAAACTGTTTTTCCTGGCCGCACCAATCACCACAATACTTTATTTGGCGGTGATGCGTTGGCTTGGATGGATGAGGTCGCGTTTATCGCTGCTACACGTTTTTGTCGTAAGCCACTTGTAACTATTTCGTCTGACCGTGTAGATTTTAAAGAAGCCATTCCAGCTGGTACATTTGCAGAGCTAATTTCTAAAGTGGTGCATGTAGGAAACACCAGCCTTAAAGTAGACGTTGAAATCTTTTTAGAAACAATGCACAAAGACGATAAGCATTTAGCTATTTCTGGTAGTTTCATGTTTGTAGCTGTTGATGATAATCACAGGCCAACACCGGTTGTTTGCGATAAAATGATCAACGGTTTCGAATAAAGCACGGCTATACCAATTCGCAATAAAACTTAATTAAGCGAATTGGTATTAAACTTAAAAAATAAGTACCTGCGGGTATTTATTTTTACACACAAAAGAACACATCATACTAATTTTGTGTAAATATTATCTCAGCAAAGATTAAGAAATAGGACTATAAGTAATCAGAGGGAGGGTGGCTATGCGTTTACTAATTCTGGTTCTTTATGGCGTTCTTTTATTTTTAGCTTTTAATCAATTAGATTCTTATATGCTGGATTTAATCGCAGCGCTAAGAGGTCAGTTAATTTTAGTTAGCTTTTTACCTGTAGGGTTATGCTATTTTTACAGTAAAAAGATGGCATCAAGCTTACTAGTTTTAAGTACAATTTTGACTTTAGTGCACTTTAAACCTTACTCATCTAATCAGAGGGAGGTCGGTGATATTAAGGTTACACAAATAAATCTACAATATAGTAACCCTAACTTACAACAGATTATCTATAACCAAATGATAGAAGAGAAAAATGATATCCTGGTGTTATTAGAATTTAATGATACACAGCGTCATGTTCTTGATAATCTCAACACAGAATATCATTTGTTTGGTTATGCTGAAGTTGAAGGCGCGCCTTTTGGTATAATCGTTATCTCAAAACTTCCGATTATCCAAAAACAAATTAAACGCTTTGATAACCCAAAACTAGGCTATGTAAAACTTAGTTTTTTGCATAATAACATTATGTTAAATGGCCTTGTTTTTCATCCTCCATCACCAAGAGATAGAACTCTATGGACGCAACGCAACTCTGTTTTAAGTAAAGTGCAAAACGAAATTAAAACTTTAGGAGAGATTTGGTTAATTGCAGGGGATTTTAACACGGTTCCATGGTCGCGCTATTTTATTGAAGCTGATAATAATTGCTTTGATCGTAGTGGATTTTATATAACTTGGCCTTCTAAAATTCAATTTAATGGCTTACCAGTTTTAGGTCTTCCTATTGACCATTGCATTGCAAGTGAGAAAATTAGGCTAACTAATATTAAAACTAGTTTCGTTAAAGGTAGCGACCACAGGTCGCTTACCTATGAAGTTAAACTATCTAAACAGTGAAGTTGTCTTAATTTACTATTTTCTATCAATATCTCTACTAACATACTTAATTCAAAATTATCCCAAGGCTTTGCCGTAATCATTGTTGCGACTTTATCTTTGACTGCATGCTTAGATGCTTCCATCTCTGCATAGCCAGTTAATAACATACGCGAACTGTAAGGTTTTACTGCCTTAATTTTCTCAAGTACAGCTAAACCACTCAAAGAAGGCATTAATAGATCACAAATTACCAGGTCAAGCGCATTTTGTTTCGCATATTCAATAGCTGCATAGGGATCACTGTAACAAACTACAGAATAGTTACTAATTAGCAGTCGTTTTAATGAGCGTAAAATTGCCTCATCATCATCAATTATTAATACAGTTTCTTTCATTAGCTTGCACCCAATAAGTGTTTTAGATCATAAAGAACATGTTTAAAATTTCGCTTATGAGGAAATAGCCAAAATGCCTTATTTGAATAGGATAGTGCTTTCGAGTAATTACCTAATTCTCTATAAAACTCACCATAACACTCACTTAAACGTGCTTTTATTTTCTTTAATTCTCCTTTTGTAACCCCGTATTGATTCCTGCGTATAATTTCAACCATTGCGGCTAATCGATTTTCTCTATTAGCAGTTATTGAGTTTGCTCGCATCAAGTAGTGCATTGCGCACAAAGAGCTGTAAGCTACATCACCTTGCTTAGCTATTTTTAACCAACAATCCAGATCTGTTGCGCTTGTTAATTTGTGATCAAATCCGCCTACGTCAATCAAAGCGGCACGTTTAACCATTACAGATGAAGTGCCAACAATGTTAGTTGTTATCATTTGACTTATTGGATTTTTCAGCAAATGAAATTCTGTGTTCGTTCTATTGCTGTCGAATTCAGGCCAGTAGTCAAAACAGCTGATTATGTCTTCATTTTTTTCATTAAAGTGCATGTAGTCTGTAAAACTTAGTACGCACTCTGGATGCTCGTTATGAAAGGCTAACTGTTTAGCTAGTTTATCTTTTGACCAGTAATCGTCTGCATCCAAAAATGCAACATACTCTGAATTTGCTTGTGTGATGGCCAAGTTTCTTGCTGCCACGACACCTTTCCTATTTTGTGTAAATAAACGTACTTCTTTATTTGTTTTAGCGAGTTGTTGTAAGTAGTCTATGCTTCCGTCAGTAGACCCATCATCAACAATAATAATTTCAAAATTAACATCATTTTGTTGGTAAATACTGTTTATGCATGTCTCTAAATACTTGAGACAATTGTAATTAGGGATGATTACACTAACTTGAGTAGACATAAGATTACTCCAAAACTTAAACATATTATTCTTGTAGTACGCAATTTAGAAGCCACTTTTATTAGCTCGATATTGGCTATAATTCTCTAATTTTTCTTTTTGTGCGTTGCATTTTGCAATTATTTATAGATTTGACGTCTCAAATTGAGAAAAGTACCCCATAAAAAGCAGGTATGGTTATTGCCCTTGTTTCTACATATATTTTAGTAGGAGCATTTTATGAAACACATCGCTATCTTAGTTCCGAGTTTCCCAGTTGCATCAGAAACATTTGTTGTCACAGAAATTAATGCACTTCTAGATGCTGGACATAAAGTGACGGTATTCACTTTTGAAAAAACCTCTGTGTTGATTAATTTATCAAGTGCAATAGAAGTCAAAGAGATTGAAAAGCCTGACTTTAAAAAAATACTTCCCGCAATGTTTAATGTTGTGAAACTCAGTAAAGCAATAAATACTGCAATCCAGTTTCGCTCGATATCTACACAATCTCTTATTGGCTATGGCTACAAAATTGCTCAGTACCTTAAAGTTGCCAAAATAGATCATTTGCACTGCCATTTTATGCATGGCCCTTTAGCATATGGCATTGTTGCTGCGAAAATGGCAAATATCACTGTCTCTTCGATAGGGCATGGCCATGATGTTTATGTAAATAGTGCCGATTTAAACTCGAAATTAGCTTTATGTGATTTCTCTGTCGCTGTGTGTGAAGAAATGGCTATGCAGTTTAAAAAATGCGAAAAAAGTAACGTGAAATTACTTCACTGCGGTATCGATACTACAAAATTTAACCAAACACCTTCATCATTAAGTGAATCTGTAAGGTTAATTTTTATAGGTAGGCTAGTCGAAAAGAAAGGGCTTCAATTCTTATTACCAGCTCTTAAACATATGCCTAAAGAATTTGGTATTACTTTAGATATCGTTGGCGACGGTCCAATGATCAACGACCTAATGTATATGGCTGAAGAGCTTGGCGTAAGAAAGTCAGTCAGGTTTCTAGGTGAAAAACCTCATGCTTGGGTAAGTGAAAACCTAGTGAATTATTCAGCTTTGATTGCCCCATTTTGTGTTGCTAAAAATGGTGACCGAGATACAGGGCCACTGGTTCTAAAAGAGGCAATGGCATGTGGTTTACCTGTTTTAACAACCACTTTAATGGGTGCGAATGAAATTGTTACGCCTAATGTTGGCATGAAATGTATGCCTAGCAGTATCTCTGGTATTAGCAAGATGCTTTATAAATTTCATGAGTTGTCACCTCATAAACGCTATTTACTCGGCCAAAATGCAAAACAACATGTTAATCAGCACTACAATGCATTTAAACAGGCTAAACAACTATCAAAGTGGGTTGAAGCTTTGTAAGGAACAGTTATGAGTAATCTAAAACAAATAGGTTATTTTGCCGTCGCAGTATTATCAGTAAAAGGACTAGGCTTTTTATTGCTACCAATTAGCACACGATTCCTAAGTCAAGTAGAGTTTGGACAGTTAAATTTTCTTGTAACTGTTTCTGCGCTGTGTTCGCTTATTTTATCAATAGGCTTACCAGAGCTTTTACTTAAACAACAGTACAATACTCATACTGAAAAACTTGCTCTGTTTCGTGACGCGGTAATTACAACCTTTATATTTAGTTTACTCTTTGCAGGTTGTTCTTTGATTTTTTCTGAGCAAATAGCACATCAGTTACCGGCCAAAGTTGATCCTCTAGATTTAAGGCTATTAATTGTTAATCTTGCATTATCGGCGCTAATTGGTATTCCGTACATTTATTATCGCTTGACTAATAATGCGAGAACATATTGTTATTTATGCATTTCTCATGCTTTAGTCCAAACAACATTAACGATTACCTTACTATTTTTAGGTTTCAGTATTACTGGAGTTATGGTGTCGGGGGTAGTGAGTAGTTTACTTATTGTATGTATTAGCTATTTTGATATTTTAAAGGTTATTAATGTAAGTTATTCAGAGTTTTCTTGGCGAATACAAGGGAAACAGACTGTTTTTATCATTTCTATTGTTATCTCTAGTTTATTTATTTATGCCGGAAACGGCGCTGAAAATTGGTTTATAGTTGCAAACTTTGATGAGACATTGTTAGCGAATTACTACGTGGCGGCGCAGTTTGCAGTATTAACTTCGTTTACGTTTGAGCCTATACGCCTTTGGTGGTTTGCTAAACGTTTTAGCCTAGTTAAAAACAATAAATCTGAATACGAAAGTAAAGCCATTCTCTGTTTGAATGTTGGTTTAGCGCTTTGCGTAGTGATGTCTGTTCTTGCTCCAATCACTTTAAATTTAGTGTTACCTGATAATTACCACGGCAACGAGCACTGGTTAGTATTGTTAATTGTTGTGGTTGCTATTAGGCACCATAGCGATATTTTGAATATTGGTTGTTATACGCATAAGAATGGGATCTGGGTACCCATTATTAATTTTTTAACTGCATTAGTCGGTCTGAGCCTTTTATATCTTCTGGTGCCAATGTTTGCTGTAGAAGGAGCGATTTTATCTTTAATTATTATGCAGAGCTTTAAACTGTTATGTTTTTACTTAACTAGCCAACAGTTTGTTCCGCTAACTTTTAAACTATCTTCACTTGCTACTAGTTGGCTTGCTTTATTGATCATAGCGGGTATTTCGTTTATGCCTGGCAATTTAATTCTACAATTAGGTGTCCTGTTAGCGTACATTTTTGTATTTATTAATCAGTACAAGAGCATCATTTTACGAGTTATCAAAAAAACGGTAGAGGAGCGTAAATATGCTCAATTACTATAAGCAAAATCAACTTGTAATAAATGGTATTGTTGTCACCGTACTGGTTATTTCGACTTACTCGATACTAGGTCCTATCGCCGTTTTTGCTTTATTACTACTTCCTTTTGCAGCGTTTACAGCAGTGAAAGTCAGTGTTGCATTTATTATCTTATTTATTCTTTTTAGTTATTTTAGGCTACACGAAGCATTTCCTGTTTTGATGCCATTAAAAATTCCTAAGCTCTTGGCATTAGCATCTCTTTTAGGGATTGCATGGCATCTATTTATTTCGCAGAAATTAAAGCCTCATTGGCATACAAATCACCTTATATTTTTTGCTTGGTTTATTTGGTTAACTATTTGCGTATTCAGTGCGGCTAACCGTGGTTTAGCGCTTGAGTATTGGTCAGGTGTGTTGATTAAAGTGCTCATAATGGTGTTTGCAATTTCATGGTGGATGACTTCTCTACAACATTTTAATGTTATCCGCATTGGTATTATGATTTCAGGCTCAGCCATCGCGCTTGTAGCCTTAAGTAATAAAATGAATGGGATCGGTCTTGTTGAAGGAACTCGTGTGACTATTTCGCGAGAACTTCGCTCACAACTCGGTGACCCGAATGATTTATCACTTGTCATGATGTTCCCAGTGTCTTTTCTTGCTGCTGAAGTTTTTGATAGTAGCGCCCATAAAATAAGACGTTTTATAGCACTCATCTGTCTAATAGTTGCGATTAGTGGCGTTATTGCTACTCAAAGTCGTGGGGGATTACTGGGGATTGCAGCAGTATTAAGCTTTTTTATCTATCAAAAAATTAAAAATCCAATCATTGTTGGTTGTATAGGTGCTGTCGGAATGCTCGCGATGATTGTTTTTGCAGGGATATCAGATAGACAAAGTGGTGGAGCTCATGAAGATGGTGTCGATGAGTCTGCAATGGGCCGTATCTATGCTTGGCATGCGGCAATTAACATGGCGCTGTCTAATCCAATGACTGGGGTAGGTGTGAATAATTTTGTCGCGAATTATTTTTTCTATAGTCCACATTGGGATGGCAAGAATCATGCAGTACACAGTACATGGTTTCAAGTACTTGGCGAAACAGGCATTGTTGGGATGTTCATATTCATTGCCCTGATCACATGTATTTACCGAAGTTTAAACCGTGTTTTCTTGATAAATAAACAGCTTAACGATGAAAAAATAGCAGTGAATGCGAAAGCACTTAAAGGCGGGCTGATAGGCTTTATGGTGTCAGGAACCTTTTTAACTCAAGCTTTTACTTGGCCTATATACATCATCTTGGCGTTAACTATTGCTCTTGAAAAGCTTGTTATAGATAAACAAAAGGAAAGGCATTATGACTGAGAATTTAAAACAGTGGTTAAAATCAAGTGACAGTCCTTTTGCAAAGTCACTTTTTCAAATTGCAAAACTCATTCGCAATCCGCAAATGTTTGTAATACCAGGTTTCCATGCATGCCTATATAAACTGCATTTACTTGTTAAAACAATTTTCAGTGAACTATTACGTATCTTCTATTTTACGCCAATTTTTAAAAGCCAAATTAAAGGTTCAAAACGCAATTTATATCTTTATTCTGGTATGCCACAAATTTTAGGGCAGCTAGATATAACGTGCCAAGATAATTCTCGTATTAGTGGTATTAGCACTTTTTGTGGTCGTAGTCATGGGTTAAACAAATCGCAACTTATCATTGGTAATAATGTCGATATTGGTTGGCAAAACTCATTCTCTGTGGCTGGTAAAATTGTTCTGCAAGATGATGTTAGGCTTGCTGGACGGGTTTTTTTAGCTGGTTTTCCAGGCCACCCTTTAAACTCGCAAAGGCGCGCTTTAGGTGAGCCTGATGATGATTCGCAAGTCGGAGACATCATTATAGAGCAAGGGGCTTGGGTTGGAACGGGGGCTACGATCCTTGCTAGCGTAACAGTAGGAAAGGGCGCAATAGTTGCAGCAAGTAGTGTTGTTACAAAAGATGTACCTGCAAATACGATTGTGGCAGGAAACCCTGCGAAAGTTGTTAAGAAGCTGGAGTCAGAGTCATGAAATTTATCGTTTTTGGTGAAGATTGGCAAAGCCATCCAAGCAGTACTCAACATATCTTTAAAGAATTAGCGAAAAGCCATGATATTGTATGGATAAATTCAATCGGTATGCGAAAGCCAACAATAAAGTTGCTTGATGTAAAAAGAGTTTTTTACAAACTAAAATCGTTAGTGTTGAAAAAGGGGCATACTGAAGAATCTGCAGACAAGCACAGCAAACTTAAAGATCATACCTTGCCGATTTTACCTTGGCATGACAATAAGCTTGTAAAAGCATTTAATAAATGGATTTTTAATAAAAAGTCTTTTGTTGATAATGAACCAATTATCTATTGGGTCAGTGTTCCTACTGCCATATACCTTATTAATTTACGTCCCATAGACAAGATTGTTTATTATTGTGGCGATGACTTTTCGGCTTTAGCGGGTGTTGATCATTTAATGGTTGAACCACTAGAGAGAGAGCTTATTCTTAAAGCCGACCTCATTTATGTAGTAAGTGAATTTCTTTCTAGCAAAATGCCAAAGCATAAAGTTAAGCTGTTATCTCATGGTGTTGACTTTGATTTATTTAATAATAAAAAGCAGAAGGCAGTTGAACTTAGTAATATCAATAAACCGGTTATTGGCTTTTATGGTTCTTTAAATGCGTGGCTCGACAAAGAACTTTTGCAAAAACTGGCACTTGAACGGCCTCAATACCAAATAATGTTAATTGGTAACATTATTGAAAACTTTGATTCATTATTATCCCTTAACAATGTGTCCCATGTACCCGCAGTAGAGCACCATAAACTTGCTACTTTTTCTCAACATTGGCATGTCTCGATTCTCCCATTTGTTGATAACGCGCAAATTAGAGCATGCGATCCGCTTAAACTTAAGGAGTATCTAGCGACTGGAACCCCCATTGTTTCAACTAATTTTGCTGCAGTGAGACCCTATCAAGAGGCTGTGCTGATCGCAGACTCTATGAATGCCTTCATTGAGCGTGTGGACTATGCCATTAGCATCAGCGATGAGCAAAAGCTTAATTGGCGACAAACTCAAGCTGATTACGCAAAAAATCATAGTTGGCAAGTTAAGGCGCTACAAATAAGTGATGAGCTAGGGCTTGGTTAACTTCATTTATTAAAAGCTGCATTAACGCAGCTTTTTTTATTTTTGGAACGAGATCTGCAACAGAGTAACTAATTGAAATTATTGCAGTTTATTTTTTCAAAATGCAAATATAACTGTAATTTTTTGCAAATTGCAAAGCAATAGGTAAATCCATGTTAGTTAAAGAGCAAATCAAACGATTAATATATTTAGGGCTTTATGCGCTTTATACGCGCATTAAGCTTTTTATAATTCCATTTTGCATTGTGCCTATTGTCGTTATTCTCATGGGCTTAACTGCTCAAAAAGAATATACCAACCACGCAACCATTTTGATTGAAGAGTCTGCACTTTTAAATCCGTATTTAGATGATCTGTCTTTTTCATTTCAGTTATCAGATCGTATGGCAGCACTAAGAACACTAGTTATTAGCAGGAAAGTACTTATCGCTGTCGCTAAGGAAACTAACTTAATCGCACAAGATGCTAACCATAAGCAAGTTGAAGAAATTCATCAAAAGCTCTCTAAAGCTCTGTCTTTGTCATTAATCGGCGATGAATTAGTGCGTATAAACTTTATATGGCACGACCAAAGTCAAATGAAACCTGTACTTGAAAAAGTGGTAGAGAAATTTATTGAACGCTTACTTGCGCCAACTAAAGCCTCTTTAGATACGTCAGAGCAATTTTTCTTTCAGCAACTAGAAGGGTTACGCCAAGAGTTAGAAGTATCTGAAGAATCTCTTGCTAAATTTAAAAGCCAAAATAGCAATACATTACCAACGGTTTTACATAGCAACCGCGAAACATTCGATAAATTATTAACGGAAAAACAGCAGAAGTTAATTGCTCTTTCTGGTGCTAAAGCAAAGCTCAATGCACTAAAAAATAAAGTAGGGCAAGCTAATCCAATCCTAGGGAAGTTAGAAGAAAAAATTATTCGTACAGAATCTGAATTAAGTCTACTGCGTACTCGTTATACAGATAAGCACAGTAAAGTTATTGAAAAAACACGTACTTTAAAAAACTTAAAAGGGCGTCAGCAGTCATTACTTGAATCAAGCGAAGAATTAGATACCTCGAATCTAGATCAACTTTGGCAAATGGTTAATACCTTGCCTTCGGGTGAAAATAAAGAATCCAGTGTGTTGGTTTCACAGCTGCTTGCCTTAGAAGAAGCTAAAAATAGCCTGCTTCAGCAAGAACAAGAATTTGCAATGCTAGAAGAACAGGTAAAAGAGGTAAGCGAGAGATTATTAATTACCAGCGATGTAGAAAAGCAGCTAAGAAAATTAGAACGAGATTACGAAGTTAAACAGTCGTTGTACAAAGATATGTTAAGCCGATACGAAATGGCAAAAGTAACAGGAAAACTTGTTAAATATGAAGGCCCAGACAAAGTAAAAACAATTGAACGCGCCTATAGCCCAACGCAGCCAATCAATACCTCTTTAGTCATGACAATCGTGATTGGAGTCGTGCTTGGAATGTTTACAGGTGGAGCAAGTGTATTTGTTGCTTCACTTTGCGACAGCCATCTGAAAGATATTCAAACTATTGAAAAGCTTAGTAATGCACACGTAGTGACTGTCCTGCCAATTATAAACAGCAGTGCATCTAACAAGCATATTGAAGGAGAGCCTTTATGAAGGTAATGCACTTAGTACAGCATTTAGAAGTTGGCGGCCTAGAAAAAATGGCAATTACGCTACTAAAGAATAGTCAATATAGCCAAACAACCATCATCGTCTCGTTAGAAGGTGATAAGGAGTCAGCAATCAAACAATGGCCGGAACTTAGCAATTATAAAAGCAGTGTTTTTTGTTTAAATAAAGCACCTGGCTTTAA
Source organism: Pseudoalteromonas sp. PA2MD11 (assembly GCF_017808125.1). NCBI lineage: Bacteria > Pseudomonadati > Pseudomonadota > Gammaproteobacteria > Alteromonadales > Pseudoalteromonadaceae > Pseudoalteromonas > Pseudoalteromonas sp. PA2MD11. The sequence continues at coordinate 186,113 of NZ_JADKNF010000002.1, forward strand.
AGGTTCGGTTATAAAAAAATTAAAGGCGCTTATAAAAGAGCAGCAAATAGATATTATTCATAGTCATCATATAGGTCCATTACTGTACGCTGGTATTGTGTGTTCATTAACAACTAAGCGTATTCGCCATGTTTCGACTATTCATGATGCTTGGTATTTAAACAATATTAAGCAACGTTTTTTCACCAGAGCTCTTAACTTATTAACACATATTCATTGGGTAGCAGATGCAAACATCGTAGCCAATGAGTTTCAATCAAAAACGTCAATCATACCTCAACAGACAATTTTAAATGGTATTGATTGCGAGCAATTTAAAGCAATAGATAAATCATGTGCACGCCAGCAGTTAAACTTACCAGAAAATGTTCAGTTGATCGGGTGTGCAGCACGACTAATTGAAGGTAAAGGGCATAAAGACTTAATACATGCTCTCATTTATTTGCCTGAGAATTATCACCTTGTATTTGCAGGCGATGGTGACCAGAGAGATTTACTCCACAAAGCTGTTGAAAGCTATGATTTAAAATCGCGAGTACATTTCTTAGGAAATATACACGACATGAGAGTTTTTTACTCTAGCATCGATGTTATGTGTCTATACTCGAAACGAGAAGGTCTGCCCCTGTCTATCATTGAAGCGATGGCATGTGGAGTACCTATTGTCGCATCTGATGTAGGTGGTATTCACGAAGTTGTAACTGATAAAGAGGGGGAATTGATTGCAGCAAATAACTACAAGCTAATTGCCCCTGCGATATTACGTACTTTGCAATTACCAAACGGAAATCCTATTCGTCATCATGCTATTGCTGTTGCTGATGCACGGACCATGAGCAGTCAATATGACAATTTATACACAGCGTTAGCGTGATGGGAGGCTATGATGACAATCTTCAGTATCGTATTTTTAGTATTAGTATTCGTTGCAATTTACCACCATGTTGGATATCCAATCATGGTTAATTGGGCTGCAAAAAGTCACAAATCTAAACACAAAAATAGCAAGGCTGACCCTAAAACCTATCAGCCAAATATTGGTATTTTAATGTGCGCGTATAACGAACAAGACCACATAGCAGAAAAGTTACATAACTTAGCCTCATTGTTATATGACAATGATCATTACAGCATACATGTCTATTTTGATGGTTGCACAGATGCGACGGTGAACAGAGCTTATGAGGCTCAACGTGTTTTACTGAGCCATGGTGTGCAATGTTTTTTCCATGTCAGGGAAGAGAACAAAGGTAAAGTGCATGGATTAAATACATTAATGGGGTTAGCTAAATTTCAAAATGATATTTTATTGTTCACTGACGTGAGCGCGCTATTGAGCATTGATGCTTTAAATAAGGTCGCCGATAAATTTAGTAATCCAAAAGTTGCAATTTCTACGGGAGTGTACACACTTGATGATAGGGCTCCAGATGCACAAAAAGCATATTGGAAGTATCAAAATCAGGTAAAACTATCTGAGTCCGAGCTAGGTGCAGTAATTGGTGTGCCTGGTGCCATGTTTGCGATGCGTTCAACATCTGCAATAGAGCTTGATGATAACACTATTAATGATGACTTTATTTTATCTATGAATGCGCTTGCACAAGGTGGTAAGGCAGTATTAGATGAAGACGTTGTTATTTATGAGCGTGAATGCGATTTACAACAAGAAGACTACAAACGTCGTATCCGCCTTGGAGCAGGGAATTGGCAACAAATTAAGTCTCTAAAACAGCTTCTAAAGCCTCAGCTTGGTTGGACGAGTTTAAACTTTTTTTCGCATAAAGTACTACGCGGTGTGATGCCGATTATCTTAGCGTGTATCTACTTGTGTATTTTATTCGAAGCTGCATTCATGAAAACCACATGGGCAGTGTTTTTAGCCATAGGCATTTTAAGCTTACACGGTGTTGAGCTGTTAAAGAGTGTATTTAATATTAAAATACGCGTACCTGTTTTAGATAAAATGAACTATATTTTAAACAGTTATTTTCTGTCTTTATATGGAATTATACGCTACGAGCTAGGGTACTTTAATGCTCCTTGGCGACGTGTGAGGGATAACAATGTGAATCGCTCTTCTTATGAGATATCTGGTAAGTCGCTTGTGAAGGTTATAAAGCGTGGCTGTGATGTTATCGGTGCGTTAGTTGCAATCGCTCTCGTTTGGCCCATTTGTTTATTTGCCGCTATCGCAATTAAATTGACTTCTAAAGGCCCGATTATTTTTAGCCAACTTCGTGTCGGTGAAAGCTCAGATGACTTTGTCAAATTATTTAATGTATATAAGTTTCGCTCTATGGTTGTTGATGCTGAATTAAAATCAGGTGCCGTATGGGCGAGTAAGGATGATCCACGAATTACTCCTATTGGCAGATTTATGAGAAAAACGCGTATTGATGAGTTACCGCAATTAATAAACGTTCTTAAAGGGGATATGTCATTAATTGGTCCAAGACCAGAGCGTCCAGTTTTCTATGCAAAGTTAGAAAAAAATATCCCCTATTTTTGTCAACGAACTTATGGCGTAAAACCTGGTATTTCGGGTCTTGCCCAAGTAATGAATGGCTACGACGAATCAATAGAAGATGCTCGCAGTAAAATTGGTTGGGATTATGCCTATTCACTTAGTATGTCTACGCCATTAGCATGGCTAAAATTAGAATGCTCAATAATTATCAAAACGCTAATGGTTGTTTTTACAGGAAAAGGCCAATAGTTTTATGGTCAAAATCAGTTGCATAATGCAAATTAATTCCTATAAATTAATTGCATTATGCACAAAGTAAATAAAAAAATTAAAATTATCAATACCTTATATTCTGGCATTTAAGTTGTAACAGTAAGATTAACCAAACCATCTTAAAGGTAGAAAATCATGACTAATACAGCTAAATCTGATGCAAGTACCACATTCATCACCTTACCAAATGATTTCTCTGGTTTAGCAGTCGATAGCTTCAAAGATCAGTTCGAAACGGTAGCCACGAGTGAACAATTAAATGTGGTTCTGGATTTTAGTGACACCACCTTCATCGACTCCTCAGGTATTGGTGCCATGGTATTTTTATATAAACGAATTGAGAAAAAAGGCCAAAAGCTTTCTTTACTGAACGTTTCAGGTCAACCACATAAATTAATGAGTTTACTAAGAGTAGATAAAACCATCCCATTCATTGAGCAAGCTGACATCGCGTGAGGTGAGTTATGAAGCACATACTAATAACAGTTTTACTGATTATAATTGGCGGATGTGCTTCTTGGCCTGATGAAGGACAAGGAGGCTGGGCCGAAAAATACCAAAATTACCCATTAACCGATGAACAAAATGAGCTTATTTACGATACACAAGAAACAGTGGTTTTGAGTGAGTTTGAACATCACGTTTTGAAATTAGATTTGTTGAAAGCTCAAGGCATCAAACAATGTATGCCCGCTCAATTGCTTAAAGCTCAAATTTATGAAAATCGTATACGTCGTTTAATCGCAGCCCAAATGTGGGAAGACGCAGAGCATGATCTTTTGATCCATTACCACGGCCTAAACCAGTTATCAAAACACTTTGAAACAGTTAATGCGATGACGCAATGTGCTGGCCCAACGGAAAATGAGCAGGTGATGACTGCATCATTGAAAGAGCAAATCACTGAGCTGCTAAATAGTGACAATCAATTCTCTTTTAATGACTTTCAAGTAACACCTAAATACATCTCTCGCTTATCACAGGCGGCTGACTTAATAAAACAAGTAGATAAAATCAATCTATTACTAGTAGGGCATACAGATATTAGCGGGCAACAAACTAATAACTATGAATTAGCATTGAAACGTGCAGAGACGGTTAAACACTGGTTAGGAATTTACGGGGTTAATTTAGCTACGATTACAACGCTCACACAAGGTAGTTTATCACCTTATAGCAATGAGCCCGACTCAAATGCTAAACGCCACTCAGATAGACGTGTAGAAGCGATAGTTATTGATATTACTGACAAAGATACGAACAAAAAAGTACATGCATTATCCAGTTGGACCAAAGTTTTAAATGGTCCTAAGGGGCAATAATATGAAACAGTTAATTTTAATATGCTTACTTATGTTCTCAACACTCGCTGTTGCAGAGCAAGTTCAAGTCGGAAACAAAATATATTTATACTTACCGGGTGAAGTAGAGTTCAATGAACCATTTGAAGTTGCCAAAGATGGCACCATCACTTTACCTGAGCTTGGTAAGTTTAAAGTAACTGGCGCTGAACTTGCTGAAATTGAACAGCAACTACGTACTGCATTAAGCGAAGTCTATGTTGCGATGGACGATTTTTATGTCGAAATTCGTTCTAGAGATATTTTTATTAATGTTATGGGTTATGTGAACGACCCATCTCAAGTCAGTATTCCCCGTGATGGTAATATCCAAATGGTCATTGCACGTGCAGGTGGCTTGAAACCAGGGGCACAGCTAGACAGACTACAAATTCGTCGCGGTAACGATGTAATAGAATTCAATTACAAAGCCTATTTAGATTCAGGCAACATTGACTTATTACCCCAATTACAAAGTGCCGACACAGTATTCGTACCTGTATCACCACTATTAGGCAATGTACAAATCGATTTTGATGCGCAAACATTAAGTGCATCCGGTGATGCCAGCGATAACAGTGCAATCACCTTACTTGGTGAAGTTCACAATCCAGGTAGTTTTGCATTCAAAGAAAATATGAGTGTATTAGATGCATTGATGCGAGCTGAAGGTGTAACTCGCTACGCAGATGTAACCAAAATTCGCGTTATCGTAGACAAAACACCTGTTGTGTTTGATCTAAAAGCGTATTTGGATAAACCTAACAACGATACAATGCCTGCACTAAAAGCGGGTTCTACGATTTACGTGCCTATCATGGTTGATGATGTAAACACTACATCACGTACCGTCTACATCATGGGTGAAGTACAAAAGCCGGGCGCTTATGAGGCCGGCGATAGTACCAGCTTTTTAGATATTCTTGCGAATGCCGGCGGGCCGACTCGCTTTGCAGAAACTCGCCAGATTAAGATTTTAACGCCATCGGGCGAAAGTATTTTATTCGATCTGCAAGGCTACAGTGAAGGAATTGTGACTGTAAAAGTGCCTAACTTAAACCCAGGAGATGTGATTTTTGTTCCAGAAAAGACTGACCAAAATGAAAAAAGTTGGTTGAAAGTGCCACCAAAACGCGCAATTAAAATTATCGGCGCAATCCAATCACCGGGCCGTTATGAATGGAGTCCCGAAATGGATTTCACAGATTTACTTGCGCATGCAGGCGGGCCAACTAAAGGCGCAAATATCAATGATATAAAGATCGTTCGTAACGGTGAAGTCACTAAACGTTTCGATTTAGAGCAGTATACAATTAATGATGCAGGAAACTATGAATTACCCAACTTGATTGCTGGCGACACTATCATTGTTGAGGAACTGCCAGTTGATCCTGCTGATAATAAATCGCAATGGATCCGCCAAGAATCAAGTAAATCTATTTATATAATGGGGCAAGTTGGTTCTCCAGGCCGCTATGCATTTAATACCAATATGCATTTTATTGATATTTTAGCCGCGGCTGATGGTCCTACAGATAATGCAGATTTACGTAATATTCGTATTACCCATCGTAATGGAAACACTGCAAAGGTTAGTAAGTTAAACCTCGCACTTTATTTTGAAACAGGCGATGAAACACTGTTTCCACACGTTTTACCAGGCGATACCATCTACATTCCTGAAAAAGATAAAGATTGGTTACGTACCCCTAAAGAGCAAGTAGTGCGTATTATGGGGGCTGTTGAAAAGCCTGGTCGTTACAGTTTTGATGACACTATGACGGTACTTGACGTACTAGCAGAAGCAGGCGGTCCATCAAGCTCTGCACTCATAGACAAAATTGTGGTAGTTAATCATTCATGTTGTAAAGAGCAGTCTCGTGTATTTGATTTAGAAGAGTTTGTTAAGAATCCGAATTCAGCGTATATCCCTGTGTTACGTGCCGGCGATACGCTTTATGTGCCAGATAAAGGTCAGGATTTAATTAGCCAATTTAAATCTAACTTTCTCGACTTCATAACAGTAATCGCTTTAGTGGTGGGCCTATGAAATTAATACCTTCTCAGTACCAAGAGCTTGAAGCAGTTTGTAATGAAATTGATAACCTTAAAGCTCGCTGTATTTGTTTTATATCTTTAACAGGAAGTGAGGGGTCAACTTCCTTATGTACTAGCGTTGCAACAAGACTATGCAATCAATCAAAAAAAGTTTTGATCATTGATTTGAACCCAATTTCGCCTTTTAAACTTGATCAGAACCAAAGTACTGACGTTGGGCCATGGTGCTTTAGTGATATAAGTTGTCAATTGAATATTATTAGCACAGATCACGTTGATATTTTAACTATGCAGCATCTAAATGAGCTGGAATCAGTTAAAAACAAATCAATCCTAAACGATGCAATTGAACGAATAAAACAAGAATATGACTATGTGTTTATTGATATGAGCCCAGCACTTAAGTGTAATCGAGGCAATGTACCATTACATGCGCTAAGCTTATGTACTGACATGACATTTTTGACTGTTTCATTAGGTTTAAATGATGAAGAAGCACTGTGCCATGGCATTACAAATCTAGAGCAAGCAGGATTGACTGAGATTAAAATTGTAGTCGCACAGCATAACTTTGCTCCACTGGGTACACGTTTGATTGAGTCACTTAAAACGCGCCAACATAAATGGCCTAAACTTTCTAATTACCTAATAAATAAAATAATTAAACAACGTTGGTTGTTTACTGCATATTGAGAGACAAATGGACTGCCTTTATCAAAAGAGTTATACGCTAGATTGGCCGATAGTGAGTGAGATACGGCATGTTTTAAAACATATCCTTACTGCAATTAGTGTCAAGCACCAAGACATTGATGCTGCAGGCCTTGTCGCAACCGAGTATTTAACTAATTTACTACGCCACACAAAGAAAAATGATAAGCCTTTGTTATTTAGTATATTTAAAGTATCAAACCAGCAGTTACGAATTGAATTTAAAGATTCATTTAAAAGTTATGATATTTTTAATAATCACTCATCAAATTGGGAAATAGACAGCGGTGAGCTTGTTGAAGGGGGGATGGGTGTTGCGCTTATCAAGCATTATTTTCCTAATGCTAGCTATAATACTCATCATCAATTTAATACATTTTCTTTCTGTTTAAACAATATCGATAAGCGGCCAACATTGATATACATTGATGATGATAAGTCACAATTGGCTCTGCTTAAAGCCTATTTATCCGAACATTTTCAAGTAATTTGTTGCGAAGACATTGAATCAGGTTGGCAAGAGATCCTGACCTCAGGTGCGACGATTTTACTGTTAGACCACAAGCTTAAAAATGGTACGAGTGAGCCGCTACTAAAACGACTAAACCAGTCAAATCTAAAAATTAATTTATCAGTTGTTATGCTCACGGGGGATGACAGTGAAGAGTTGATCAAAAGAATTAATATGCTCGGCGTTGATGATTATCTAGTTAAACCTGTTACCAAAACTAGATTACTGCAAAGTATTGAAAGAATTGTTCATCGGTTCTCTGCTTTAAAGTACTTTGTTAATGAGGACAGAGCGCCAACCAAACGTGAGCTAGAAACGTATAACGCTTATAATTTTGGCTCAATTATAAGCCAAATGGGGGGAGATTTTTGTTTGTATCCCCACCAGCATAGCAACGCCGTGGTAATTGGCGATATGATGGGACATGGTCTAGTCGCTTTAAAAGAGAGCTTTGCTATTAAAGGTTTTTTAAATGGTTGTTTAGCAACAGAGATCCCTTTAAAGACCGTACTACCTATGTTGAATAGAGCCCTTTCTGAGCAGCGCTTATGTAAATCAAGCTTAGTAACCTTGTTGATAATTTATATCGAAGATAACCGTTTACATTGGTTCAATGCGGGCCATCCTGCGCCTTGTGTTATTAATAAACAAGGCCGTTTAGAGCAGCTAGTTGGGACAGATCCTTTGCTTGGCCTTAATGATCAACATCAATTTAAGCATTACCAATATGAACTAGCTGAGGTTGAGCACATATTAATCTTTACAGATGGTTGGTTAGATAACCAGCACTTAGATGAAGTGGATCAAATAGTATCGAAATTAAACGCAAACAAACTCTACAATGAAGATTTTGCATATGGTTTATGGCAAGCCAGTCAAGTGAAGTTATCTGAAGAAGTTGATGATGCATCACTCATTGTGATCAACAAACACTAAAGTTTGAGTTTACAAACTGAGCGATTTCACACTAAGCTATTAGTAAGGTTTTGTATCATAATCACTTTATCTCAACAGCTATTAAAATAAGGACATACCAATGCCACCTAAAATTCTCATTGTTGAAGATACTGAGTCACTGGCTTTAATGTACCAGTCATACTTAATACCCACGGGTGTAAATACGCGCATCGCTTACACCGGCGAGCAGGCGATAGCTGCTTTAGAAGAATTTCAACCAGACCTGATCATATTAGATGTCATGCTGCCGGATATGAATGGCCTTGATATTTTATCATCATTAAATGCTGATAACTCTCCGCAGGTAATTGTCTTAACAGGCCATGCAACAAAAGAAATGGCCATTAAAGCAATTAAATTAGGTGCGAGTGACTTTTTAGAAAAACCCATTGAAGCGGATCGTTTTCGGATCACTGTAAATAACGGATTAAAACTAAAAGACTTAAAGCAAACCGTAAAAACATACAAAAGTACCTATGAGAATGGACAGTACTTTGATTTGATTGGCAGTTCTGCTGAAATGCAATCTGTATACCAAATTATTAAATCTGCCTCAGCAAGCAAAGCAACCGTTTTTATTACTGGTGAAAGTGGTACAGGAAAAGAATTATGTGCCCGTGCAGTGCACCTAGCATCTCCGCGTGCAAATAAACCCTTTGTTGCTTTGAATTGTGCCGCAATACCTAAAGATTTAATTGAAAGTGAGATTTTTGGACATTTAAAAGGCGCATTTACAGGGGCCATTGCAAACCGTGAAGGGGCTGCCGGCCAAGCTGATGGAGGAACTTTATTTTTAGATGAGCTCTGCGAAATGGATATTAATCTTCAGAGTAAACTCTTGCGCTTTATTCAAACTGGTTGTTATCAGCAAGTAGGGAGTGAAAAAGAGGTTAAAGTTGATGTACGCTTTGTATGTGCAACAAATCGTGATCCTTTGCTTGAGGTTAAAGAAGGGCGTTTCCGCGAGGATCTATATTATCGTTTACATGTTATTCCTGTCACTTTACCACCTCTTAATCAACGTGGCAGAGACGTTATTGAGATAGCAGATGCCTTATTCAAAAAAATTAGTAAAGAGGAAGGGCGTAGTTACAGGGGCATGTCTGATGCTGTTAAAAACATGTTTTTAAAATACAGTTGGCCGGGTAATGTTCGACAGCTAGAAAATACAATTAGAAATATTCTCGTACTTCACAATGAGGATTATATAGAAACAAATATGATCCCTGCTTTACCTCATAGCCAAAATCAGTCAGTCGAAACGGCAGCTTCTGAACCAAGTCATAGGGTTAAAACACAATTTGAGGATAGTACGCCTATATCTTCAGAAATAATTTCAATTGATGAAAAACCAGCAGAGTTTTCTCAGTCAGATATAGAACCCCTTTGGTTAGTTGAAAAACGCTATATAGAACAGTCTATCGATGCATGTAATAACAATATTCCAAAAGCAGCGGCCTTGTTAGATGTGAGTCCTTCAACACTTTACAGAAAAATCAAGAGTTGGGAGGAAATGCAGGTAAGCTAGCGATATAAACCTTATTTAATTGTTCAAATTGCTGTTTACCTGAAAAACGTTGCTCAACTAATTGCTTAGCATTTTTGAGCATGTTGCGCTTTTGCTCAGCACTGAGTGATCGTAAGTAATTTAATTGGTTTACTAATGCATCAGTGCTTGAATCAGTCATTAGTAAGCCATTTTTTAAATGCTCAATGATTTTCACAAGTTGGCCAACAGGTGCAGAAATCACTAGTACACCATTAGACATTGCTTCAAGAACAACCATAGGTAAACCTTCAGCCCTTGAACAAACAACCAATACATCTAAATGTGGCCATATTTGTTCTGGCTCACATTGTCCATGATAAGTTAATGCTGTTAAATCTAATTCACTTGCCATTGGTCCATCACCAAACATATGAAAATTAAGATATTCAGATGAAAACTGTTTAGCTGTTTCAATAAATATATCAGGGGCTTTCTCGTAAGATAGGCGGCCAACAAAGCCAATGTTAATTGGCTCTATCTCAATGTTTATTGAGTGCTTAGATTTATTATTCAAACTGATAAAGTTTTCCAGTAGTTCTGCTTTGTAAATCTGTTTTGAAAGAATATCTGAAACGGCAAAATTAAATGAAAAGTAGCTTAAAAGCTTATCAAGCCTGTTATATAAATAAACGAGTCCCTGACCTTGCTCACCGGCATGATAAGTAGATATACAACGGCGATTTTGCATTAAGCAAGCGAGCTTGCCTAATATACTTGCTTTATAACCATGAGTATGAAGTAACGAACTAGATGGTAACCATTTGATAATTTTATAAAAACCATAAAAACTTCCGCCCGCAAATTGATAGTCAATATTTGCATTATCTAAACGATTGTAAAATGCGATGTTATTATGATCTTGATAAAACAAAACTGAGCTTTTAATATTATATTGTTCAAGCAAATTGCATAGGGCGATGATATGGCTTTCGATGCCGCCAATGATGCTTGAATCTACAAATAAAATAACACTGTACTTCATATCTACTCCAAGGAAAAAACATGATAGATACTGCTACATTTGCACAATTGCAACAGGATGTTGGTGAAGACCTAGCAAAACAGCTACTACAAGTTTACCTCACTGAATCCACACAAATTGTTAACGATATTGCTGATACAACAAAACAAGCAACTATTTCTTTAAATGCACATAGTCTGAAAAGCAGTAGCCGAAGCTATGGCGCGCTTTCTGTAGGTTCTATTGCTGAACAAATTGAGCACAAAGCCAAAGCTGAACAATTCGATCGTGAATTGCATGATTTAGTCGAAACACTGCAAGATCAATTTTCACTAACACTAAAGCATGGAAATAGCTTGATCAGTTCGGCTTGATTTATCAGCCTCCAAAATTAATGGCATTTTAAGTATCTCACCAAAAACTGTACTAAGTTGTTCAATATCATGTTGCTGATTTGGTGTTTTAATCACATCATCAAAATGTGAAACAATTTCGCTAAGTGCGTCGTGTGAAATACTTAAATCACAAAATGAATATCCCAGCATACTTTCAAGCCAATCAACGGGTTTTAAATCTAACGATTTAATTACGCTTGTTTCTTTTGCAATATTTTCTATAAACACTCGACACGCTGAAGTCATGTTAATTGCTTGAGCGATATCTTCTACAAGCATAGCAGGCATAACACTGGTTATTAGGCTACCAGGACCAATTAAAATTAAGTCAGCATTATGTATTGCTTTAACAGCACCTGGAGCCGCATTTACATTTTGAGATAGAGTGACATATTCAGGTAACTGAGTTAGCGAGTCTATCTGGCATTCACCAATAATTTTTTCACCGTTTGGTAAAACAGCTAATAAATCGGTTGGCTCATCAGACATTGGCAAAATGGTTTCAGAATTGCCCAACATCGCATTGAACCAAGCAATTGCCTGAGTCGCAGAGTTAGTTTGTTGTGATAACCCTAGCAGTGTTAAATTACCTAAACTATGACCATCTAACTCACCACCTTCAAAGCGATGGTGAAATACTTTATGTACTAATGAGTCATCATCGGCAAGTTGTAGGCAACAACGTCTTATATCACCTAAAGCAACGCCCCCCTGACTATTTCTTAGTTTTCCTGTACTACCACCATTATCAGTTGTTGCGACAATTGCAGTGAGTTCTGCGCAATGTGGTCTAATTGCACTAAGCATATGAGATAAGCCGTGGCCACCACCAATACATACAATTTTCATTTGATTCACCCTAATTAGTTCATACCAATTAAAAGCATAAGGCATACCATTTTTAAGATTTAGCTAATATGATGAAATATCGATAATTTTTTAAAAAATATATGGATGAATCTAATTCTTTTTTCTATATTTGCATTATGCGATGCAATTTTTGATAGGAAAAGCCATGGCGGGTATTAACTTAGAGCAATTACCAATTGTGCTAAGACAGTTTAATGGAATAACAGAAAATCAAACTGTTAAGAAAGAACTTCAAGTTTTACTGAATCCTTATTTTAGTTTTAATGAGCTTTGTTTAATTAATATTGAAAACAATAAAGCATCAGTCGAAATGCGTACTATGAAGTATTTCGATTTTGAAGAAACATTGTTTATTGATGCATTGATTGATGACTCAATGTTATGGGTTGAGATTAACAATAGCAGCATGTTTAGAACCCCAAGCAATGTAGAGAGTGCTTTAGTCTTTCAAGTAAAAACAGGATTTGGTAAAGCTCAATGCCTGGTATTTTTATCTATTGAACCAGGAGCTTGTTTTAACGAACTTGAATCAATGCCATTACAAATTTTACTTCAACAAGTTGCACATCAATTAGAACATCAAACGAGGCTTAACAGGCAAAAATTTCATTCGACTTCGCTATTAAGCCGCTTAGCTGAGCTTTCAAATCTATTTAATGACTTTGCCAGTGAATGGTTTTGGAAAACCACAGAAAATAATCTGTTTATAAACGTATTAACCTCAAACGAAGCAAACAATCTATACAAAAGGCATTTCCTGAATAAAACATTTGACGATGTAATAACTGAACATGAACAAACACAGTTAAAAAAGTGGTCTCAATTTAAACACTTATTGTCAGAACAAAATGAATTTATAGATTTTGAATTTGAGATAAATTCATCACCTCAAGCTTGGGTGTCTTTTAGTGGTAAACCGCAATATGATGCAAATGGCCATTTCAAAGGCTATATGGGGATTGCAAAAGATATAACAGTAAATAAAGATAGAGAGTATGCACTTAATCTAGCGAAAAACAAGGCTGAAGAAGCCAGTCTTGCAAAATCGCAATTTTTAACTGTTATGTCGCATGAAATAAGAACCCCAATGAACGCCATTGTTGGCATGTTAGAACTACTCGCTGACTCTGAGTTAAATGAAAAACAGAGTAGGTGGTTAAATTACGCTAATACTAGTGCAGACCTTCTTCTAGATCTGATAAGCGATGTTTTAGATTTTTCAAAAATCGAAAGTGGCTCACTGCAACTTGATGTCAAAGCGACAGACATTTACACATTGGTTAAAAATATCGCTTCTCAATTCTTAGAAACAAGCCAAAGCAGGGGCGTTATTTTTTCATCTGAAATAAAAACGGAATTACCCAAAACTATCGATATAGATAGTGCTCGCGTTGGACAGATCCTATTTAATATTTTAGATAATGCGATTAAATTTACTAAAGTTGGTACTGTTAATTTTAAAGTTGATAGTACCGAAAAAGAACTTATTTTTGAGATCTCAGATACAGGGCAAGGTATGTCTCAGTCTCAACTTGAGACAATCTATGACGCTTTCAAACAACATGATGATGGCGTAAACAGGCAAGCTGAAGGGATAGGTCTTGGGCTTAGTATTACAAAAAGTCTGGTCGATCTTATGAAAGGAACTATCACTGTTGTTAGTGAGCCTAACGTAGGCTCTAAATTTACGATAGTGATACCCTTTACCTTGGTAAAAGAGGCCACTCACACACAGGAACAAGAACAGTCACTTGAGCCGATTTCTATTTTAGTAACAGAAGATAATAAAACGAATCAGGTGTTAATTAAGACATTCCTAGAAAAACTTAACCATCATGTAACACTTGCAGATAACGGCCAGCAGGCAATTGAAAAAGTGCAAGCAAGTACTTTTGATTTGGTTCTTATGGATATGATGATGCCGGTTATGGATGGAATAAGTGCAACTAAGTACATGCGCGAGAAACTAAACCTCACCATACCTATTGTGGCATTAACTGCAAATGCTTCTAAACAAGATAAGAGCGCTTGCTTAGAAGCAGGAATGGACAAAGTGCTTACTAAACCAATCAGATTCCATGATTTAAATCATGCTTTACGTATTTTATTCAGCCAATAAAAAAGCCCCAAATTGGGGCTTTAAAATAAACAATACTAATTTTACAACACCATTGCCGCAACCCAGCCAGCAATCAGTAGTGGAATATTAAAATGGATAAAAGTAGGCACGACAGAGTCCCAAATATGGTCGTGTTGACCATCTGCATTTAGGCCCGATGTTGGGCCAAGTGTTGAATCAGAGGCAGGGGAGCCAGCATCACCTAGCGCACCAGCAGTACCAACCAATGCAGCTGTCGCCATGACCGAAAAGTTTAGTTCTATACAAAGTGGTACAAACAAGGTGGCTATAATTGGCACCGTCGAAAACGAGCTACCAATGCCCATGGTGATTAATAGACCAACGAGTAAAATTAACGCAGCAGCAAGGGGTTTGTTACCCTCAATCATTCCTGCGGCAGAGCTAACTAATGAAGCGACATCTCCCGTTGCTTTCATCACTGAAGCAAAACCTTGCGCCGAAATCATAATAAAGCCAATCATCGCCATCATAGCAATGCCTTTACTAAATACATCGCCGTTTTGTTCAAGTTTTACAACACCGAATAAGGTAAATATAGCTACCCCAACAAGACCACCTAGGATCATAGAGCCACTAATATTTTGTGCTACTAATGAACAAAGTACGGCGGTAATTCCCACTGCTAAAACCTTTTTAGGCTGTTCAATGACAACCTCTTGCTGTTGCTCTGTTAGGCTGTGAGACTCGTAACTACGGCGTTTTCGATAAGATATAAACACCGCAACCAATAAACCAAATAACATCCCAATGGCTGGAATGATCATTGCCATCGGCACTTGAGTATTAACAATCTCTAAGCCATTTTCAGTGAGGTTCTTGTGTAGTATCGAGTATAAGTAAATGCCACCAAAACCATAAGGTAGCACCATATAAGAGGTGGCTAAGCCGAAGGTTAAGATACACGCAATGGCACGTCTATCAAGGCGTAACTTGTTAAAAACAACAAGTAGGGGCGGTATTAGAATTGGTATAAAAGCAATATGTACGGGTATCAAATTTTGCGACGAGATCGCACACAACAAAATAATGCTCAATATAAGATAACTAAGTGTCGTTTCGCCTTTATGGCTATTGTCGTTTACTTGCTTTAGTAACTTAGACGCTAAAATACGTGTTAAACCCGACTTAGAAATAGCCACCGCAAATGCACCTAACATCGCATAGCTCAGTGCTATTTCAGCGCCGCCCGATAAGCCATCATTAAATGCATTTACGGTTTGTGATAAACCAAGGCCTGCGGTCAAACCCGCAACAATTGCGCTTACCGTCATCGCCACAATGACATTAATTCGACAAAGTGTCAGGATCAGCATCAACATAACGCCGACAATTACTGCATTCATATTGTTCTCTATTTGGCTGTTTTGAGAGAGTTTAACAGAACTCGTACGCGGTTTTTGCGATTTTGGTTATATGATTGCTGTTGATAACGTACTTCGATGATTATTTGCTCAAACTCACTTAAATATGCCTCTGTTCTAGGCTTTTGCTGTTTAATTAAAGCAATATTTTGCAGTGGCGTGTTGGTATCAACTGGCTCAATGCCTTGCTTTTTTGCCCACAGGTATAGCTTAGTGATGTCATCAACCAGCGGCTCTCTACTTCGAATAGGGCGTTTGTTATATAAGAAATAGCCAGTAAAGCTCAGTAATAATGTACCTAACACAATTAAAGGCGTAAGCCATGCTGACTTATTACCAAACAGTGAATCAAATAGACTTTGTTGTGATTCTTGGTCAAACGTAAGCACCCAGTTAGTCCATTTATAGTCGAGCTCTTCAAGATGAATTCTAAGCCAGTTTATTGCTTTAAAATGACTCCAGCGCTTTAGGCCAAAGTTAAGATTGTCGTTAAAGCTTTCGTTTAAATCCCCCAGTTGTGATAACGAACCGTTTAAACGCTCCGGGGCAACAACAGCGGTAGCATCAAATATATGCCACTTTTCATCAAAGAACACTTCGACCCAAGCATGTGCATCGTATTGATAAATGTTAAGTGTTGCAGCTTTAGTTTGTTCTCCGCCTAAATAACCCGACACAACACGGGCAGGGTAACCGGCAACACGAAACATAAATGCAGCGGTGCTGGCATAGTGGCCACAAAAGCCACGTTTGGTATCAAACACAAACTGGTCTAACGTATTATCACCATACATGGGTGTAGGTGTTAATGTGTAAGCAAACTGCTGCTGATTAAAGTAATCAAGTAGCGAATTAAAGTAACCTTGGGCATTTTTATGCTCAGCAGCCAGCTCTTTTGCCAAAGCTGTTGTTTGTGGATTAGTTGCTTTCGGTAAGCGGGTGTATAAGCGTTTTTCAAATTCATTTAGGCTCAGCGAGGCTTGGCTACTCGTTACCGCGTATTTAATGTTTTTGTTTAAGTTACCTTTGCGTTTTAACAAACCATTGTAGGTTGAGTGCACATCAGAATTATCACTTTGCGCAAAGCCAACTGCAAAAAGCCAATTTAAAGATGAAGGCTCTGCAATAACCTGATAATTAACACCATTACTTTGAGTAATTGTACGGCGAATTGGGTTATATTGTTGCGATTTCAAAATGTCCGATATTAACCATTCACTGCCATTAAACTCATCATGAATAAGGCTGCGCCAGTAAAAGGGTGCTTGTAAAGCTTGCTCTGGCTGTTGTTCTACCCGAAAAACTAAGTCATCTGACTCAGCTAATTTCGCAATCGAAAAGGGGTTAACCTGCTCTGATAACCCCGTTTTAGCAAGTTTTGGCCCCGGTAGCTGCCAAAATGCGGGTAGCTTAGGTAAAAATAAAATCAAAAATGCTGCTATGGGTAAGGCCAATAATATAGTTTTAAAACTTTGTTTGTTAGCAGCCTTAAAGCTTTGTGGGCTAGTTAAATAGCCAAGTACCGCGAAGTTAACAATATAAAGTACACTCACCACCAAGGTTTCGAACAAGCCTTGATGGAACAAATACACCGTTGAAAGGTTAAAAAACACCAGTAAACACACGGTTTGATACTGTTTAACGGCTTTCGCTTGAAGCAATTTAAAGCTACTAGCAAGTAGCATCATCGAGACAAATAACTTTACGGTATCGCCCACACCAACCAGAACAAATAAGGCAACTAAGCAAACCGCAGCCAAAATATTCGCCACCAATCCATTTAGTTTTTTATAAAACTTACCTAAAAACAGGTTTAAAAAACTCAGGCCTGCCAATATGGCTAAGAATGGAGTCGCTACTTCAGTAAACAAAAAGCCACTGGTAACAATAAACAGCAGTGATAAAACAGTATTTATAAGCGGCGTATTCATAATTAAAACTCCGCTAAAGCTTGTAGGCAGGTTGTTTGATGATTGATCCCTTGGCCTTTTGCAATGTGTTTATTGGGTAAGGTTAACGAAAACGCCATGTGTTGGTCGGTTAATTGATTAACCAAAAAACATAACTGGCTTAATCTGTGCTCATTATTGCCACTCAACATATTGAAATTAAGTGCTAATTCCTGTGATGCATCACTGGTAAATTCTTTCGTTAATAGTTGTTGAGTTTTAGCGAAGTGTTTCCACGATACCTTATTAAGTGCTGTACCTTGTACAAAAGGGGTAAGTTGATAAAAGTCATCATTACCGGCTTTAACTTGAGCGTTATCACCGTCGCGTTCGTCATTGTCATGGAGCTGAGTATCAAGCTTTTCAGCGGTGATAGGTTGTGGGTAAACATACACGGTTTCGGTTGGTTCAATGTAACTCCACACAGACACTAAACCAAATGGAAAGTGGCTAATGATTTTAATTCTATCAAAGCCATAAGCACCACGTTCACTGCATTTAAGTGCTATTTCAACGGTCTTTTTCTCTTTGCTTTGCAGTGACACAGTTTCGGATTCAAGGTTGTCATTAATCAGTTTTATAAGTTCACAGTGTGATTGTGCGTGAATTTGAAAACGCGCAACGGGGACATTGGGCGCATAACTTTCATTTACTGATAGGTATTTAACCGACAAACTTCGCACATTTTTATAGCCGGTGAGTATCGCAAATACTAAAACAACCACCATTAAATAGGCCATGGCTAAAATCAGGTTATTTTGATAGTTAATGCCCATCACAAAGTTCAGTAAGGCAATTAGTAAAAACTGCCCACCAAGTTTTGAGGGTAATACATAAATCGTTTTATGTTGCAGCTCAATTTCGTTGGTTTTATGCTTGTTTTTTAATAACTTATTAAAAACGGACTGACGAAATTGATTAACAAAAGCAGGGTGCTTAAACATGTTTTATAAGCTTACAGGCACATGTTTAAGTGCATAGCCACTGTCAACAGCGTTTAAGCCAAGTCTGTGATCAGTCACACTAGGAAAAACCGCTTGTACATCTTCAGGCATTACAAAATCACGGCCTTCAATATACGCCCATGACTTTGCAGCGCGGGCAAGCGCAATGCTAGCTCTTGGTGATAATGGGTTTACAAAATGGTTATCTTGGCGAGTAAACGCAACGAGCTCAAGAATATAATCTACCACCGCGTTGCTTATCGTTACTTTATTAATTTCTTTTTGAATTACAGCTAGTTGCTCAGGATTAATGCGCACAGGTAAGTCGTCATAATTTCGGTTGTTTAAGCCTAGAATGAGGTTTTTCTCAGCGTGTTTATCAGGAAAACCTAAACTAATACGCATAAAAAAGCGGTCTAATTGCGACTCTGGTAACGGATAAGTGCCAGATTGATGCACAGGATTTTGTGTAGCAATTACAAAAAATGGTGATGGTAGGGCATGTTTAACCGAATCGACCGTCACTTGTTTTTCTTCCATTGCTTCTAACAGTGCACTTTGTGTTTTAGGACCGGCACGATTAATTTCATCACCTAATACAACTTGGCTAAATACTGGGCCTTGATGAAATGAAAAACTATGTTCTTTAGCATCAAAGATATTAGTGCCTAGAATATCAGAGGGTAATAAATCGCTAGTGAATTGAATACGTTGATATGACAAGCCAAGAACCGCAGCAAGTGCGTGAGATAACGTGGTTTTGCCCATACCTGGTAAATCTTCAATTAACAGGTGGCCTTCACTAAATAAACACGTTAAGGCGAGCTTGATTTGTTGTTGTTTACCAAAAATGACCGTTGATAGGTCATCGATAATGAGTTGGATTGTCGAATTCATAAACTACTTAATTTGTTATGGTTTCCATCAATTCTAGACGTTTCATAACTGAGTCGACTTTTTTTGCGTTGAATGGTTTGGCGATAAAACCTTTTGCACCTAATTCCCAGGTGTTTTGCACATTCTCAAGACTATTATGGCCAGAGCACATAACAACATGAGTATGAGGATGGCGGTCATTTAAGTATTCAAGAATTTCTGTACCGTCAGTGTTAGGTAGTTCAATATCAAGAAAGATTACGTTAGGCGACTTTTCTTCAATAACGGTTTTAGCTGATTCAAAATCTCGACTTTCTAAAATATCGTCAAAACCAAGACCAGTTAAAATTTGATTTAGATAGTCGCGGATATCTTGCATATCATCGATTATCAGAATAGGTTCTAACGGCTTCACAAATTCCATATCGTTTACATCTTATCGTTACATCTCAAGTTGATAGTTTTAATATAAGTCATGAGATAACTAAGCTCAAGAAACAAGCACTAATAAAATGAATAATATGATAAAACACCACCTTAATGTCCGATACCGTCTAGTATTGGACTTAACATGCGCAGAGAATAGGTATAGCTATGTATAGATACATAACTACCTATAATTTATATTATGTTAAATACTGTATTTATCTTTATAATCAGGTTCATTGGTCGTTAGATTTTAAGGTTTTTTAACCCTTTTTTGCTTAATTTGGGTTTTCACGAATTTATAGCTTTCTATGCAATTCTCATTTTTACTTTGTAAATTTTCAACCAAACTTACTTCATTCCAATAAGTCCAAAACGGTGAATTTTTACAAACCTAGATTTGATATGTGTTACTTGTACGGCTCCCCAAAAATATAAAATCAATTTTGTTTTCACTGCCCGTAACCGTTATGGCTTTAAGTTCATTAACTATGACTGGTTCTACAACAAACTATTTGTTATATCGAAAGCCATGTAGATGCCCTACAAGTTCAAATTGGATAGCTGTACAATTTGGTTTAAGTAAGTTAGACGCTGAATATCATTGGTAATGACTTAATCAAAATGAGTGATCAACTTCTCTGTAAGAATTTACAATATTCTGAATATAAAAATGATTTATTAATTTTAGACTTTCATGAATTGCCTGTTACTTTAATACGTAGCCAACTACGTACCAGCCAATTGGCCAAAACGCCAACAAACTATATGTGATTAGGTTTGCATTCATTACTTTAAGCTTAATGTCATTTTTACTAAGCCCTGTATCTGCAAGCATTTTCTTTGAAACTAAAAATTCTGACCACCATGATACAAAATAAAAAGGAATAAGTAGGAATAACCCCGCAAATAAAATCATCCAATGTAAGTCAGATTCATAAGGGATTAACCAAGGAGCTTGCCACGTTACTGCTAACATTTTACCGACAAATGTATCTATGCCATACGCTGCGCCACCACCCGTCAGCATTTGTATTAAAACAAGAATAACCCAAGTTAAAGGAACCCCAACAATTGTAGATACTAAGTTTGAAACAAATGCTGTTTTTACCGATAGTCCTTTGGTTAAATCTAAACTTTTTTGAAGGTATATTGCTTCAATAGCAATTATTGGTAACAAAGAGATCGAATACACAGGCACTGCAAGCATAATCATAGGTAGTCCTGCGTTTGCTGAAGCACCAAATGAGATAATAGCGAGGGGCAATAAAAATAGATAAATTATGAATTTATTCAAAACTATCCTTAGTGTTCTGTTCTTCCTTATAGTTAACTGTAAATTTAACTTAATGTAATTTCCAAATCAAAGTCTACTCAAACTATCTGTTTATCCACTTAATTTAAGCTAGGCATTAGGTTTCTTATACTAACTTTGAGCATGTCTCTGATAGCAATATTTATCCTGTAGTTTAGTTATTTCTTCACCGTGTTTTCAATTACGCGCTTTATCTAAGTAATGTTTGTTTTCACTTTGAAACGGTGGCGATCGTACAACCAATTTACATTACAATGAAAAGTAAGTTTATTTAGTTTACCTCGACGGTCATTCCCTACCCTTACCTCAAGATATTAAGAGAAATAAACTAATGCGCCCTTTATCGCAGTCCGATTGAATAAACATTAATCTTTAATGTAATATCTCAAAGTCACCATCTACAACACTGCTTATTCAAGCTTCTTTGTTGAGGTTGAGGTAGACGATATCGAATCAGGCCGCTTCACATTTCTTGGCCGTTTATAGAGAGTTTTACAAAGGACTAAAATTTAAGATGATAATAAAGGAATTTGTTACGGAATTTTTAAATGCTGCTTTATTTTCATCTATAACTGTTGCAGCAATACTCTTTTTTGCAAGAATTTTTTTTAAAGGATACATAGATCAAAAAAGCAAAAATCTTGCTACAAAACAAGATGTTGGTGAAATTACTGACATCGTTGAAAAGATTAAGCATGAGAACGCACAGATACTTGAGAAGATCAAAGCTGAACATGCAGAAAAGCTAGAAGACATAAGAAGAGAAAATCAACTTTTAGTTGCTACTGTAGATAAGCATTTAGATTTAAAAATTAAAATTTACACAGATGCAATAGAGTCTTTTACTGTTTTAACAAATAGTCTAGCTAACTTATGTAAGCTTTCTTTAACGGAGAGCGAATTTACTTCCATAATTGAGAAAGAAGTGAAATCTATCTCTAAAGTTAAGGTCGTTGGTTCAGTTGAAACCTGTAAAGCTACTGTTGAATTAATGACAGCTTTTAATTGTGCTTCATTGGAATTACAACAGCACAGGACCCCTTTAATTATTTGCAATGATCGCATTAACTATTTAGAGGCTAAAGAAGAATTAAACAATTCTGAGATTTTAGAGTTAGATCGATTAAAGGCATCAGAAAAAACAGACTTTCTGAGCTTTGTTAATTTATGTATGGAAAAGCACAACCAAATTTCGTATCTAACAACGCCATATATTATCTCAGTCAGAAAAGAACTAGGTCTTGAGATTGATGAAACGGAACTTACTGAGTCAGAAAATTTAAACTCAGCAATACTTGAGGATTCATTCAGTTCATTTTTAAATGCAATGAAAGGAATGTAGCTTTTTAAATTAAATATCTAGTCGTTTACAAGCTATTGTGTTTAAAATATAAAAAATCAATTTAGATGGATCTAATGTTATATGAAACAGCACTTTTCGATAAAACTTCAAAACTCATCTAGGCTTTTTACTTCTAAACTAAGATTTAAGAAGTACTCTCCTCCCTCTATAAAAAATAAGAAATAATATGAACGATAAAATCAAACAAGTTTTCAAAATATCCTATGATACAAGTGAGACTAAAGACCATACTATTGATGCTGAGCTTTTAGGGAATGCAATAGTTAATACAGCTAGTGTTTTAAAGCATGCTGATAAAGTTATAAATGGTGATGATTCAAGTATTGACCTTGATGTGCGTGCGAATAATCAAGGTTCATTTGTGATTGAATTTGTGACCTGGCTAAATAGTACCGGTATAAACCCTCTCAGTTTATTAGGCTTTGCTGCTGCTCCATTAGGAGTTAAAACACTTTTAGAAGTACTTGGGGAGATTCAGTCTAGACCTGTTGCTTCACGTATCGACTTAGGAAATGGAACATCTAAACTAATTTTAAAAGATGGTTCTGAAGTTGAGGCCGATAGTAATGTTGCAAGACTTATAGTCGATAGAACATTTAGAAAAGACTTAGAAAAAGTTATAAAAGCGCCTCTAGATGGAGCTTCTAATGCAAAGCTTGTCATCAAAGATGAAAAGGATGGTGAAGTGTCATTATATGAAGAAGAGCAAGTTAAGGATTTTAAGACCCCTTCAAGAGAAATAATAGAAGAAATTAAAGAAGAAACAGAAAGTACAGAAGTTCGTTTTGTTAAAGTTAATTTTAGTGGTTCTACTGGTTGGACAGCAGAGTTAACCACCGGTGAAGTAATTAGCGTTAAAATGAAAGATGAAACTTTTTTAAGTCTTATTGAAGAGAATAAACGTGTTTCCAAAGGTGATTTGTTCGTTGTAAAATTAAAAACAACAACAAAGTTTAAGACTGGCACTTCTCCTTCAATTACTCGTGAGGTAATAAAAGTTGAAAGGCATAGAGCAGCAAAAGAAGATAAATTAGTACCAGATAATGAGTGAGACTGAAGCATACATTCAATTAATAATTATGGTAGGCATTATTTTATGTTTGCCATATATTTGGGTGTCTGTAATACCGACAGTTGCAAAAATTATTACCGCAAAATTCTTTCCTCCAAAGTTCATTGATGTAGAAATCATTGATGGCGACCATATAACTTTTAAGCGCATAAATTTAGAAAACGATGAAGAACTTGTAAACGCTCTTCTGAGTGTTGAAGGTAAAACTAATGAGTAAGTTTTTTAACAACCCGATGCTCATTAGTTGTGCGACTGGGTTGAATATGGTCGCTATAGCAATGATTCAAGCACACGTAGTTGACGATTCTGCCAAACTAGCCTATTCCACAAGTTCACCTTTTATATGTAATTTAATTGTTTTTGGGATTGATTGGTGGCTAGCGAAGAAAAAAGTTAAGAGTGCCGAACAATTAAGAATAGAAGCAAAATTAGATGACAAAATAGCCATAGCAAAGAAAAACCTAAAAGATGCTAAGCAATATGGTTTGGATATTAATGATTTCAAAAGCGAGCTAACTAAGTTAATGAAAGCCCGCGCTAACGTGCCTGCTTTAATAGCTAAAAGAAAAGCAAACAATACAGTCAGACAACAATAAAAAAGCTATTTCAGCTTTTGCTTTGATTCCGGTAAATTAAAGCCTTAATAATCAAAGGTATTAAGCTTTTGACTTCTGTCAACGAGTCAATTCCGCTGATAACTGTAGAAGAATTTAAAGTTATTTCCCTGCTGTAATTGGCCTTTCCAGCATGTACAATTTCTGATCTCAAGTTATAAAATCCTTTAAATAATTCCCTATAGTATTTTTTCTTCCGCGTAGATGTTGCAAGTAAATTTGCAGCTTTATTTGAAAGAGTCCTTGTTTTACGTTCGCTATTTCTATTTAGTAACATGCATTCTAAAGCAATTGCACAGCCTAAAACCTGTCGGTCTGAATCGAAAACCCAAAGAGACTCTACATAGTGTTTTAAAGCTAAATTTAATTTATCCTTTAACCTTCCTTGAAGAGCCATGAAATTTACCAGTATCGGTAGGTCAAAACTATCTGAGGTGATTGTTGTAGTAGATTGTTCTGTTGGGATTATAGGGGGAGATTTAATCGAAGTTCCGAACCCAGAATGTAATTGGTTTAACCCTGGATGTTCCACCACAAGGTCCGTCACCTCTATGAATGGACAACAGCCTGGTACAATAACGGGTAAAAAATATATAATTTCTTCTAAATGTCTTTCAATATTTGAGACTTCTAAGATATTTTCTTTTGTATTCTCACAGTTAGTATCAAAACCTCCGTATTCATACACTAAAGCAGACCTTTTCAGAAAAGGAAATTTATGGTCATCTAACTTATAGGGAGAAACCCCGATTATGGGATGTGGATTTTCTCTTGCTGAGTTTATCTCATTCATCAAATGTTTAATTCCACCTGCTTTTGTAAGTTCAAAAAATGGCTTTAAAGAAAGCTTATCGTTAATAACAATCTCATCACTTACCTCCACACCACATATGACGGCTATTTGTTTAAAGTTTACCTCTTTAATGTCTAATATAGATTTAAGTAAATCGATTGCAAAATCAAAGCCTTTAGATGAGTAGTTATTCAAGAATGAGTAACTCAATTCCAAAGATGAAAGTCTAAATGCTGAGTTAGGGCTATTAATAAATCTTATACTCATCGATTGGCCATCAAAAAAAGGGTGCAACTCAATTATTTTTTGAACTTGGCAAACTTTAAGTGTTTTGTTGTTTTCACATAGTCCTGCTAATTTATCTATATAAGAACTCATATCTCTCTCAATTGAATTTAAGGATAGTTGAATAGCTAGAGCCTGTTTAAACGCTTACAGTCGAATTTAAACGTGTTTTAAACATGGTTTGAATCTAACTTAAAGTATCAAGTTCTCCTTCTGGTACTTTTCCCACGATTCAATGAGTTTTGATTTAGCATCATCAAACACAATTTTCTCTTTGTAACTGACCGTAATGAGCTCTTTCTGTTTGATTTGAATTTTTGCCAAAGCCATGAACTCTTCATCATCTATAATTTTATCCTTACAAGAGTCAGTCAACTTATTTATGAACTCAGAGTTTGGATTGTTTTTTAACTGGTCTGCCAATGCTATGTAAAACTCAGATAAAGCTTCATCTGGATTCTCTGAGTAATATTTGCTGTCGTTGGTGACATAAACGTGAATATTAAGTGCTATGTATACAATTAATGCTGGAGCAGCAACACCATAGAGCACTTTTCGTGGGATATTAATTTTAATAACCGTTCCTTGGTTGTTTGTAGCTTTTTGAATATAGTATGAAACTTAATAAGTTTAAAGGATGAAATCAAAGTGCCTGAAATTATAAAGCAATGGTTTATTAAGCACATGCCTGTAGAGGAAGACATTGGCCTTCATGAAAATAAAGCATTTATTCGTTGGATAGGATACCCACTCTTAGCAATTTTAGTGCTGTTCATTGCTGTAACGTGGAATCTTTTCGAATCTGGTGTTTATAGTTTTGACAAAGAGTTTGAAGTAAGCTTTGTTGCTTTAAACGATTTTGCAAAGTACTACGCATTTCCAATCGCATCACTCACAGTACCTTTAACTTTTGGAGTGATGTTCAATCGTTTTCATTCATCTAAACAAAAAGCGAAAAGTAATCGTTTAGTTGAACACAATAACGTAGCAAATAGTTATTTTTCACACTTTACTTATTTCAGTGAATACATAAAAGAAATAGACAACAAGGATGAAATGCTAAAAAGAGGCACATTCAAAATTGAAATTTCAGCGCAATTGGCTTACAGGAAAATTTTTGTAAATTCCACAATAAATAATGCCGATTTCAATATTCCCAACTCAGTAGTTGATGACTTAGTTGAAGAGTTGGAGAAGGAATCTCTCACTTTCGATAAATATGTGATTGATGCATACAACGGACCCTACTTATCAAAATTTGAGATTGAAGGATTCAAGCCAACACGAGCAATCAATAATAGAGATATTTTTCTAAATATGGTTGAATCATACCTTCATGTTTATCGTGAGTTATTTAAATTCCAAGGTACTGCGAACGTTTATGAAATACTAGAGTATCTCTCAGCAGCAAGGAAAACATTTTATAAAAAAATAAGGCGAAACAACATTAAGGAAAACCTTTAATTGAGTTAAATTATGAAGCTATAATTTTCAATATAGTCAGAACCATACATGTAAACCCTTTTCCAGCAGCACCCATATGCATCAACTCATAAACTAAGTGCCAATTAATCGTTTTTGGCACTTAGAACATGACACACAAAGCAAGCAAAATACTCAGTTCGATTGGTTTGAAGTTTTTAAAGCTGGTACCCAAACTGACAGCAAAGGTAATACCCAAACTTTTAGTAACGCTGATTTAAATAGCGTTGTTACTAACTTCACACCTAAAACCGCACCGCTTGTAATCGGCCACCCTAAAATGGATTCACCTGCATGGGGTTGGGCCAGTGAACTAAAAGCCGAAGACGGCGTACTTTACGCTAAAGCAGATGAAGTAAGCAGTGAGTTTGCTCAAGCCGTTGAAGATAAGCGCTACCCTAACCGCTCAGTTAAATTAGAAAAAGTCGAAAACGGATACAAACTTGCCCACATTGGTTACTTAGGTGACAAGCCTCCTGCTGTTGATGGTTTAGCCTGGCAATTTAACCAGGATGAGAACGCCGACACCCTTACCTTTGAATTTGCTGCCGGTTATATGGACAGTATATCGCTACGCACATCAAACACCCTCACACGCCTTATGGGCAATTTACGCAACTTCATAACTGATCGTTTTGGTAGTGAAGCGGCAGATAAAGTTGTGCCCGAATACGAATCAGAGTGGTTAAATGAAGAAACCATTTCGGAAATTCACTTCCCCCAATTAAACGCCCTAGCAACACCTAGCCCAATTTCATGCAGCACTACAAAACCCGCGCCGTATAAGGTTGCCCAAACTGGGATGATAATAAAATCGAGGGTTGAGGTGGATGATGAAACAGCGACTTCTTGGTAATTTGTAAGCCAAGGATAAAAACCAAAGCAGTAAAGAATAATAATTGGGGCTGCAAAAAGTATTAAACGCAGTTTTCGCTGTTTAAAAAACGGCATAAATGACGTACCCAGCATCAGTAATAACGGCACGAATACGTAGATCACCGAGGTAAAATCATTGAGCGTCATGCTTAAACCTATGGTTATAATCAGCATGAATAAAGCAGTAAAAACGCGGTAAGCGGCTGTAAAATTCATAGTCATTCCTTGTAATACCAATTCGCTTAATTAAGTAGTCTATTTTGAGGCAATAAAACCTCGTTGATAGCAAGGCAAAAATTTCGTTATTTAGTTGTTCTAAATCAGAAATTTTTAACGCAGATAGCGACAGGTTTAATCCCTCAAAATGATTAAGTATTATTGCGGATTGGTATAAAGTACCTACAACCACCCTAGCACGCTTATTTGTAAATGACTATTTTATAAACCAATTTGCTTATTACAGCCGATACTTTCTACAAAGTATTTATCATGGCTTACGAGTATAAACCCGCCTTTAAAGCCCTGTAATGACTGAGCCAAGAGCTGTTTTGATTCTAGGTCGAGATGATTATCGGGCTCATCGAGTAA
Organism: Pseudoalteromonas sp. PA2MD11; assembly: GCF_017808125.1. Taxonomy (NCBI): domain Bacteria; kingdom Pseudomonadati; phylum Pseudomonadota; class Gammaproteobacteria; order Alteromonadales; family Pseudoalteromonadaceae; genus Pseudoalteromonas; species Pseudoalteromonas sp. PA2MD11. Next base: position 214,292 of record NZ_JADKNF010000002.1, read on the forward strand.
CAAAAGTGCGGTGCTTTCAATATTACTGACGATGCACATGGCGAGCTTCATTTTCTCTCCACCACTTAAAAGTGCGGCATGTTTAAAAACAGCGTCTTTTCTAAAGGCAATACTGGCAAGTAGAGTACGCGCGGTGCTCTCATCTAGGTTTTTACAGTAAGTCATCACGTTTTCGAGCAGGGTTAGCTCGTTGTTTATTAATGTAAAATGTTGGTCCAAATAATAGAGTGCTTGATTGCAATGTAACTGCCCTGCTTTTACTGGTATGTCGTTGTTCAGGGTTTTAAGTAAGGTTGATTTACCAGTGCCATTGGCTCCCATTAAATTAATTTTATCATCACTGAACACCTGAAAATTAAGCGGCTTTTGTGTTCCGTGTGCTAATACAACGTTCTCCAGGCTAAGTGTTTTTTGGTGCTTAGCTTCATCTGATTGCGCCAAATAAAATTGCTGCGCTTTAGTTTGTTCAAGCTGGCTAGAAAGCTCATGTTTATTACGAGTGAGCTCACCTTCTCGCTTAGCGTTATTTTTACTTTGTGATGATAAATTAGCGCTGGCTTTATCTTTTTTAGCATCCATCAACACTTTAGGCTGGCTGCCTGATTTTCTCAGCGCTGCGCCTTGGCCAGCTCGTTTTTGTGTTTTTTGCTTTTGTAGTTGCTCTGCTGCCTTGAGTTTGTTTTGCTGTATAACAACGTGATTTAATTTATTTTCAAGTGCAGCAACTTGCTGCTGTTTTTGTGTTTGGTACTCAGAAAAACAGGTACCATATTGTGTTAAACCTAGGGTTGTTAGCTCCCAAACTTCATGGGCCTGCTCTAATAATTCTTGATCGTGACTTATTAATAATAATTGCCCTTTAAAGTTGTGTATTTGCTTTATAAGCCAGATTTTACCTTTTGCATCTAGGTGGTTTGATGGCTCATCCAGTATTAAAATATCGGGCTTTATGCAGTTAAATAATGCCCAAAGTTTTAATTGGCTAAGCTGACCGCCACTTAAATGTTTGCTTAGTGAGTAAGGGGTTTTATTGTTTACGCCAAGCCTTACAAGTTCGGCATTAAAGCGCTCTGGTAAGTCCCAATTGCCTTCAAGCAAAGTTAAATTTTGCTCAGTAACTTGCCCTTGGTTTATAGCATCAAGGGCATTAAACACAGACTCTAAGCCAATTGCCTCTGCAATTGTTAGGTTATCAGCCTGATTTACATCGTCCATTTGCTTATAAAAGCCAAGGGCTGAATTACAAACAACCGTGCCAAAGCTTGGCTCATTTAGCTTAGCAAGTATTGACGCTAATATAGATTTACCGCAGCCGTTCTTACCAACTAACGCGGTGACTTTAGCAGTAAGTGAAAATGAAAGGTCGTTAAATACAACATCGCCATTGTCATGTTGATAACTTAAATTAAAAGCTTGAAGTTGTGGCATAGTGCCTCCTGTATTACAGGGGCATAAGCGTTTGATCACACGAGAAGTAACATATTAAAAGTGATAGTGAGCAACGCCTACTAACCCTGTTGGTCCAAAAAGATAAAAATGAAATTGGATAACAGGTTTAGTTGTTCATGTTGGCAGTAACTCCTAAAAAGTGAGGCTTGATAATAACCACCCAGTGCTCAAATAGCAAAGAGTTATGATAGTCTTAAATTATTAGCTGCTTAAAGGAATGTATTTTGAATTTAGTTAAAAGCCCACTTGCCTCACAAAACCCCATTCAAGTTAAGATGCAAATTAATGAAAGGAAACGTATATTTGTTATTGGCGATTTAGATGCAGATTTAACTAAATTTGAACAGGCGCTTTGCTCTGTTAATTTTAACCCAAGCGAAGATATTTTGATTTCACTGGGTGATGTGATTGATCGGGGTGAGCACAGCATTGCGTTACTTGCGCGTTTTAAAGAGCTTGGTGTACATATGTGCCTTGGTAACCACGAGCATATGTTGCTTGAGTCTTTACTTGCAGGCGATAAAAGTTACTACCGATTGTGGGTTGAGAATGGCGGCCGTTGGCATTTAGATGCAACCGATGAAGAGCTCGCATTTGTCTGTAAGCAGCTACTTCAATGCCCGCTTTCTTACTATGTTGAATACGGCAAAGTTAAAGTTGGTTTATCACATACAACACATGCGGATTGGGATTGGCAAAATCCTACTCAAGATATACAACAAGCGATTGGCACTTTGCTTTGGGATAGGAGCTTAACCAAAGAGAAAAAAGCGCTAATAAATCCAAGTATCGATTTTTCTGTGCATGGCCATAACACGACCCAAAAGCCCTATTGGCTTGGCAATAGTTACCATCTTGATACCAATTATCTCAGCGGTAAGCCCACCATTATTGAGCTTAGCACGCTGATAAAGCAGTTTTCCTCAATGTAAACTTGCCAGTCGTTCGACCGTTTGCTCTTCAAGGTATTTTTTGTAGGTTAGTCTTGCATGCCACAACTGCTCATCTGTTTCTTGAATATAGATGATTGGGCCAGCAGTTTTGCTTGCCAGGCTAGTTAGTTTACTGTATTCACGCGTATCAATTTTGCCATCGCTAAAGTAGCTTTGTGCGGTATGTAGAAATTCATCGTCTTTATAAATATCACTATGCCAAATAAGCGAGCGATACATACTAGCAGTTATTTCGGTGGGCTTATCGTTTGAACGAAAGAGCTTCACTTCGGTATAAATAGAATTACCGGTGAATACAATCCCTATTAACGACAACGTCGTAAGAGTCATCATCCATTTCATGCTCTATTCCTCTCAGTTAGGTACTAATTTAACTATAGGAGAGAAAGATGAATGTATGCTGTTTATTTAATCAATTAGGATTGTCGAAACTATTCTCAAGATACTTAATTATTGTTTTTAGTCCCTAATTTACTGCTTTAGACCAGAACCTATAATTTGTGTATTAAGCCAAAAGGCCTAATACACAAGCTCTACAGCTAGTGAAGCGCTGCTGTAAATGGAATGTTTTTACAAATTTCTGCTTCTGCGATGAGGATTTCTTCGAGGCGTGCATCAACCTCTTGCTTATCGAAATACTCGTAGGCTAGTTCAACGAATAAGTTTTTATGTTTTTCTTCTGATTTTGCAATCGCGACATAAAACTCTTTTTCTTTACCCGGTGGTAAAGCTTCTGCAACAAGCGAAAAGCGTTCGTGTCCGCGTGCTTCAATTACGCCTGCCACTAATAAGCGGTCCATTAAAAATTCATCACGGCCATTTCTAAATACCGCACGAATTTGTTTGATGTAAGGATCTTTTTGGTCATTACCAAGTGACACATCACGTTCCATTAATAGCTTTAAAACTTGCTTAAAGTGGATCATTTCTTCCAGCGCTAGGTCTGTCATGGCTCTAACAAGCTTACGACGGTCTGGGTAATGAGAAAGCATAGACATAGCCATACCAGAAGCTTTTTTCTCTGCTGCAGCATGATCTTGTAAAAAGGTATCGAAGTCAGCTAAGACACCTTCTGTCCATTCAAATGGTGTATGGTATTTCAATTCAAACATGATAAGGAACAACTAAACTTATAATTGCGGCGATTTTAACGTATTTTACGTGTGATTATAACCAAGAGATTTATCAATTTTACCACTTCGGGTAGATGATACTTTATCTGGGTGTTTTATGTCATTCCACGCTGTGACTTTGCCACCCATATTCAGCTGTTTAAAGCTAATTGGCTGCTGAGTGTTTAAAAACTGCTGAAGTAATTGCGGGCTGTTTGAGTCTGCTACATTAAGCGTTAATAACTGGTTTGTACGCCCTTTAAAGTAGTCTGCCACTTGCTTTTGGTGGCGGTTATAACACGCAGTTAGATATTCATCAGATTCTAACTCTGCCAAGCTATACTGACCAAACACATCGAGATAACAGCGCTTTAAATGGCTATTAAAACCACCATCAGGGCGCATTAAATTAGTGTGCATGCGTGCTAATAACTGCCTTATAGATGGCAACCATTTAGTTAAATCGCGCTCGAGGTTGATAAAACGGCTATTTGCAAAGTGCTCATCAAGCAAGGCGTATTCACTAAAAACTGGAGTATCAGCAATAACATCTGCACTTGTAATTGCTTGTTGGGTATAGGCTGTGTGGGCGGTTTTATAACCGAGTTGTAAAAAGCTGTTACAGATACTAGTTGTGCCGGTTCGTGGTAAACCGATTATAAAAATTTTAGAGCTCATGGCACCTGATCAAATGCTAACCACAGCGATTTGTCGTTGACTGGGGTTAACCTTGGTAAATCATAATTATGCAATTCTATAACAATTTTGTCGTGTAGGTGGGCGTTTTTTATAAAGTTCCCGTTGTACTTAAAAAATAATTCGTCAAATTCACCACTTTGCTGCATAACCTTAATCCCCTGAGAAACGGCTTTAGCAATATTAGTATTATGTTTATTAAAAAAGAAATAGATTGGGCTTTTGTATTTGAGCATTAGATGCGGCAGAACGACCAACGGCATTCCTTCTTTAAAATACGCAAGTTCATCTTGGATCTCTAATACTGAACGAGGAAATAAATCCCCCCTTCCTCTATCTAACATTACAAACAATGATTCAAAGTCCATTGCCGTTGCCACTGTTAAACCGTTACTTGTTAGAATTCGTGTATCTGGCCAATCTGTACCCTGAACTAAGTTAATCGATTTTAAATCATCAAGAGATTTTAGCTGTTTCAACCTCGGTAACTTATCTTCTGTAGTAAACATTAATCGCCAACCAAATAAGCCTTTAAATATAGGAACTCGTAGAGGGAGCAAAGTGTCTTCACGCTCTTGGTTTGTCATGCTCCAAGTAACATTGATAGATCCAGTCGTTTCAATTTCTTTTAAAACACGATTTTGGCTTAATAATTCAGGTGCGGGTGATAAGGTAAACTTATAACCACTTCTTTTTAAAGCTGTACGAAGAAGTATTAAAGGATAAAGTACTTCTTCGTCTAAGCTATCCATTGTTTTAGGATAAACAACATGCAAAGTGGTTGGTGGTGTTACGCGATTTTTCTTGGCATTAATTGTTTTTACATTGGCAAATAAACAAGTTGAAAATAAGAACAACAAACATGGAAAAACAATTTTTAGCATATCAGAAAACCTGTGTAACTAATAACATCACAGCGCTAATCAAAATAGTAATGAAAGTAAGCATCATACCTAATACACGTAATTTCATCAGATTATCAGCAAGTGCGTAACTATGACAAAAACGACCAGCAACCAGCATTGCCCCTAAAATATAGCAATAATGGCTTGGGAGGCCTTGATACTCTAATAAAAATAGCAGGATCAACGAAAAAGGCACATATTCAATGAAATTTGCATGAGTTCGTATAGCTGCTTGTAGGCTTTTATCTCCCCCGTCACCAAGTGAAATGCGTTTTGCTCTACGTAGTTTGATCACACGAAAGCTAAGTTGAATGTATAAAATGGCCAAGATGGCAGCAAACGTTGAAACAATCACAGTTTTTCCAATTTTTATTTAAAGTTAGACGCTTAGCATAATTTATTGCTAGGCTGTTAAGTAAGTAGTTAGGTTAGCTCAGTATGATATTTAATGTCTAACAGTTCTTAAGGAAGTGCATGTTTACGCCTAGAAAAATCGCCGATAACTACCGTGAAATGATCAGTAGTATCGGATTTTACCCATCAATGCTCTCTGTGGTGTTTTTAGTTTTTGGATTACTTACTACTGCGGTCGAGTACTCGTCATTATCAATGGAATTTAAAAAGCTGATTGGTGTGTTATTGGTCGATAGCGAAGAGAATGCCCGTACCATCCTCAGCACGCTTGCCGGCAGCATTATATCATTAACGGTTTTTAGTTTTTCTATGGTTATGGTGGTGCTGAATAGTGCTAGCGCCAGTCTTTCGCCGCGTGTGTTGCCGGGCCTTATTACCCGTAAGTCGCACCAATTAGTACTGGGGTTTTATCTTGGTAGTATTATCTACACCATATTAATGCTGATAAACATACGCACCATTGGTGATGGAGATATGGGTATTCCATCGCTTGGTATCTTCTTTTCATTGGTGTTTGGTTTAATTTCGCTTGGTTTTTTTGTGTTTTTTATTCACTCAATTTCAAAAGCAATTCAAGTCGATAATGTACTAAACGACTTGTTTAAAAATACCAAAGGCGAGCTTAAATGCATAATTGACATGCAACAACAAAATCCTGTTGAGCATTTTCCTGAGTTTGATGACTGGCATAGTGTTAAAAGTAAAACAGAAGGTTACTTTAAAGGGGCACATAGCGATAAATTGTGCGCCTTGTGCCAACAGCACGGTATTAAAATTTATATTTCGGTTAAACAAGGCTTCTTTACAGTAAAGGGATACCCTTTTTTAAAGTGTGATACTGACTTATCTGACAAACCTGAACTGGTAGAACAATTACTAGACTGCTTTATCTTTTATATCGAAGAATATATTAGTGACCATTACCGCTACGGTATGACACAAATTTCAGAAATCGCTGTTAAAGCTATGAGCCCGGGTATTAACGATCCCGGTACTGCGGTAAAAGCCATAGATATGTTGAGCATATTACTGATATTCCGCTTAGACATTTACGATGTGAATTACTCGCTTAAACGTTGCGAGAACAATCAACCGCACCTGTTTATTCACGAAACATCATTCGATGAGCTGCTGCATGATAACTTCACACCAATTCGTAACTACGCAAAAAATGACGCTTATGTCATGGTTAACGTGCTTGAGGCATTTAAAAACATATTGTTTAGAGCATCTGATAACGATAAAGCAACTGATAGCCTATTTGTTTATTTAGGGGCAATTATTGAAGATATAGATAAGCATATTAGTAATGAGTACGACCGTGAGCAGATCACTAATATGCTAAAAGCGATTGCTCGTATTTCAGAGCAACAAGGTGAAAAATTGCTGGCAAGGTTTACCAGCAATCAATAAGTTAACTTAGTTTTCGATTAAATAAACCGCATAGCTGCTTGCGGTAATCGTAAGCTCACCACCATTGTATGCATCAGGTACATAGTTATCTGGTGCAGCTTCTGCCATAACCATTTTGCTGGCACGCATATAAGGTTGGCTACCTGTATCAAGTGGGCTACTTGAAGCTGTATAAAGACCTTTAAGCTCTACCCCATAGTCATTGGCAAATTCTTTCGCCGCAGCACGGGCATCTTTAATGGCTAGCTTTTGCGCTTGCTTTTGTAGCTCTTCGTACTTGCTTGATACAAATTGCGTTTGATTAATTTCATTAATGCCCGAATTCACTAGTTGCTGAAGCATAATTGGGTATTTTTTTATATCACTTAAAGTTACAGACAGGCTACGCCTTACTCTATAACCTACAAACTCTTGCTTACCCGTTTCACGGTTATATTCTGTTTGGCGATTAATCGAGATATTAGACGCATAAATGCCCTTTTCTTCTACGCCTTGGTTTTTAGCGAGCTTAATCGCTTTCGCCATGGTTGCATCGGCTTTGTTTTTCGCGGCAATTAAATCTTTATCTACTTCAACAATACCTACTGTCAGTTTAACGTTATCAGGAATTGCTTTAACCGTTGCATTACCTTGTATATAAATATGTGGCGCATCAGGTGTTGCTTGTGCTAACACATTAAAACTAAGTGCTGCTGCCATAGCGGTAAAAACTAACTTACGCATAATACTGTTCCTTAATTTAAAACTCCGTTCATTATCACCTTAAAGGGTTAATTGAATATGAACAAGCCATTTTACAGATATAAAAAAACAGGCATAAAAAGCCTGTTTTTTCATTCACTAAAAGCGTTATAGCTTAGATACTACGGCGCTTGTAGTTGCGATACTCTGGAAGCCAGTAGTTTTTCTCGATTGCTGCCCATAGCGCTTCATCGCTCAGCTCAAGTGCCACACCTTCTTCCATCGCTTTTTTCGCAACCGCAAATGCAATACGTTTACTTAACGCTTGGATTTCAGTGAGTGCTGGTAATAAGCTGCCTTTACCAGTGTTTGCACGTGGTGAAGACTCAGCCAGTGTTTCACTTGATACAATTAACATTGCATCTGTGATGCGCGTTGCTTTAGCAGCAATAACACCTAAACCAATACCCGGGAAAATATAACTGTTGTTACATTGTGGGATTGGGAATGTTTGGCCGTTATACTCAACCGGATCAAATGGACTACCAGAAGCAACAATCGCTTGACCGTCTGTCCATTCGATTACATCAGCAGGAAGTGCTTCAACTTGCTTAGACGGATTACTTAGCGGGAAGATAATCGGTTGTGGGCAAGATGCGTGCATTGCACGAATAACCTGTTCAGTGAATAAACCAGGCTGGCCAGATACACCAATTAGAATGTCTGGTTGCGCACAGTGCATTACATCTAGAAGTGATGCGTACTCACCGCTGTAAGTCCACTCACTTAAGCCATCTTTAGATTGGCAAAGTGCTTGTTGGAAATCACGTAAGCCTTCCATACCTTCAGTAAGCAGACCAAAACGGTCAACCATGAAAATTTGCGAACGCGCTTGCTCATCGCTAATGCCTTCAGCAACCATAGTGCTAATGATTTGCTCAGCAATACCACAGCCTGCAGAGCCTGCACCAACAAACACAACTTTTTGCTCAGAAAGTTTCGCCCCTTTAACACGACATGCAGCGAGTAAAGAACCTACAGTAACTGCAGCAGTACCTTGAATGTCATCGTTAAAGCTACAGATTTCATCGCGGTAGCGTTTTAGTAATGGCATGGCATTTGGTTGTGCAAAGTCTTCAAACTGAAGTAAAACACTTGGCCAACGACGTTTAACTGCTTTAATGAATAGATCTAAAAATTCGTCATATTCTTCTTGCGAAATACGTTTATGGCGAGCACCCATGTACATAGGGTCGTTAAGTAGTTTTTCGTTGTTCGTACCAACATCAATCATCACTGGTAGCGTATAAGCTGGGCTAATACCACCACATGCTGTGTAAAGTGATAATTTACCAATTGGAATACCCATACCACCAATACCTTGGTCACCTAGACCAAGAATACGCTCACCGTCAGTCACAACGATAACTTTTACTTTGCCTTTAGTCGCGTTACGTAAAATATCATCAATTTGGAAACGATCTTCATAAGAAATAAATAGACCACGGGCACTGCGGTAGATGTCTGAGAACTTTTCACAAGCATCACCTACCGTTGGTGTGTAGATAATTGGCATCATTTCTTCAAGATGATCACGCACTAAACGGTAGTAAAGTGTTTCGTTGTTATCTTGAATAGCACGTAGGTAAATGTGCTTGTTTAAGTTATCGCTAAAGCTTGAATACTGTTGGTAACAACGCTCAACTTGTTCTTCGATCGTTTCATAACGCGGTGGCAGTAATCCGGCTAAGTTGAAATTTTCCCTTTCTTTTTGTGAAAAAGCACTGCCTTTATTTAATAGTGGCGTTTCAATCAGACCTGGGCCTGAATAAGGAATATAAAGATAATTTGGATCGGTATTTGTAGTCATATTTCCAAGCTTTGATGCGTCATAATTATGACCTGACATTATTACTCTTGAAGGCGAAATTGCAATGACAATTCACCTTGTCAGACCATTGAAGAAAATGAATTTTATGCCTTAAATGGCATTGCAGATAGTATACATGAAAACTCAGCAGCTTTAAGGCTGCTGAGCTTGTTTTTAGTGGCTTTTATCACTTAAAGCGATGCCTTCGCGGCGCGGATCGGCTGCGCCATAAAGTTTACCGTTTTTAACTTCAACAGCATGTAAACCAGAGTTTAAATCTAGGATACGAACTGTGTGTCCGCGGTTAACAAAATCAGCTTCAGCGTTGGCAAGCTCAGTGCCCTTTTCGAGGCTTGTGTAGTTGTTACGATTAGTAATGCGCGGTAAGTTAATGGCTGTTTGCGCATCTAGGTTCCAATCAAGCACACCTACAACCACTTGAGCTACATAATCAATAATACGGCTACCACCCGGCGAACCAACCACTAAACGTAAGCTGCCGTCTTTGTTAAACACCATGACTGGCGACATAGAACTACGCGGACGTTTACCTGCTTCAACACGATTAGCCAATGGCTTACCATTTTTGGTAGGCGATAAAGCAAAGTCGGTTAGTTGATTGTTTAAAATATACCCGTTCACCATTACTGTTGAACCAAACGCCATTTCGATAGAACTTGTCATCGACACAGCGTTACCTTGGCTATCGACAATCGAAACATGGGTCGTTGATGGCAGCTCGTATGCATCATCTTGCGCGTATGCAACTGAGTTTGGCGGTGTGCCTGCTTCTGCGTGAGTATCTTTTTCAGAAATAAGTTTTGCGCGACCAGCAATGTAGTTTTTATCGAGTAATCCTTGTGTCGGGATTGCCATAAAATCAGGGTCGCCCATATACACGTTGCGATCAGCAAACGCTAAACGTGATGCTTGGGTAAAGTAATGCAGAGCTTGAACAGAGTTTGGTTTAAGTTTAGCCATATCTTTATGTTCAAGTAAGGCTAAAATCTGTAACACAGCTACACCACCGCTACTAGGTGGTGCCATTGAGCACACTTCGTACTGGCGATAATCAACACACACAGGTGCGCGCTCTTTGCTTTTGTAATTGGCTAAGTCTTCAACCGTTAATGTACCCGGTGCAACAACTGAGTTTTGCACTGCATGCACAAGCTCTTTAGCGTTTTCACCTTTATAGAAAGCATCAATGCCCTGTTTCGCTATATCTTTATAAAGCGCGGCAAGTTCAGGGTTCTTTTTAACCGTACCTACAGCAAGCGGTTTACCATCAGGGAAGAAGTAGTCACGAATAACAGGTAGCTTAGTAACCCCTGGGTTTAACTCTTTAGCCAATAATTGATGTAAACGTGGCGACACAATAAAGCCTTTATCAGCCAATTCAATGGCAGGGGCAAACAAAGTTTGCCACTCTAACTTGCCATAACGTTTATGGGCAGTGGCAAAGGCATCTAAAATGCCCGGTACACCAACAGAACGGCCACCCACCACGGCTTCAATCCATTTTACGGCTTTGCCGTGTTTATCTAAAAACAACGTTTCGTCAACATTGCTTGGAGCCGTTTCACGGCCATCAAAGCTAGTTAGGCTTTTTGTTTTGTTGTCGAAGTACATCATAAATGTACCCCCACCGATCCCCGACGATTGCGGTTCTACCAGTGTCAGTACTAATTGCGTTGCAATAGCAGCGTCAACCGCTGAACCACCAAGCTCAAGCATTTTTTGCCCGGCTTTTACTGCATAAGGGTTTGCTGCAGCGACCATGTATTTATCGCCTTGAACAACCTGTTTATGAGCAAAGCCTGTTGCAGCTTCAGGTTCGCGAGTTTCAATTTTTGCAGGGGTTGCAAAAATAGCCGTTGAATAAATTAATGAGGTGGACAGAGCTAACAGCGCTTTGGTTTTGAATAACATAAATAAACTTAATCCCGTAGTGTATTTGGCATCTTAAAATTAAACGTGCACAATAGGCGACAATCTCAGATACAACAAAAATAACATGATAAACCTGCCCCTGAAACTAGAATATATTCTGCCCCCATTGTGTTTAGTAATACTAAGTTCCTTATTTGCTACGTTTAACTTAAATGAATATTTCGAATTTAACCGTGAGTTAGTTGCAAATGGTGAATTTTGGCGCATTTTCACTAGTCAATTCGTGCACGCGAATTGGCCCCACTTAGGCTTAAATTGTGCCGGAATTTTATTGATTTGGGCTCTACACGCTGAACATACAAGCTCTGCTCGCTATGCGTTTAATATTGCCATTCTTGCACTGTGGTGTGGCTTAGGTGTGTGGCTATTTTGCCCAGATATCCAAATTTACACCGGATTAAGTGCTCTACTGCACGGAGTGATCATTTGGGGAGCAGTTAAAGATGTACAAGCAGGCATGTTTTCAGGCTGGTTATTGTTTGCGGGCACCTGGGCTAAAGTGATTTGGGAGCAAATAGCAGGCCCGAGTGAATCGGTGAGTCAGTTAATCGCCTCTAATGTTGCCATTGATGCCCACTTTATCGGCGCAATTGGCGGCACTCTACTCGCTTTGCCTGTCTTTATAAAAATAATAAAAGATCGCGAGTAACTTAAGCCCCTAGTACATACAAAAACAGCCACTTAAAGTGGCTGTTTTTAATTTACGCTATTGATTAAAGCGTTTCTTTAAATAGCTTATGAATACGGCGGTATTCATCTAACCAGCTTGATGGTTGTACAAAACCATGCGGCTCAACTGGGAAGATCGCTGTTTCAAAGTTTTCTTTTTCAAGCTCAATTAAGCGTTGTACTAAGCGAACTGAGTCTTGGAAGAATACATTGTCATCAACCATAGGCGCATTAATTAATAAACGACTCTTAAGCCCTTCAGCAAAGTAAATTGGTGAGCTCTTTTCATAGGCAATTGGGTCAACATCTGGGTGGTTTAAGATGTTAGACGTATAAGGACCATTGTAGTGAGCCCAATCAGTTACCGGGCGAAGTGCAGCACCTGCTTTGAATAAATCAGGTTGCGTGAATAGCGCCATAAACGTCATGAAACCACCATAAGAACCACCATAAGTGCCTACAGCTTGCGTATCAACGTTTGCGTTGTCTGCCATCCAGCTTACGCCATCTGCTAAATCTTGGATTTCAGGTGTACCCATTTGACGATAAATAGCTGTACGCCAATCACGGCCATAACCTTTCGATGCACGGTAGTCCATGTCCATTACTACGTAGCCTTCTGAAGCCAGTAGTGAGTGGAACATAAACTCGCGGAAGTAACCAGACCAACCCATGTGTGAGTTTTGTAGGTAACCAGCACCGTGGTTAAAGATAACTGCTTTACGGTTTTTACCTGTTTCGCCTTCTTTATAATCAGCTGGGTAATATACTTTTGCGTAAATTGGCTGATCAGTGTGGCTTGAAGGGACAGCAACAATCTTAGGTGCAATTAGTTTCTTCGCTAAGAACTCATCAGAAACCGTGTGCGTTAACTGAGTTGCTTGGGTGTTTGCTTTTGCATCAGCAACATAAAGCTCAGGCGGCGACATAATTTTTGAGTGAGTTAGCAATAGTTTGCTTTCATCTGGGCTTAACTGGTAATCAGTCATACCATCAAGGTTGGTTACTTGCTCAGATTCACCGGTTGCAGGGTTTACACGATAGATTTCGTAAAGACCTGGGTGCTCAACGTTAGCTTTGTAGTAAATCGCTGAGTTATCAGCTGTTAACGTTAAGTTAGAAACAACAAATTGGCCTTTAGTTAGCTGCGTTGCTTTACCATTAAGTGGCTTTTTATAAATGTGGCTGTAACCAGACTCTTCAGATAAGTAGTAAAGCGTGTCTGAGTTGTTCAACCAACCAAAATCGTTGTATGCATAGTTAACCCATGCATCGTCGTGTAAGCGGTGCTGCGAAACAAGTTTGTTGTTTTGTGTATCAACAGTGGCTAACCAACGGTCTTTGTTGTCCCATGCTTCAAGCATTAGTGCCACTTGTGAACCATCTGTGTTCCATTGGATTGCACTTTGGTCCCAACCCCAATCCATCATTAAGTTGATGGCACGTGGTGCTTTTTCAGACTTATAAGTTTTGCCATCACGGGCGTAGTTTTCTTTCTTAACAGCTGCAAGTACATCTTCATCAAAACCAGGTAAGGTATCGAATGCAAGCGTTGTTTGCTCGCCTGATTTAAGGTCGATGTAAACAACGTCTGAGCTGATTGGTTTTTCATCAGCAACACGACGGCGTACTTTTTCTGCTTTTACGCGTGCATCATCGGCAATGTAATTAGGCATGATATCGCCTTCATCGCGCCATGAACGGCTTTCTGTGGTTACTGCAACAAGTGCTTGGCCATTTGGTGAAAGCTGTACATCTGCTAAACGCTTACCTTTACCTAAATAAAACTGTGCATTAGCAATGCTGTCGTTTTGCTCGTTGATTTGTGCTTTACGCTCTTCACTATCTTTTTTGTTTTTGTGAGTCAGCGCAATGTAATCAATTAGTTTGTGCTGCTCTTTTGCGATGTAAGTATCTGGCTCTTGTACACCTTTAGGTGCATCGTCTAGGTGTAAGTTAACTAATTCAACTTGACGACCCGTTGCTAAATCAACTTTATAAAATGCATTACCTTGGCGATATGCAAGGCTACCATCAGTTAAAAACTGTGGTTTTGATTGCTTTGCGCTATCGTGAGTGATTTGTGTAATTTGCCCAGTGCTTAGGTTTTTAACGAAGATATTACCTTCAAATGCATAAGCCTGTTGCTTCTTATCTGCAGAATAAACGGCATTTTTAGCGCCTACAGTGTGTAGTTTGTTTAACGCTAATTGTGATGCAGATTGGCTATTTACCGCTTGAACGTATAAATCGCGTAACTCATTGCCTTGTTGTTTTTGTGCATAAACGATGCTGTTAGAATCACCATTCCAGAAAGCACGCTCAGGCTGACGGCCTAACCAATCAGGGTGAGCCATTGCTTGCTCTAACGTGATTTCAGCTGAACCTGTATCAGCAGGAGTAGCAACAACTGGCGCTACATTGGTAACTTGTTCTTCAGAAGGCGTTGAGGCGGTTGATTGACAACCTGCTAGCATGAAGCTAGATGCGACTGCTAGAGCCACTAACGTTTTATTAGCAGTGGTTTTGAATTTCATAGTGCTTCTTACGGGTTATTATAATTCGCCCTATTTAAGCAGAAGCACTGATGAAATAGCAATTTTTATAGGATAAACAGCCAAACTTTTCCGTTTAATAACAGCTTATTTTAAGCTGATATCAAGCCATACCATACGGTGATCAGATGATGCGTTACGATCTTTAATTAAACGGAACAGTTCAGAGTTTTTCTGTGGCCAAAAAACGCCACCATCGTTTATTTCAATACCATAATTTGATGGCAAAACGTAATCAGCACGCGCCTGCCAATAAGCAGTATAGTTTTTAGCGTAATCTTCTTTATACGACTCTTTAGCGCCTTTGCTTGTTGGCGTAAAAGAGGTATTCACTAATGGATTTTTTAAAATTTGGTCAGTAGTTATCGGGCGTGCCTTACCCCCTTCTGGCGCAGCATTTAAGTCACCAACAATAACAAAACGGCTTTTCGCTTTTAAGCCACCTTTTTGACCTTTATCATCGTAAATGTAGTTAGCATTGTTGATGTAATCCGCAATTAAGCGTACTTCATCGTGGTTACGCTTACCGTTGCGGTCTTCGTCACCATCAAAAACTGGCGGCGTTGGGTGCGAAGCAAGCAAATGAAACGTTTTGCCTTTTACATCTATAGGTAAATCCCAAAATGATTTAGAACTTAGGTGAATTGCTTGCCATTCCTCAGCAGAATACCAATCTTTACCTGTTTTAGGGTCGGCAGGCATTTGTGCATTTGGCATATCTTTGTATTTAAATGTTTGTAATGTACGCGCTTTATCCAAATCGATTGGGTAGCGCGACAATACAGCCATTGCATAATGCCCCTCAAAGAAACCAAAGCCGTGTGCGTCACCTTTGTAATGCCCCTTTACACCATCGTTATCTAGGTCAAACTCAGTAGGTAAACCAGTGTTAACAGGTGCAATAAAGTAATACGGGTAATCTATTGCAACTTGCTTATTTTGCGATACTTGCAGGTAGTTTTTACGAAATACGTTAATGCCTTTGTCTGCATCAATATAATCAAACTCATTGAGTAAAATTACATCAGGTCTTACGCGCTGAATAATTTCGGCAATGTTACGAATTTGCTGGTGGTTGCTCGCTAATGCTTTACTTAAAGCATCTTTATCTATTGCTTCGCCTTTTTTAGCATAGTTAGTTGCATCCATACTCACATTAAAGGTGGCAACACGTAAATCAGCAGCCGATACATTATTAGCAAATAAGCCTACAGCCAGTGCTATTGAAGAAGTTAATAAAGCGTTTTTCATGAAATAAATCCGTCTACTATAAGTAGTAAAATAATACTGCTGACAATGATCCATAAGATCATCGCCATGATAAAAGGTTTAATGCCCGCTTGTTTTAAGACTGAAATAGATAAACCACTACCAATCAAAAATAAAGTCATTACTAACACTTGTTTAGCACCCACATTGAGTGCATGCCACAGTGTTTGATACTCAGGAAAGCTCGAGTTAATTAGCGCCGCCGCTAAAAAGCCAAATATAAACAATGGGATACTGGCTTTTTCATCCGATTTCCAAAACACACCCGCGATGCTTGTGTAAGGGATTATCCACATCGCTCTGGTCAGTTTAATGGTTGTGGCAATAGCAAGTGCTGATGCGCCATAAGCGGCGGAAGCCCCCACTACACTGCTGGTATCGTGAATAGCAAGTGCCGCCCAAACACCGAATTGTTGCTCAGTCAGGCCAAAGTAATGACCAATCATTGGGAATAACACTAAGCCAAGGGCGTTTAATAAAAACACCACAGCGAGTGATATGGCTACTTCGTGATCTTTGGCCTTTATAACCGGTGCCATTGCAGCTATGGCGCTACCACCACAAATGGCGGTACCAAATGAAATGAGCACACCGGTGTTTTTATTTAACTTAAATAGCTGAGATAAAATTTCACCAAGGCCAATAATAGCGGTAATACTGACAATAGTAAGCACAATAGAGCTGCGCCCTACTTCTATAACTTGATTAAAATCAACAGCAAAGCCTAAGCCAATCACCGCCAACTTTAGCATCCATTTACTTATTTTTTGTGACTGCACTGCAAATGGGTTGCCTAATATCATGGCAAATAAAGCACCGACGACAAGTGCTGTAGCAGAGCCAACAAATGGTAATGCTGATACTAAAAATAGTGCAATAAATAGAAACTGCTTTGGGCGTTCGGCAATCACAACGGTGCTCTGATAAGTTTATTGGTTAGCTTATGCACCACAGGCGCAACAAAAATAACGGTAGGAAATGCCACGCAAAATGCAAAAGCCCATGCTTTAAGCCAAATGGTTGTAATGTTATCGATTAAACCAACGTTAAAAATGCTGATCACTAAAGACATAAATCCAGACATAAACAGCGCCATAAAGAACGCAAATACGACTGTTCTTAATCGAGGATGTAACATAACGATCTAATATTAATATAAAAATATTAGTCTATAGCAAGATGACCCTGACGCAAGTGCTTTGAGACAAGAGGTACAAAATTAGCGAAGTTTGCGGGTAATTAAAAAGCCGAGATAAACTCGGCTTTTAAGAATTTAAACTGATTAGTTTAAAATAAGTTGAGTGCTGGTAGCTGCTACACCTGGGTAGTCTTGCTCAGGCAAGATTTCGGCCAGTGCCGCTAAACGTTCACCTAATTGGTGAAGGTTATCAGCCGATACATTGATATGACCCATCTTACGACCTGGTTTAGCCGTTTTACCATACCAGTGACTTGTAACGTCTTGCGTTGCCAGTACTGAGTGTGGAATTGAAGGCTGACCAAGTACGTTGATCATAGCGGTAGGACGAAGACACGCTGTACTACCTAATGGTAAACCTGCAACAGCGCGCATGTGGTTTTCGAACTGTGAGCAATGTGTACCCTGCTGTGTCCAGTGACCAGAGTTATGAACGCGTGGCGCAATTTCGTTAACTAATAACGTACCTTGTACATCAAAAAACTCAATTGCTAATACACCTACATAGTCAAGCTCTTGCGCAAGCTTGTTAAAAGCAAGCTCTGCTTGTTCTTGAATTGCTGCTTTTTCTTTACCCGCAACTGAAAGCGTAAGCACACCATTGGTGTGTTGGTTTTCAGTCAATGGATAAATAACAGTGTTACCCGCTTTGTCGCGTGCACCAATGATAGATACTTCACGGTCAAATGGGATCATCTTTTCAGCGATAATAGAATGCGGCGCAGTTTCGGTACCTGATGCAATGAAATCTGCCATTTCTGACCAGATTTGGTCAATTTGATCATCAGACTTTAAGCGCCACTGACCTTTACCATCGTAACCTGCTTGGCAAGTTTTGATCACAAGCGGCTTGCCTAAACGCTCTACGGCAGCAACAAGGTGCGCTTTTTCTGTAATTAGCTGGTAAGGCGCGCATTCAACATTAGTTTTATCAAGTAATGCTTTTTCAAGTGCGCGATCGCCACCTGTTTTAATTGCCGCTTTACCCGGATAAAACTTATTGCTTTGACAACATAGTGTAAGTACATCATCAGGAATGTGTTCAAACTCAGCTGTAATTGCGTCTGCTTTATCAATAGCTTGTTGTAATGTGCTGTTATGAACTTCACCTGTTAATGGATGAATGATTTTTTCACTACCCACATCGTAGGCAACAACATTTAAATCAAGCGGTGCACCCGCTAAGCTCATCATGCGAGCTAACTGACCTGCACCTAAAATTAGAATATTCATATTACTCTGCAGGATTAGGGTTAGCTAAGATAGTGTCTGTTTGTTCTTTACGGAAAGCTTCAACTTTTGCGAAGATTTCAGGCTGTTGGCAACCTAAAATTTGTGCCGCTAAAAGGCCAGCATTTGCAGCGCCTGCTTCACCAATAGCAAGAGTACCTACCGCAACACCTTTAGGCATTTGGCAAATAGATAATAATGAATCAACACCATTAAGTGTTTTAGACTTAACTGGTACACCTAAAACTGGCAGTGATGTAAACGCCGCAGCCATACCTGGTAGGTGCGCAGCACCACCGGCACCTGCAATAATAATTTTAATGCCACGATCTGCAGCTGAGCTTGCATAGTCAGCAAGTAATTGAGGGGTACGGTGAGCAGAAACAACTTTAGTTTCGTATTCAATGCCGAATTTTTCTAGCATTAACGCCGCATGTTCCATCGTTGGCCAGTCTGATTTGGAACCCATAATAATGCCAACAGTCATAAATACACCTCAGTTAAATAGTTTTCTAAAAAGCGGACTTTTGTCCTTATTTTGTGGCGGGTATTATATACCTAAGTAACATCAAGATGCGAGTTTCAGTTGGAATTAAAAGTGATTTAGGCAAGGCATTGATTGCAAATAATTGTGGCTCTATTGTTAAAATCAAAAACACAGTATAAATCGCTTTTAAACCACATCAAGATGCGACTCTAGAAGCACAAAAAAGCCATGACATGCATGGCTTTTAATCACTCATCAGCTAATTAAGCTTCTTTGCTTGCTAAGTACTCAGTGTATGTACCTTTAAAGTCGATAACTTTACCGTCTTTGATTTCCCAAATACGGTTTGCAAGCGATGATACAAATTGTCTATCGTGTGATACGAACAATAATGTCCCTTCGTATGCTTCAAGTGCTAAGTTAAGCGCTTCGATAGATTCCATATCCATGTGGTTGGTTGGCTCATCCATTAATAAGATGTTTGGTTTATGCATCATAATTTTGCCAAACAGCATACGGCCTTGCTCACCGCCTGAAATCACTTTTACTGACTTTTTGATATCGTTTTGTGAAAACAGCATACGACCTAAGAAACTACGAACAACTTGTTCGTCGTCACCTTCTTGTTGCCATTGTTCCATCCACTCAAATAAGTTCATGTCTTGTTCGAACTCGTCAGCATGGTCTTGAGCGTAATAACCTATATTAGCGTTATCAGACCATTTAAATTCACCTTGCTTCGGTGCTAAACGACCAGCAAGGGTATTTAATAGTGTGGTTTTACCAACACCGTTCTCACCGATAATTGCAATGCGCTCGCCTACTTCAACTAGGCCTTCAAGGCCGCTGAAAAGCATTTCGTCAAACCCTTGCGCTAAGTTTGTTAACTCTAAGGCATTACGGAATAGCTGCTTTTCTTGTTCAAAGCGAATAAACGGGCTTTGACGCGAAGATGCTTTAACTTCTTCAAGCTGAATTTTGTCAATTTGTTTAGCACGAGATGTGGCTTGTTTTGCTTTTGAAGCGTTCGCAGAGAAGCGAGATACGAACTGTTGAAGTTCGGCAATTTGGCTTTTCTTCTTGGCATTTTCGCTTAGTAGACGCTCACGAGCTTGCGTTGCTGCAAACATGTACTCATCGTAATTACCAGGGTAAATACGAAGCTCTCCGTAATCGATGTCAGCCATGTGTGTACATACTGAGTTTAAGAAGTGACGGTCGTGCGAAATGATGATCATGGTACAGTCGCGCTGGTTTAGAACGTCTTCTAACCATTTAATGGTGTAAATGTCCAAGTTATTGGTAGGCTCATCAAGTAGCATGATATCTGGATCAGAAAACAGCACTTGCGCAAGTAACACACGCAGTTTAAAACCTGGCGCGATTTCAGACATAGGGCCGTAGTGTTGCTCTGTGCCAATACCTACACCAATTAGTAACTCACCTGCTTTAGCTTCTGCCGAGTAACCATCCATTTCGGCAAACTCTGTTTCTAGGTCTGCAACACGCATACCGTCTTCTTCGCTCATCTCAGGTAAGCTATAAATACGGTCACGTTCTTTTTTTACTTCCCACAGCTCTTTATGACCCATGATCACTGTGTCGATTACAGAAAACTCTTCGTAAGCAAACTGGTCTTGGTTTAGTTTAGCAATACGCTCGTTTGGATCTGTGCTGACATTACCTGAAGATGGCTCTAGTTCACCACTTAGGATTTTCATGAAGGTTGATTTACCACAGCCATTCGCACCGATTAAACCGTAACGGTTACCATCGCCAAATTTTGCTGAGATATTTTCGAATAAAGGTTTAGCACCAAATTGCATGGTGATATTAGCTGTACTAATGATAGCGGTACCCTCCAGCGGGTAAAAAGTAAAAACGAAACTGCGGGCAATTTTAAACTAAAGCCGCTTGGCACGCCATGAAAGATTAGTTAAATCAATTCCTCAATTTACAACTTAAATTGTTAGGTCTACATTTAGTGAACACGCTCACTTTTATTAGTGAACGCGCTCACTTTTAAATTTAACTATAAAAATTAAGATATTAGCTATGGGTAATTACGATAAGACACATCAGCATATTTTAAATGTTGCTTGGCAACTTTTTTCTAAACATGGGTTCAATGAAACCTCTACACGGCAAATATCTTCTACTTGTGGTATTGCAATCGGTACTTTGTTTAAACATTTTGATAGTAAGATTGCGATTTTAGAAGCATGTCTTGATCTAAGGTTTCATGACGTATTAGAACTTGCCAAAGAAACCGACATTCACCGCCCTCCTCGCCTTAAAATCAATCATTATGCTCAATACTTTTATCAATTTTACTGTTTACATCACCGCTTTTATAAAGTGCTTTTTAGCCAACGCTTGTTCTGCAAAACCTTTCAACAACAACACATGGAACTAATTCAATCATTAGTATTTGCCGATCAACCCCAATTTAATAAAGTTAAAGCAGCTATATTACTCGACTGCTATTTTATGACCTTATTGTATGGATTGGGCGCTGAAACTCCGAATACAAAATTAATGCTGAGAACGCTGAGTCAGAAAGTGTCTATATTTTAAGCTCAATAACTCATTGATAATTCGATATTGTGAACCTAAAGTGAATAATTTTTCCTCAAACAAGGTTTGTTGCATGATAATTTTTCACTTTTTACCCAATTTTAGCTTTGATAATCTCCGAGTCTTAACTAAATTATACCTATTAGGGACAATATTTAATCAAGGTACATTATGAAAAGAACACACGCTGCCTTTTTTGTTGCGGGCATGATAACCATGCCTACAGCGAATGCCATCGAGATCTACAACGATCAAACCAATAGTGTCACTATAGGTGGCTTTATAGATGCAAGGGTTATTAATACACAAGGTGAAACAGAGGTAGTTAATGGTGCATCACGGATCAATTTAGATTTTAAGCGTCAATTAAAAAATGGCTGGCAAGCCTTGGCATTATTAGAATGGGGTGTAAACCCTGTTGGTAGTAGTGACATCGTTTACAGCAATCGCTTTGAATCAATTCAAGATGAGTTTTTATATAACCGACTTGGCTATGTTGGCCTTAAACATGAAGACTATGGTCAAATTACACTAGGCAAACAATGGGGTGCATGGTATGACGTTGTTTATAACACCAACTACAGTTTAGTGTGGGATGGTAACGCCGCGGGTGTTTATACCTACAATAAAGATGACGGTGCAGTAAATGGTACTGGTCGCGGTGATAAAGTACTACAGTATCGTAATACGTGGGGAAAATTTCATCTTGCCCTACAAGCGCAACTAAAATCAGATGACTTTTATACCTGCGACATTGCAGACATATCACGAAGTTCATGTGAACTGTTATTTAATCAAGGTAATGCCGCAGCACAAAGAGTAGAGTTTAATTCAACCTATGGTGCGGCTATCACCTACAATGCAACAAATAATTTAAAATTTACTGCAGGGGTTAACCGCGGCGAATTTGATATTGTTTATGCAAACGGTCGCGATCAACTCGTTACAGATCTTATCTATGGTGTTGGTGTTACTTATGGTGATTTTTATAAACCAGGCTGGTATGCATCAGCAAATATAAATAAAAACGAAAACCACGACACCGACAATTTAGGACGCTTAATCAAAGATGCCGTTGGTTTAGAGTCAATTCTAAGTTATCGCTTTGATAATGACATTCGTACTTTTGTTGCCTATAACGTATTTGATGCAGGTAGTGACTATGTTATTCAGCCTAATTTTAATGCCGACCCTGAAGATGTGTTTAAACGCCAATTTGCAGTTTTAGGTGTGCACTACTTTATGGCTGAAGATACCATTTTATATATCGAAGCTCGTAAGGATTTTAGTGACTTTTCAAGTAATGACGCAGAGCAAGAAGCACAGATGTCTCAGACCGAAGATGACGGTATAGCTATCGGATTTAATTATACTTTGTAGTTACCATTAACACTAAAGCCCACTTTTGTGGGCTTTACCGCGATAAGTCACTTACGTACATATTCAATACATTGCGTTACCATTCAAAGTCTCTTGTGGGATCTGTTGTATTGAATCCCAGTGTTCAACAATCTTGCCATTTTCATCAAACAGAAAGAAATCCATAGTGACATATAGGTCATTCTCGGGCCATATTTGGTGAGTATGAAGCGCAACAAGATTACCTTCTGCTATGGCACGAACAAAATCAATTTTCTTATCTGGATATTCATTATGCATTTTTTCAAAATAGGCAATGAATGAGGCTGTTCCATCACCAACTAAAGGATTATGTTGTATGTATACTTCGCCTACATACTTTTCAACCGCCAGAGATGGATTTCCTAGATAAGCGGTTTTGTAAAACTCAATAGCATTTCTCTTATTTAATTCTAAATCAACCGACATTTAGCACCTCTTCACAAATTTGTTGATTATGCTTGTATTTAAGAAATGTAAGACAAGCTAATTACACATTTTACTAAAGCATAATAGTTCATTTTCTGAATATGCTATTTCTACCAGAGCCATTCACAAATAACTAGCCAGAAAAGTTAGCAATGGAGCGTTCAAATTTCCGATAAAAACGAATGACGGTTTCACTTCACTTTAGGAAATAGCTTATATGTTACGTATATTGGAATAGGTACGTGTTAGCATAAAAGTAAGCTATTAATCTTTTAGCGAATCTAAAATGTATTAAGTATCAGTAATCAATTTAGCGTTTTAAACACCTTCAAACTTTACTACACGCGAACGGCCATTCTCTTTAGCAATATAAAGTGCTTTATCAGCATTATTCAAAAGCTCATCAAGTGAAATACCGTCTTTACCATACACAGCAACACCTGCGCTAAACGACATGCCTATATTTGAATTATCAGGTGTCATTAGCTTTATGGTCTTAGTTGTTTGAAGTAGTTTTTCTGTATTGGCAAAACAAAACGTGTCTTTAATGTTTATTTGAATAAGGCAAAACTCTTCACCGCCAAGTCTTGCAAAATAACACGTATCATCAATGCTATCTTTTACATGCTTCGCAAATGTGACTAATACTTGGTCGCCAAAATCATGGCCAAATGAATCATTAAAACGCTTAAAGTGATCAAGATCGATAAGTGAAACAATACAACTAAATTCTTCATGATTTGATTGTAATTGATTGAATTTTGCAAACAAGGCTCGCCTATTTGGCACATTTGTTAATTGGTCTGTATGAGCAAGTTCAAACATTTGCTTACTGTAGTCTTCTAACAATGAGTTTGTTCTGTTAAATAAAACTGGTTTCTCTTAAGTTCGGTTATATCCTCACCTTCAACAATGACGTGCTCACCCACTACATTGGCAGTAAATCTAAATATATGACGATATGAGGCATCATTAATTTCCACTTCAAGCTTATCTGTATCGTTTTTTAATAATTTTGAGCTAATTAATTGCGCTAAGTGTCTATTGGCTAGGTTATTAGATGCATTTAGGTAATGCTGTGCAACAAGTTGAAATGAGTTGTTTTGAAATACTTCCTTGTGTTCATTAGCCGACAAAACAACGACAGGTAACTGCAAATAATTTAAAACAGAATAATCCGCGTTGTTTTGTTCTAATGACATACGATAAAGTCTCGTTTTGTTTCAAGCTTAGCTATGACTTGCTTCGCGTCGTCTTCTGATATT
Organism: Pseudoalteromonas sp. PA2MD11; assembly: GCF_017808125.1. Lineage (NCBI taxonomy): Bacteria > Pseudomonadati > Pseudomonadota > Gammaproteobacteria > Alteromonadales > Pseudoalteromonadaceae > Pseudoalteromonas > Pseudoalteromonas sp. PA2MD11. Next base: position 238,815 of record NZ_JADKNF010000002.1, read on the forward strand.
CCTTGTTCAGAAAATGTAAGCGACAAGATATTTATCATTTCTTGCCAATCTTTAAGATTAATACCTAAATTTTTATGGGCTTGTGCTAGCTGTTCATCACTGATGTAATCAGGTCCACCCATTAAAGAAGAGATAAAACTTGTTTGATGATGGATCAGCCTTTCCATGTTGGTATTTTTAAAATGTGCATTAAGGGTTTCTGACTTTAAAATATTGTCATAAAACTTTTCGATTACTGTATAAATTCGAGAAAAACCACCGTATTTGATAAACAAAGAAGATTCCACACCGAGTCCTGTATTATCGATAAATATTTGAATAGCTAATGAGGCACCACAAAAGAGGTCAATCAAATTTGCAAGCCATTGATATTTAAATTATAGAAAGGAAAAGAGATTTTGCATTTTTTGAATAAACAATAATACGATTATTCTCATTTGTTGCACGTGAATATTATTAGCCCCTCTTACACACTATATCTGTAGATTTAAAAATCTTAAATTCAAAGATATTTGCCGAGATTGAAATAAACCCCAAAACAGTATGATGTGTTCTTTTTTATGATTAATGACTATCACAACGAATAATCACGTTCTACCTTAGCAATACGCGTTGTAAACGCACTGTACCATTTGTCTCTGCCGAGCTGCTGGGCGTTTAAGTGCTCAACGTTTTGTTTCCAGGCTTTTATCGCACCTAAGTTTTGCCAATACGACACCGTAATACCCAAACCATCACGAACAGACTCCATACCTAAATACCCAGGTTGTTGCTCTGCAAGCTCAACCATTCTATTAGCCACGTCTTCATAACCGGTGGTATCGTCAGATAAGGTATTCGTAAAAATCACGGCGTAATATGGCGGTTTTGGTGTATTCGCTATCATGGCTGTTACTTCCCCCTACTTGGTTCAAAACCATCATAACATGGAATTTTTTCGTCAAATGTATCCCAATTTGCTTTAGAGCTTACAAAGTTATGGCTGATCGGGCGCTCATTTATATCGCTATCTAATAAACCTAAGCGAATACGTAAGCGGCTTGGGTCATCTTTATTCTCGCTATAAATAGGTGAGCCACAATAGCTACAAAAATAACGAATTCTGCCGGGTTTAAATTCAAACGCGCTTAGATGCTGCTTACCTTCTGTGAGGTTAAAACCATCTCGTTGAATAAAGCCATTAGTTGCGTAGGCTGTGCCTGAGTTTTTACGACATAAGGAGCAATGACAATGAATAATTGAGTCTATACCACCAGCAATAGTTACTTTTACTTTGCTGCATAAACAACTTCCTTGATACATAGTCCCTCTCAGGTTTAAAGATTAATAACCGCGATGCTTCCAAAATTCAGTGGCAGTGCCTTCGCCTTCCTTTAATAAGTTAAAGGATTTATCAGCAATTATATGGCCATTTAACTCAATAGTCATGCGCCAAATACCTACTTTATTGTCAACAGGTGCCCATATCTTATCACCTAAATAAAACTGCCAATCGTTTGTTTTAACGTACTGTTCGCCCTCAAACGGTGGCATAATCTCGCCATCTTCATCCGGAATATCTGGGTGGTAAACGCAAAATTTAATTTTTTGTCCTTTGGCCTTTTTAATGTTAACTATAAAGCCAAATTCAATATCTAACTGTGCAGGAACGTCTGTTGTAAACTCGGTGATTTGTGGCAGGTCTTTCTCTTTTGCATCCCAATGACTGTAAATGCCGTAACTTTCAATAGTGGTAATTGGCTTTGCTTTTGCCATAGCTGCAAGCGCTCCTTTTTAAAAATGAGGCGCTATTTTATAGTAGCAACCCTAGCAGAACAAAATTGTACTATTATAGTAATTAGCTAACGTATTTTACCCAGTGAGTGTCATGTTGTTGAAAGCCACATTTAGTTAAAAGTTTAATACTTGCGCTATTATTTGGGTTAACTAAAGCTAACACACTGTTTAGCGGAGCAGGTACAAAGGTCGTAAGTTTTTCAAATAGCATATCTAGTACCTTTTGCATTATTCCTTTGCCAAAGTATTGTGACGACAACTCAAACCCCAACATGCCCTGCCCGTCAATTATGTTAAATATGCCTACGCTGCCAATAACCTGCCCACTACTTCGTAAAACAATAACTAAACGAATGCCTTGTTGATTATAAAAACGTTCTATGTCGCCTTGAATAAAGTCGTACACGTCACCTTTCGTTATATCAGCGCCGTAATCATTAAACGTTTGTACTTGCGGATCTTTTAAAATATCCCATATCGCTTGGCAATCTCTATGACGAATTGGGCGTAAGTCAAAGGCTAAGTCATCGTGGCTAGACACGTTAATTTCTTCTTTTTGCTTTATGAGCTGGCATTATTGTCTTACTATAAACGCAATTTCAAGCAATTAGATTAAGTTCGATGAGTGAAGAATTTAAAGTAATTCAACCTACCACCACAGTATACTGTAAAGAACGCGGTGAAGGCTGGACCTTAACAGGGATAACAAGTATTGATGAACATACTTCTGTGATGTTTGATGGCGTAAGGTATACCTTACCGGCCCGTGAAATTGTTGAGGTATTATTGCCACAACAACTCGAGCGAGAGAAAAACCAATAATAAAAAAAGCCAGCATCAGCTGGCTTTTTCGTGTTTTAAATTAACGTAATGCGTTAATACGCTCATCAAGTGGTGGGTGTGATGAGAATAACTCAGCAACACCTTTACCGCTTGCAATACCAAATGCCATCATTGAACCTTCAAGTTGTGATGGGTGGTTTTGTTTTAAACGCTCAAGCGCGCTACGCATTTTGTCTGCACCTACTAGTTTTGCTGCACCGGCATCCGCAGAGAATTCGCGTTTACGGCTATAGTAAGCAACTATCATACTTGCTAGAACACCAAATAACATTTGGAAAATCATATCGAACAAGAAGTAAGTCCAGCTACTACCACCCTCTTCTTCATCACTATTAAGGAAGTTATCAACAATACCTGCTAATACTTTCGCTATAAAGATAACAAAGGTATTCACTACACCTTGAATAAGAGTAAGCGTAACCATGTCACCATTTGCAATGTGAGATACCTCATGAGCCAATACCGCCTCAGCTTGATCTTGATTCATGTTGTGTAATAAACCTGTGCTCACAGCCACCAGCGAGTTGTTCTTACTTGGGCCGGTCGCAAATGCGTTCATTTCAGGGCTATCATAAATAGCTACTTCTGGCATCGCGATACCTGCTTTTTTAGCTTGCGCTGCTACCGTCGAAACTAACCATTGTTCTGTTTCAGAACGAGGTTGTTCAATAACATGTGCACCAGTTGATTTTTTTGCCATCCATTTCGACATAAATAACGAAATAAACGAGCCACCAAAACCAAATACGGTCGAAATAACTAAAATGCCGCCTAGACTGCGATGGCTAATACCCAGTACGCTCATCACAATAGACAACACAATACCTAACACTAGCATTACCGCTAAGTTTGTAAGTAGAAACAAAAATACACGCTTCATAAAAACCTCAGAATAAACATACCAATTGTATTAACTAACGACATGGTTAAAAATCGTTAGTTAATAAAATTATCTGGGTGTTCTACTAACTCAGTTTAGGGCTAATGCAATTGGTTACAAGGAACTAATTGCAACCAATTGTGACAGAGTATGTCAAAAGTAACAACTCAATTATTATGGGTTAATAGATAAAATTTCAAGTAAGGTTTTGTAAATTTTTAATTTAGGGGTGCCGTCTGTATAAGGACTAATCGCTAAAAGCGGGAATGGTAATGCGGATTTTAAGGTTTCTAAATTGGCCTCTTGTTCACGCATGTTTGGGTCTACATGATTTGCAATCCAACCCACACAATTTACACCGAGCGCTTTAAAGTGAGCAGCTGTCAATAGTGCGTGATTAAGGCAACCAAGCTTCATGCCTACTACTAAAACAACATCAAGGTTTTGTGATTTAACCCAATCGCACAGTAAATCAGTTTCGTTGATAGGTAAACACCAACCGCCGGCACCTTCTGTAAGAATATAATCGGTATTGAGTGCTTTTACATTCGCATAAGCAGCATCGAGCTTATCAAATGTCAGTCTGTCACCTACTTGGGCAGCTGCAATATGCGGTGCAATGGGTGGCTCATAGGTAAAGGGGTTAACTATGTTATATTTAACCCCAATTGATGAGCTTTCCATTAAGGTTAATGCATCATCATTCACTAGCTGACCAAATGCTTCTTCTGCGCCTGCTGCAATAGGTTTAAAACCAACCGCACGCTGTTTATGTTGCGCCAGTAAGTTTAATAATAAACTGGTGACATGGGTTTTTCCGGCATCGGTGTCTGTACCCGTGATAAAAAATTCTTTCATTTTTTAGTTAATTCTATTTTTCTAGTTCTAAAAGGACAACTTGATAGCTCACTCTAGCATGCCCATCAACCAGAGGGTAAGCCTTACAAACACTATTAAGTGCCTGTCTTGTTAATAACCCTTTGCGTTTTTGCTTAGTTTGCAATGAGGTAGCACCAATCGCTTTTATTGAGCGCAGAGCATCTAAGGGAGAGTTATAGGCATCTATATAACATCTATCGGCTGCAAAATTGAGCTTAAACCCTGCTAATTTTGCATACTCAATAATGTGACTAGCACAATGAAACTGATTAATATGGTTTTGCTCATCTAAACAAGCAAAAGCCTGTTTGATTTCTTTAAGGGATCCATCTACCACACAGCTTAAATAAACCTTGCCGCCTGCTTTTAGGGAGTAAAAAAGACTTTTAAGTAGCCCTTTTAAATCAGCAGACCATTGCATTGCAAAATTACTAAACACACAATCAAGTGAGTTTTGCTGTAATGGTAGGTTGTCCATATCAGCACACACTTTTAAACAATGCGGGTTTTGTTCTGTGCTGAGCATGGAATGACTTAAGTCCATTGCCAATATAGTATCAAAGTGTGTTTTAAGCATTGCCGTGTTAACTAAAGGCCCAGCACCTAAATCAAGGCAAGTTCCCTGCTGATGTTTACTTGCCATCATTTTAAATAAGTGCGCAGCTGCTTGTTTTTGTACATTCGCATGGCTCGCGTAATTTGCAGCCGCTTTAGAGAACTTAGTTTGTGTTGTTAGCTTATTACTGTGTTGAAAGCTTAAAGGCGCTTGCAGTTGAACACTCATAAACACTCCACTAGCGAATCAACAAGCTGTTTTATATCGTCAGCTTGATGCGCGCTACTTATGGTTACCCTAAGTCGTGCGGTATTAAAAGGAACCGTTGGCGGTCTAATAGCGGTTAACCACACGCCTTTCTCTTTAAGCTTATTAGCAACGGCAAGCGTGTGTTCTGCATCGCCCAATACTAAAGGCTGAATAGCCGTTGATGATTCCATTAATGCTAAGTTATGCTCTTTGGCAAGTGCTCTAAAGTAGGCAATATTCTCTGTCAGCTTAGCCCGTCTCTTATCCGCCTTTAATAACTTTTCGAGTCGCTCTAGAGTACAACTTGCCATCAGTGGTGACATCGCCGTTGAATAAATGTATTCGCGATTAAACTGCAACATGTAATCAATCATTTGCTTTGATGTAAGCAGGCAAGCGCCACTACTTGCCAGTGCCTTGCCAAAGGTTATGATCAGTAAATCAGGCTTGATTGCCTCACAACTGCCTAAGCCTTGCTCGCCTAACACACCAAAGCCATGGGCATCATCAATCATCAGCCACGCATTGTATTGTTTAGCAACTTTACAGAGTGCTTCAATGGGGGCTTGATCGCCATCCATCGAAAACACCCCTTCGCTCACTATGAGCTTATGCTTGGCTTTTGACTTTTGTAACCGAGATTCTAAGTGCCTAAGGTCGTTATGATTAAAGCGCACCATAGCAGCGGCAGAATGAAGACCACCATCAATTAGGCTGGCATGATTAAGCTTATCCTGAAAAATTGCCGATGATTGCGCCTCACTTTTATCTTGAAACAACGCTTTTAATACGCTGCTATTAGCACTAAATCCGCTATTAAATAACATGGCGCTTTCGTAGCCTAATATCTCGCATAAACGCTGCTCAAGCTGTTGTTGTGGTTTATTATAACCATTCACTAATGCTGAACTGTGGCTACCTAGTTGCTGCGCTTGTATTTCAATAAAATCATCAGCAAAGCCAAGGTAGTCATTACTGGCAAAATTTAAATACTGTTTGCCTGCAACCTGAATAAAGCGCCCGCTTGATTGCTCAACAAGTTGGCGCTTTCTCAGTAATGCATCTGCTTGTCGCTCAACAAGATGCTCGGCAATAAAATCAAAAGCCATTTAATTGCTACGCTTCGTAAAATAGTTCTGATGTTGCTTTATCAGCAACTTTTGATGAAAGTGATGCTGCAACCGCTTCATCAGAATAATCTTCACGAGTTTCTGGGTTCATGCCTAATTTTTTAATCAGCATCATGTCTGCGTCTGCTTCAGGGTTTTCTGTAGTCAGTAGTTTATCACCGTAGAAAATTGAATTAGCACCAGCAAAGAAACACATAGATTGCATTTGTTCATTCATCGCCGTACGGCCAGCAGATAACCGAACATAACTTTTCGGCATCATGATACGTGCAACAGCAATGGTACGAATAAACTCAAAATGGTCTAAGTCTTCGACATCTTCAAGTGGCGTGCCTTTAACCTTAACCAACATATTAATTGGCACACTCTCTGGCTGCTGCGGCAAATTAGCTAATTGCATTAATAAACCAAAACGGTCAGCAGCCTGCTCGCCCATACCTACAATGCCGCCAGAACACACTTTCATACCGGCATCACGCACGTTATCGATGGTGTTTAAACGGTCTTGGTAAGTACGTGTTGTAATGATCTGCTGGTAATACTCAGGTGATGTATCTAGGTTATGGTTGTAATAATCAAGGCCCGCGTCTTTTAATGCATGGGCTTTTTCGTTATCTAGCATGCCAAGCGTCATACAGGTTTCAAGGCCGAGCTCTTTAACCTCTTTTACCATTTTTGAAATATAAGGCATGTCACGCTCTTTCGGATCAGACCACGCAGCACCCATACAAAAACGGGTAGCGCCTTTTTCTTTGGCAACACGCGCTTGCTCGACCACTTTTTCTACTTCCATAAGGCGTTCACGGTCTAAGTCTGTTTTATAATGACCTGACTGAGGACAATATTTGCAATCTTCTGGGCAAGCACCGGTTTTAATCGATAACAAAGTAGAAATTTGTACTTCATTTGGATTGAAGTTTTCACGATGCACACTGGCCGCTTTAAATAACAAATCATTGAACGGCATTTCGAATAATGCTTTTACTTCTTGGTGAGTCCAATCGTGACGGACAACTGCGTGCTCCATAATAGTCTCTTTTTTTAAATTATTGGGACGGTTTGATTGGCTTAGTCTACGACTTGACGTAACATTGTCAACGAATCGAAGTGATAAAAAGTTTACATATGATTAATAAACAACCAATAGATTTAGATTTTGATCGTGAGCATATTTGGCACCCTTATACTTCTATGACTCAGCCCCTTCCCGTTTACCCAGTCAGTCATGCCAATGCAAATCGTATTTTCTTAGAAACAGGCGAAAGCCTAATAGATGGTATGGCCTCTTGGTGGAGTGCCATCCATGGTTACTGCCACCCTGTTTTAAATGAAGCAATATCAGCACAAGTTAGCAAAATGAGCCATGTCATGTTTGGTGGTTTAACTCATGAGCCTGCTGTTGAGCTATGTAAAAAGCTAGTCAGTATCACACCTGAGTCACTCGATAAGGTGTTCTTAGCCGACAGTGGCTCTGTGAGTGTTGAAGTTGCGATAAAAATGGCCTTGCAGTACTGGCTTAGCCAAGGTTACACCAGTAAACAAAAGTTAATGACGCCGCTTAAGGGCTACCATGGCGATACCTTTGCAGCGATGAGCGTTTGCGATCCGGTTAATTCAATGCACAGTATGTACTCAGGATTTTTACCTGAACATGTTTTTGTACCTGCGCCGAGTGCTAAATTTAATGGCGAGTTTAGCCCTGCTGAAGCTGATACGCTTGAAAGCTACTTTGCAGCTCACCACCAAGATGTTGCTGCATTTATCATTGAACCCATTGTACAAAATGCTGGGGGAATGAATTTTTACCACCCTGATTACTTAAAGCACCTACGCATTCTGTGTGATAAGTATGATGTTTTACTTATTTGTGATGAAATTGCCACAGGCTTTGGCCGCACTGGCACCTTGTTCGCTGTTGAGCACGCCAACATAGAGCCTGATATTTTATGTATTGGCAAAGCATTAACGGGCGGCATGATGACGCTCTCAGCGACATTAACCACCAGCAACGTCGCTGTTGGTATTAGTGAAGGTGAAGCCGGCGTATTAATGCATGGCCCAACTTTTATGGGTAACCCACTTGCCTGTGCCACAGCTTGTGCGAGTATTGATTTACTGCTCGATCAACCGTGGCAAGAGCAAATTGAACATATAAATGATGTTCTAACAACCCAGCTTGCTAAATGTAAGCAGCTCGATGCAGTCGCTGATGTGCGAACATTGGGGGCAATTGGTGTTGTTGAGCTTAAGCGAAGTGTAGATGTAGCAAAAATTCAACGCTTTTTTATCGAGCAAGGTGTGTGGATACGCCCGTTTGGTAATTTAATTTATTTGATGCCGCCTTACATAAGCGACGAACAAAGCTTAACTAAGTTATGCAATGCTATTTATGCAGCCATTGAACAACAGGCGTATTAGGGCGTGTTGACCCTTTGTGATTAATTTTGCAGCAGTGTGTTTGGTATTTAGGCAAGACAGAGCCTATGTAGTGTGGTTGTTCCACATAAATAGGCGATAACGCAGCATCAATGCCAAACACGCGCAGCCCTTCGGGTTCTTCCTAGGGGCGATTAACTCTTTGTTGCTCGATTTTTACTTAGCCCAATAGGTTACAAATCTCGCGCCGCGATTAAATCGCCCCTAGAGTGAACAAATTTTAATCCACAAAGGTCAACACGCCCTCTAGACATAAAAAAGGAAGCTGATGCTTCCTTTTCCTTTCAACTTTACCACTCAAACATATATGCCATTTTACTGATCATGCGAAGCGGTACTTTATGTTCGCAGCGCTTAGCGTAAAGATGCTGTAATGATTTATCTTTAATTTCACCAACGATCACTTCTTTTACTTGATAACCCAGTGCTGTAGCCGCTTGTGCGTAGGCGATAAATTCCCACTTTTTAATATTAGTGTTATCAACAATTACTAACGGGATTTCTTCTGCTAAGGCATTAATAAAGCGTGCAAGGTTTAGATTGTGATACTCAGGTAACTTGTACTTATCAAATTGATACTCACCTTCGCTATTGTAAAAATAATCATCTGTTGCGCACACGACATAATCACTTTCATTACCAGCTACCAACTCATCAGCAAGGCTTTGTGCGTAATATGATTTACCTGAGCCGGGTAAGCCGCGAAGAATAAAAACTTGTTTCATAGCACCTGTTATACAATTTAATTAAAGATTAAAGGACAGTAATTGTTAATAATGCCACAAAATAACCAATTAGCGCAGCGAGAATTTAAATAAACGCAAATTTTACGCAAAATATTGCTGCTATTTTACTCAATTGAAGAAAAACTACTAAAGAGTGCGCCACAATAGTTTTTTTATTTGATTTACGAGGGTAAGATAGTCGATTCAAGTGCAATGCACAGCATTATTATATTAGGCAACTTATATCATTGGAGTGAAGATGAGCCATTTAGCGATTTCAGAGCTATTAAAAGGCAAGGTTGCGGTAGACAGCCAAGTAACAGTAAAAGGCTGGATCCGTACACGCCGCGATTCAAAAGCAGGAATTTCATTTTTAGCCGTTCATGACGGTTCGTGTTTTGATCCTATTCAAGCGGTAGTACCTAATTCACTCAATAATTATGATGAAGTAACACGTTTAACTGCAGGTTGTTCTGTATCTGTAACCGGCGTTCTTGTGCCATCTGCAGGTCAAGGTCAGTCTTTCGAAATCCAAGCTAACTCTGTAGAAGTATTAGGTTGGGTTGAGAACCCAGACACCTACCCTATGTCTGCGAAGCGTCATAGCATTGAATATTTACGTGAGCACGCACACCTTCGCCCTCGTACTAACATCATGGGTGCGGTAACACGTGTACGTAACTGTTTAGCACAAGCGATTCACCGTTTTTATCACGAGCAAGGTTACTATTGGATCAGCACACCGATCATCACTGCAAGTGACTGTGAAGGCGCCGGTGAAATGTTCCGTGTATCTACTTTAGATATGCAAAACTTGCCACGCACAGATAAAGGCGACATCGATTACAGTGAAGATTTCTTCGGTAAAGAAGCATTCTTAACAGTATCTGGTCAGTTAAATGGTGAGACATACGCATCTGCAATGTCAAAAATCTATACCTTTGGCCCGACTTTCCGTGCTGAAAACTCAAACACATCTCGTCATTTAGCAGAGTTTTGGATGGTTGAACCTGAAGTTGCATTCGCAGATTTAGAAGATATCGCAAAACTTGCTGAAGACATGCTGAAATACGTTTTCAATGCAGTATTAACTGAGCGTCGTGATGATATGGAATTCTTTGCACAACGTGTTGAGAAAACAGCTATCTCACGCTTAGAAGAGTTCGTAACTAAAGATTTCGCACAAGTTGATTACACAGATGCTATCGAAATCTTAAAAGCGTGTGGCAAGAAATTCGAATACCCTGTTGAATGGGGTGTAGATTTACAATCTGAGCACGAACGTTACCTTGCTGAAGAGCATTTTAATGCGCCAGTAGTTATTAAAAACTACCCGCGTGATATTAAAGCCTTCTACATGCGTCAAAACGAAGACGGTAAAACAGTCGCTGCAATGGACGTAGTTGCACCAGGTATTGGTGAAATCATCGGTGGCTCTCAACGTGAAGAGCGTCTTGATGTATTAGATAAGCGTCTAGAAGAAATGGGCTTAAACAAAGAAGATTACAGCTGGTACCGCGACCTACGTAAATACGGCACTGTACCGCACTCAGGTTTTGGTCTAGGTTTTGAGCGTTTAGTTGCATATGTTACCGGTATGGGTAACGTACGTGACGTTATCGCTTTCCCACGTACAAAAGGCAGCGCGACTTACTAATAAGCAACGCTATACAATTTAAAAGCCGCTTTCGAGCGGCTTTTTTATTGCTAACACACTATAATATATAAAAAATCTGGTAGAGGTTTAGCAAACATAAATAAATAGCCTATAGTGAAAGTAGTCTAATAATTAAGAGCTCATTTTATTATGCACTTTCGCGCTATTCAGACCATTTTACTAGTAACCTCATCATTAATCGCATGCAAAGTCACGGCACTAGAAGAAGACTTAAACGCAAAGCCTATTTTTATTGCTGGTTCAACTTCTGTTTCTTCATTATTAATAGATCTTAAGAGCGAATTAAGCCAAGAATTTGGTAATAGTATACAAATAAGACCAATGGGTAGCGATAAAGGAATTATCGCAATTGCAGATAATGTCATCGATATCGGCACTAGCTCCCGATACCTCACTAAAGATGAACAGCAAAGATGGCCCTTTTTACGGCAAATTGTTATAGCACAAGATGCCATTACTTTTTTTGTGAATAAAAACCTCAATATCGACGAATTATCAACTAATAAACTCAGTGCTATTTACCAAGGTAAGTTAACTAAGTGGTCAGATGTTTCTCCGCATACTCCAAAGCTGAGTAATAAAAATGATGAAATTTTGCTTTTCAGTAAAGGCACTACGCACGGCAGTTTTGATGTATTTTTAGAATACTTACAGCTTGATTACATTAAAGAGCCAGACAGTAATTTTATTCGTCTAAAAAATGCCGGAAATAGAGGCCTATTTTCTGAACAAAAAGTTGAATTATATGATCAATTTAATCAAGCGCTGGGAATCGTACAACGAATACAAAATGCTATTGCTTATGATTCATATGGAGCAATAACAAAGCTTGAAAACGATAGAAGAATTAATAAAGTGACTTTATTGGCAATTGATGGTGTTAGCCCGTCTATCGAAACCATTCAAAGTGGAGAGTACGCATTTGTTCGCCCATTGGTATTGATAGTTAATACACAATCACCGCGTTCAAAGAAAATAGGTGACAAATTAGCTGTGATTGTTAAGTCAAAAAAGATACAACAAAAAATGTTCGATATTGGCTACCTTCCAGTAAAATAGCTTCGTAAATATAAAAAAAGCTGCGCACCTAAAAGGTGAACAGCTTTTAACAACCAGAATCGTTATGAATTACAGAGCGCTTTCAAGCTCTGGTAACACATCAAATAAATCAGCAACTAAACCATAGTCAGCAACTTGGAAAATTGGCGCATCAGGGTCTTTGTTGATGGCAACAATCACTTTTGAGTCTTTCATACCCGCTAAGTGTTGAATCGCACCACTAATACCTACAGCAATATATAAATCTGGCGCAACAATTTTACCTGTTTGACCGACTTGCATATCGTTTGGTACAAAGCCCGCATCAACAGCGGCACGTGAAGCACCAATCGCTGCACCTAGTTTATCGGCAATACCATTTAATAACGCAAAGTTTTCACCATTTTGCATACCACGACCACCTGAAATAACCACAGGTGCTGCAGTTAGCTCAGGACGTTCTGACTCAGTTTGTTGTTCTGATACAAACTCACTCAGGCCAACAGAACCTTTTCCTGTAACACTCGATACAGCTACTGGCGCTTGCTCTTGTGCAATATCAAAACTACTTGCACGAACAGTAATCACTTTTTTGCTATCTAGTGATTTAACTGTCGCAATTGCATTACCTGCATAAATAGGACGCTTAAAAGTATCTGCATCAATAACGTCGATGATTTCAGAGATTTGCGCAACATCTAAAAGTGCTGCAACACGTGGCATAAAGTTTTTACCCGTTGTTGTAGCGCTCGCGACAATGTGTGAATAGTTATCTGCTAAAGATAAAACCAAATCCGCTAGGTTTTCTGCAAGCTGATGAGCATAAGCTACATCATCGGCAATCAGTACATTGCTAACACCTGCAATTGACGCTGCTTGCTCGCTCATTGCTGATAAGTTTTCGCCTGCAAGTAGTAAATCTACATCAAAGCCTAGTTTAACAGCAGCTGTAATCGTTTTATTGGTTTCAGGCTTTAGAACACCTTTATCGTGTTCGGCTATCACTAATGTTTTCATTTAGATCACCTTCGCTTCTGTTTTTAACTTTTCTACCAATGTTGCTACATCTTCTACGATGATGCCGCCACTGCGTTTTTCTGGCTCATTTACTTCTACCAGCTGTACGCGAGGCGCAAGGTCTACACCTAGGCTGTCAGCAGCAATTACATCAAGAGGCTTGCGTTTTGCCTTCATAATGTTTGGCAATGAAGCATAGCGTGGTTCATTTAAACGTAAGTCTGTGGTTACGATAGCAGGTAGTTTAAGAGCAACTGTTTGTAAGCCACCGTCTACTTCACGCGTTACATTAACCGTACCCGCTTGAACATCGACTTTAGATGCAAAAGTACCTTGACCACGACCCGTTAAAGCTGCAAGCATTTGACCGGTTTGATTGTTGTCAGAGTCAATCGATTGCTTACCTAAAATAACCAGCTCAGGTGATTCTTGCTCTACAATCTTGCTAAGTAATTTAGCAACATGTAAAGATTCAAGCTTTTCTTCTGTTTCAATATGAATGGCTTTATCGGCACCGAGTGCTAAGGCCGTACGTAATTGCTCTTGAGATGATTTATTACCAATAGTTACAGCAACAACCTCAGTGGCCGTTCCTGCTTCTTTTAAACGAATAGCTTCTTCAATTGCAATTTCACAAAACGGGTTCATCGCCATTTTTACATTAGCTAGATCAACATCCGTTTTATCGGCTTTAACGCGTGCTTTGACATTGTAGTCAATTACTCTTTTAATTGGAACGAGGACTTTCATCGTGACTCCATCAATTGTGTGTTCTCAAAGTTGACCTTGGCGTCAACTTATTTATTTTATGAATTCAGACTACTTCCTGTTGACGTAAACGTCAACCTAAAATAACCTTAAAGTATTCACAGCCTGTAACGTTTCATTTGCAAGTATGAAATATGGTTCTTTACAGCAGGTCCGTCACCGAGAAGAGGTTTATATGGTCGAACGCGAAACCATGGAATTTGATGTAGTCATCGTAGGCGCAGGCCCAGCAGGTTTATCAACTGCGATTAGATTGGCTCAACAAGCACAAGAAAAACAACAAGAATTAATGATCTGTGTGGTAGAAAAAGGCTCTGAGGTGGGCGCACACATTTTATCGGGTGCGGTTTTCGAAACCAAAGCGCTGGATGAATTATTACCTGATTGGCAGTCATTAGGCGCACCAGTTACCACTAAAGTAACGCAAGATGATATTTACTGGTTCAATAACAGTGAAAAAGCCACCAGCATCCCCCACTTTGCTAGCCCTAAAACATTCCATAACGAAGACAATTACATTGTCTCTATGGGTAATGTATGTCGCTTTTTAGCAGAGCAAGCGGAAAACTTAGGGGTAGAAATATTCCCTGGCTTTAGTGCGCATTCTTTGATTATTGAAGACGACACAGTGAAAGGCATTATCACTGGCGATATGGGCCTTGATAAAGACGGCAACGAAAAAGATGGTTACATGCCGGGTATGGAGCTTAGAGCTAAATACACGGTATTTGCTGAAGGCTGCCGCGGTCATTTAGGTAAAGAGCTAATCAAACACTTTGCCCTTGATAAAGATGCGTCTCCACAGCATTACGGTTTAGGGTTCAAAGAAATTTGGCAAATCGACCCGAGTAAACACAAAGAAGGCACTGTAGTACATGGTACAGGCTGGCCTTTAACTGGTGATACCAGTGGTGGTGCATTTATGTATCACAGCGATAATAATCAAGTTGTGGTTGGCTTAATTGTCGATCTTAACTATTCAAACCCCCATTTAAGCCCGTTTGATGAATTCCAGCGCATGAAACATCACCCTGTTTTTAAAGATGTTTTAGAAGGCGGTGAACGCATAGCCTATGGCGCAAGAGCTATTGCCAAAGGTGGCCTGCGCTCTTTACCGAAAATGCACTTCCCGGGTGGTTTACTTGTAGGTTGTGATGCGGGCACATTGAACTTTGCCAAGATCAAAGGTAACCACACAGCCATGAAATCGGGTATGGTTGCCGCTGATGTAATCGTTGCAGCCCTTACCGACGGTAAAGAGAATGCCGATTTAGTAGAATATAAATCAGCCTTTGAACAAAGCTGGGCGTACAAAGAGCTCTATCAATCACGTAACTTTGGCCCTGTAATGCATAAACTTGGTAAGTTCTTAGGTGGTGCTTATAACACAATCGATCAAAACCTATTTGGTGGTAACTTACCATTTAACTTTGAAGACAACATGCCAGATCATGCCACATTAGTTGCAGCTGATCAGGCTGAAAAAATCGACTACCCAAAAGCAGATGGCAAACTTAGCTTCGATAAACTTTCATCGGTATTTTTATCAAATACCAATCATGAAGAATCGCAGCCATGCCATTTAAAGCTTAAAGATAACTCGATTCCTATTGCAGTGAATTTACCGCAATTCGATGAGCCAGCACAACGCTACTGCCCTGCAGGTGTGTACGAAGTACAAGAAGTTGAAGGTGAGAAAGAGTTTGTGATCAACTCACAAAACTGTGTGCACTGTAAAACCTGCGACATTAAAGACCCAAGTCAAAACATTACTTGGGTAACACCTGAAGGAGCAGGCGGGCCAAACTACCCTAATATGTAACGCACGTTACTCATTTAATTAAAATTTATCCTAAATTGCAGGGGCTTCGGCCCCTTTTTTAGGCTATGCTGAAAGTGTCGTGTTTTATAAAAGTGAGTAAAGTATGCCGTCTTCAAGTGTAACCTTTCGTTTTTTAGCTGAGCCTACCGATGTCAATTTTGGCGGTAAAGTTCATGGTGGTGTGGTAATGAAGTGGATTGACCAAGCTGGTTACGCCTGTGCTGCAGGTTGGAGCGGTCACTACTGCGTAACGGTCTCAGTTGCGGGTGTAAAGTTTCAGCGCCCTATTTTGGTTGGCCAAATAGTCGAAGTGAAAGCCAGTATCGCCCACACGGGTAAAACCAGTATGCAAATCTTTATTCAAGTACGCTGCGGCGACCCTAAAACACAAAATCTAGTTGAAACCAATCATTGTGTTATAAGTTTTATCGCAATGGATGAAGCAGGCTACCCAATTGAAGTACCTTCATATACAGCCGTAACAGACGAAGAAAAGAAAATCGAAAACTATGCGATAAAAATGAAAGAGATCGCGATAGAAACAGAAACCCTATTACAAAAAGCATAAAACTAAGCCGATTTAAAAACTGCACCTAGTAACTTCTACAGAGCACCCTGAAATTGTTACGACCGCCAAACTGAATGCCTGATTACAGTTTCAACAAACTGTTTAAAAAACCACTTAATGAAGCCTAAAAACAATACTTTAGGCTTTATTTTCAGCTTGGCATTGCCATTGCAATACTCCTTGTGAATGACGCGAAACATTCGTTTATTTATTTTATAAAGGAGCTATTAAATGATTAAAGCAATTTCACTTTCTGCACTTTCTTTAGCACTACTAGGTTTTAATAATGCTGCACATGCAGATATTACCGAAATGGATTCTCCGCGTATTTATACCGGTATCGGCTACGGCCAATATTCTTTTGAGTTTGAAGACAGTGAAAATGACACTGACTTCGATGACGATTCACAAATGCTAAAAGGTTATATTGGTACTCAGTTTAACAAGTACTTAAGCCTTGAACTTGCTTATCAAAATTTTGATGAAGTAAGCGATATCGATTCTAAAGCTGAAATTGACGGTGTTTCACTAGCAGCACGCTTAGCAGCCCCAATTACAGATAGCTTTTCTGTTTATGCCAAAGGTGGTTGGCTAGAGTGGGATGCTGAAATTGAGCAAGACCTAGGCGAGCTTGGCAGCATCAGTGCTGACTCTGATGGCGGTGATGTATTTTATGGTGCTGGTGTAGAATATGCTTTCACAACAAACATGCAAGTACGTTTAGAGTATGAGCGTTATAAATTAGAAGATGATATTGACCCAGATATGGACGTTGCGTCTGTATCATTCCAATACATGTTTTAATTTAGACTATACAGTCTAAATATTTAAAAGGCAGTCTCGACTGCCTTTTTTTACGTTTGCATGTAGAATGTCGGCAGATTTTCTTAACGACAATGCACAATGAGCGAATACCAATTAACTGCCGTCGGCCATATTCAATCTCCTTATAAACAAAAGTTTGCCATACCTCGCCAACCTCGTTTGGTTCCTGAGGCTAAAGCAAAGCTGGTATTCAGCAGCGATTTTAATCGTGAAGAGTTTGTACGCGGCCTCGATGAATTTAGCCATATTTGGCTGTTATTTAGATTTCATGAAACCGCAGATAAAGGTTACTCAGCAATGGTGAGACCCCCTCGCCTAGGCGGTAATGAACGTAAAGGTGTATTTGCAACACGTGCAACCTTTCGCCCAAATGCTATAGGCATGAGTGCTGTAAAACTTGAAGGCATTGAATATAAAAATGGTCAGTTAAGCTTATTGCTTTCAGGTATCGATTTACTCGATGGCACACCTATTTTAGACATTAAGCCATATTTGCCCTACTCAGACGCAATGACCGATGCCACCGCAGGTTTTGCCGATACCAGACCAGAAACCGATATGAGCGTTGAGTTTAGTGAAGAAGCGCTTGCGTTTATTGCAAAGCAAACTGAGCAACCTGAATTAAAAGCGTTTATAAGCAATGTATTAAAGCAAGATCCTCGCCCTGCTTATAAAAAGCAACGTGACTCAGAGCAAAGCTACGGCATGACCTTATATGATTTTAATATTAGGTGGCATGTTCAGGACAATCATAATACAGTGACCAGCATTGAAAAATGCTAGTTTTTAGCATATAGCGCTTTAGTGTCAGTGCTTCCACTGGTAAACTTAGCGCCTTGTTATTACTCAAACGTCTTGAGTAAACGATAATAATTTTAACACTACTTGGAATAGAGATGCGTACCAGTCAATATATACTCGCAACACTTAAAGAAACTCCGTCTGATGCAGAAATTGTTTCTCATCAATTAATGCTACGAGCAGGCATGATCCGCCGCGTTGCGTCGGGTTTGTATACATGGTTGCCCTCTGGTCTACGCGTACTTAAAAAAGTAGAAAACATCGTACGTGAAGAAATGGATAAAGCAGGCGCTATCGAAATGTTAATGCCTATTATTCAACCAGCTGATCTTTGGGAAGAGTCTGGTCGTTGGGAGCAATTCGGCCCTGAATTACTGCGTATTAATGACCGTCACAACCGCCCATTTGCACTTGGCCCAACACACGAAGAAGTGATCACAGATTTTGTACGTAAAGAAGTGAGCTCTTATAAGCAATTACCGCTTACTCTTTACCAAGTACAAACAAAAGTTCGTGACGAAGTTCGCCCTCGTTTTGGTGTGATGCGTGCCCGTGAATTTACCATGAAAGATGCGTACTCTTTTCACTTAAGTGATGAGTGTTTAGAGAAAACATACCAAGTAATGCACAAAGCATACTGCAACATCTTCGAGCGCCTTGGTCTTGATTACCGCCCTGTTATCGCTGATACAGGTTCAATTGGTGGTAGCGTGTCACATGAGTTCCATGTACTTGCAGAATCAGGCGAAGATGCAATCGCATTTAGTGATGCAAGTGATTACGCTGCAAATATCGAAAAAGCAGAAGCATTAGCACCGACTGAAGAGCGCCCAGCAGCAAGTAAAGAGTTAAAAGCGTTCCCAACGCCTGATGCAAAATCAATTGCTGAGCTTAAAGAGCACTATGGTGTTAAACCTCATCGCGGCGTGAAAACATTAATCGTGTATGGCGCACCAGATGAAAACGAACAACGTGGTTTAGTTGCCCTTGTATTACGTGGCGACCATGAATTAAACGAGTTAAAAGCTGAGAAGCATCCGCTTGTAGACTCACCGCTTGAAATGGCAAAAGAAGAAGACATCGTTGCTGCTATTGGCGCAAAACCAGGTTCATTAGGCCCAGTCGGTCTATCAATGCCAATTATTGTCGATCGCACAGCTAACGTTTTGGCTGACTTTGTAGCAGGTGCTAATAAAGATGGTGAACATTTCAGCGGTATCAACTGGGATCGCGATGTAGAAAACTACGAAGTGGCTGATATCCGTAATATCGTTGAAGGCGACCCAAGCCCATGTGGTCAAGGTTCACTGCAAATCAAACGTGGTATTGAAGTAGGTCATATTTTCCAACTTGGTACTAAATACTCAGAAGCAATGAAAGCAGGCGTATTAAGTGAAACAGGTAAAAACCAAGTAATGACAATGGGTTGTTACGGTATTGGTGTATCACGTATCGTAGCTGCAGCTATTGAGCAAAACAATGACCAATACGGTATTAAATGGCCGCAACCTATCGCACCATTTGATTTAGCGATTGTGCCAATGAACATGCATAAGTCTCATCGTATTCCTGATATTGCTGATAACCTTTACAAAGGCTTGAAAGATGCCGGTTTAGATGTGTTGTTTGATGACCGTAAAGAGCGCCCAGGTGTTATGTTTAACGATATGGAATTACTAGGTGTGCCTTTCACATTAGTAATTGGTGAGCGTAACATTGATGAAAACAAGGTTGAGCTTAAAAACCGTCGTACTGGCGAAAAGCTAATGCTTGATTTAGACAGTGCCGCTTCTGAAATTGCCGCACTTGTTAAAGGCTAATTAAGTCTTCTCAACAAAATTTAAAAAACCGCTTCGGCGGTTTTTTTGTTTTATTAATTGTCATAGATGTTTCGCTAAAGCGTCTTTTAACTGTCATTGATTCTGCCTAGCATTTACTTTATTACACCATGAGTAAATGCCATGAATAACACCACTTGCAGTAGTAAAACCCACTATCCTGCCGTTTGGATTTCCGACGTTCACTTAGGTTATAAAGACTGCCAAGCGCAGTATCTATTAGACTTTTTAAATTCGATTGAATGCGACGTACTTTATTTGGTCGGTGATATTGTCGATTTATGGTCAATGAAACGACAGTTTTTTTGGCATCCTAGTCATTATGATGTATTAGCGCTTATTCAACAAAAAGCAAAAGATGGCACACGAGTGATCTATATACCGGGTAACCACGACGAAACCTTTCGCCATTATGCTAATGATTCATTATTCGGTATCGAAGTACACAAGCAATATATTCATACCACAAAAGCCAACAAACGGTTTTTACTTTTACATGGCGACGATTTTGACTCAGCCACGCGTTACAACAAATTAATCAGTATTGCTGGTGATGCAGGGTACGATTTTTTACTATTTTTAAATCGCTGGACTAATCGCATTCGCCGTTTATTTGGTGGTAATTATTGGTCATTGGCCTCTTGGATAAAAGCACGCGTGCATAAAGCACGTGAAGCAATTGATGCATTTGAAAAAGCGGCCATCCACGAGGCAAAAAAACAGGCTGTCGATGGCATCATTTGCGGGCATATTCATCACCCAGCCGTTAAAGTGGTTGATGGTATTTTGTATTGCAATGATGGCGACTGGATAGAAAGCTGCACTGCATTAGTAGAGAACAGCTCTGGGCGTATTGAGTTATTGCACTGGAGTGAAACACAAAAAGTGATTCACTCGGCAGACATTAGCAAACTTACACCAAAGACTGCTTATGATAAAAACCAAGATGCAGCCTAGACCTAAACGTAAAAAGCCCCTACTCGGGGCTTAAATTTATTGTAATTTACTATCTAAATAGTACATCTTCTTTATTGAACCATTTAACACAAAACGCGAGTAATGCACCTGCCACAATCACAGTCGCTAAGAAAATTAAACCCACAAGTGTATAATCGACTGTACCTTTAATGATTTCTTTGATTGCCAAAGCTACATTTGTAACAGGAATAAAAGCAGTTTTGCTCGTCAGTTCAACATTCGGCATCAAGGCAACCATAATTGGAAAAATTACACCCATGCTAAGTGGTGCCATGTAGTTTTGCGCTTCTTTAAAGGTTCGCGCATAGATAGAAATGGCCAACGCTAATGATGAGAAGATTGCAGCAATAGGTAATAACAACACAAAAATCAGCCCTAAATCTAATACGGTTAAAGAGCTAAATGCGTTTTTAACAACTGCTAAATCTACAAATGCAATGGCCACTGATATCCACACACCCATACTCAGTACAGTAATGGTGGTTGTCGCAATAGAAGAAGCAAGTAAGGTTACAAACTTACCTAACACCAGCTGTGTACGGGTGATTGGTGTAAGTAGAAGGGTTTCGAGCGTACCACGCTCTTTTTCACCAGCTCCTAAATCAATCGCCGGATACGTTGCGCCCATCAATACCAGAGGAATAAGTAGATAAGGAATAAACCCACCAATTTTCTCACCCAGATTTTCACGTTTATCTGCAGTGTCGACCTTCACCACTTTAATAGGCTCGATAATGGCAGCTTGTTGCTCTTGTGATACACCAAAGCTTAATAGTTTGTTTGTACGCAGCGTATCGCCATATTCTTTTGCCAGTTCTTTTACACGGTCAAATAGGAAGTTAATTGCTTTTGCGTCGTTATACACAACTTGCCATTCACTTTGCTTTGCATCATCTAACGTTTGCTTAGCGTCTGACGGTAAATAGATGCCCATGTCTATGGTACCTGCTTTTACCGCTTTAGTGAGATCTTCTACTGTATTAAAGGTTTCATCACCTTTATATAAAGCAAAGCTCTTATGGTAAAACACCTTATCTGTAAAATCTTGCGCGTAATTACCATTGATAATAGCGTAAGTATGGACCTCTTGTTCTGCCTCTAACGCCGCTTGTGAACTAATAAAGGCCATAACAGCAAATAACAGTGGGAAGATAGCAACCGGTAATGCAACAACGAATATCAATGTTTTACGGTCACGTAATAGCTCTTTTAATTCCTTTTTAAATACTTCAAACATCACGGCTCTCCGTTAAAATATTCATAAACGCTTGGTTTAATTCTTCACTTTGACCTGTTTGTTTAAACTCATCTAAGGTGCCATCAAAGCAACTAATTCCTTGGTTTATCACTGCAACACGGTCACAAAGTAAGGCAACTTCATCTAAATGGTGCGTTGAGAAAATAACTGGTGTGCCCTGCTCTTTAAGGCCGCGAATAAAGTTAATTACGGTTTGCGTAGTCATAATATCTAAACCAGTTGTCGGCTCATCAAGAATAACCACATCAGGATGATGAACAACAGCACGGGCAATATTGGCTTTTTGCTTCATACCTGTTGAAAGGTTTTCGGCGCGTTTATCAATAAAGCTGTGCATATCAAGTAAGGTGAATAGCTCATCACAACGAGCGGCTACCGCTTTTTTACTCATGCCATGTAAACGGGCAAAGTATTCAACGTTTTCTTTAACTGTTAAACGCCCATATAAGCCGGTACTACCTGACAGAAATCCAATTGATTTGCGGCCAACCAATGGCTTTTTAACGATATCGTGACCAGAGATGGTAATGCTGCCTTCATCTGGTTTTAAGGCTGTTGAAATCATTCTAAGGGTAGTTGTTTTACCGGCACCATTTGGGCCGAGTAACCCGAGTACTTCACCTTTGTTACATTGAAAGCTGACGTCTCTTACAGAATGAAAAAACTCTTTATCTTCACGGGGGTCTACGTTATCCGTTTTATTTTTTTTATGATCTTTTGTTAGCTTAAACTTCTTTTTAAGCCCTGCCACTTCAATCATGTGCGTTTCCTTCGTTTCGGTCTAAAGTAATCAGTGTTACTGTAAAATTCTGGATTTTCATTGTCAGTCCACCATCCCGGTACGCCTAACAAGGGTAAGGGTGATAAATTTTTATTATCACGCAAACAATCATCATGCTTAATCATCTCATAAAGACGCTGATCTAGATACGCATATTGCTCGGTTAAATCTTTACAAAATATGTCATCAGGAACAATTACAAATAATGCTTTACCCGTTAAACCAATATAAGGCTGTGTGAGCATTTCGTAGTTAGCATGGCCAAACATAAATGGTCTAATGCTTTTACCCCACTGTTCACGCTGTTCTACAAAGGCTTGCTGCCATTGGTGGTCACGTAATTGCTGCTGCCAGCTTTGTTCAGTAATTGCCAGCACCACGCCGCATTCATCAAATAAGGTAAGTGCATTTCGGTGTTTACTACGCTCTTTTAGACCATGCAGTTTAATTTCTTCAATGTGCTGATGATTAATCAGTGCTTTGGTTTTTGGGAATAAACACCAAATAAAGCCACCAAAAAGGTCATGCCAATTTTGTTGTCTTGTTGGTACTTGCCCTGTCTCAAATATGATTTGCTCATAATAACGGGTTTCATCTGCAAACTTTTCATCTTCAACAAAGGTTATGGCTTTGCCCTGTGTAGTTTTCGCATTTAGATATTGATTAAACCACTGGCAAGATGGCCAATCTGAGAGTTTATCAATATTAAATAGCGTTGCTAGGTCACTAAAGGCACCCGTTGTAAGGTATTGCGTTGACCATTGCTCGGGAGCAGTAAATCGTTTCATTGCTTATTTTTTAACTTATTGATGTATTGTGGGTAGTTTACCGTAAAAACTGGTTCTCATTAATAGAACCTCATATACTAACGCCACCATAAAACAAAAAAAGAGCTATTATGAAACGCTATTTTCCAATGACAGTCCTTGCAAGTGCTATTCTTGCGGGCTGTGCTTCAACAAGTATCACATCAAGTGATGTCGAAAAAGCCTATCAAAGTATTAACTCAGAGCAACTAGCAGAGCATATTAAAGTGCTTGCCTCTGATGAGTTCGGTGGCCGTGCACCCTCATCGAAAGGTGAAGAGCTAACGCTTGCCTATTTAACCGACCAATTTAAAGCATTGGGTTTTGAGCCGGGTAACGGTGATAGCTTCTTACAAGAAGTACCGCTTGTTTCATTAGAAGCTGATTCAGACATGGTACTTACCATTGGCGGCAAAGATTACCAATACAAAAAAGATATGGTAATGGGTAGTAGCCGTATTAGTGCTAAGCAAAGCATTAAAGATTCTGAATTAGTATTCGTTGGTTACGGTGTTAATGCACCAGAGTACAACTGGAACGACTACGAAGGCCTAGATGTTAAAGGTAAAACCGTTGTTATGCTGGTAAACGATCCTGGTTTTGCGACGAAAAACCCTGATTTATTCACCGGCGATGCCATGACCTATTACGGTCGTTGGACATACAAATATGAAGAAGCAAGCCGTCAAGGTGCAGCAGGTGCGATTATCATCCACGAAACAGCACCGGCTTCTTACCCATGGTCAGTTGTTGAAAACTCTTGGAGCGGTGAGCAATTTGGTTTCCAAAAAGAAAATAACAACATGGACCGTGTTGCTGTCGAAGGCTGGGTAACAACTGATGTTGCTAAAGAGCTTTTCACAAAAGCAGGCTTAGATTTCGATACCATGAAAGCGAATGCGGCAAAAGGCGCTTACCATGTTGATATGGGCGACCTAACTGCAAGTGTTGAAGTAAATAACACAATTAAAAAATCAATTTCGTATAACTTTATCGCGACGTTACCGGGTAGCGAAAAGCCTGATGAGCACATCATTTATTCAGCTCACTGGGATCACCTTGGTACTGATAAAACCCGCAAAGGCGACCAAATCTATAATGGCGCCCACGATAATGCAACGGGTACTGCTGGCTTAATCGAAGTTGCTGAAGCATTCGCTACCTTACCTGAGCACCCTAGCCGTTCAATGACTTTCTTAGCCGTTACTGCTGAAGAACAAGGTTTACTTGGCTCGAAATATTATGCTGCAAATCCAGTGATCCCAGCATCACAAACGGTTGCAAACATTAATATGGATAGCTTAAACCTATTAGGTAAAGTAAAAGACATCAGTGTTGTTGGTATTGGCAAATCTGAAATGGATAACCTACTAGAAACAGCTGCAAAAGCGCAAGGCCGTACAGTATCTGGCGACCCTAAACCGTCTTCAGGTGGTTACTACCGCTCTGATCACTTTGCATTTGCAAACATGGGTGTACCAGCAATGTATGCCGGTGGTGGTAGTGAAGCCCTTGATGAAGAAACGGCAAATTACCGTAAGCGTATGAGCCTAGTGCTTCGTGGTTGTTATCATCAGCCTTGCGACCGTTACCGAGATGAATGGGATTTATCAGGTGCCGTTCAGGACCTTCAGTTATTCTATCAAGTAGGTTTTGATATCTCAGAACGAAAAGAATGGCCGACCTGGAATGCCACTTCTGAGTTCCAACGCAAATAGATACAAATGAGATTGATTTTCATTTAAAATCGTACTACAGTGTAACCTGATTAATTTTAAGGTTGCACTGTATGCTCTCACTAACACAAACGAGGTTTATTCCTAACAAAGCGAGGTGTTACATTACGGACAATAAACGCTTATTTTTACCCCTTTTATTACTAATTTCTTTGGCGGTACCTGCAAGCCGAGAATTCACCCTACAAGCGCTTAGTGATGCTTTTTTTCAAGTATCTGTATTTGTTGCAGCCACCTTATTAATCTATTACTACCTTATTGATAAACTTCCTCAGTTACAGCTGAGCTATCTACGCGCTAAATCAGGCATTCTAGAGGTGAGTTTTGCCTCAATTTTAGGTGCTTTACCTGGCTGTGGGGGTGCCATTATTGTGGTAACCCAATTTACTAAAAAGCAGGCTAGCTTTGGCTCTGTTGTTGCTGTCTTAACCGCAACCATGGGTGATGCCGCCTTTTTACTGTTAGCAACCCGTCCGCTTGATGGCTTATTAATGATGTTAATCGGTGTTGCTGTGGGTATTATTAGCGGTCAGATAGTTAATACCTTTCATAACCCCAATCAATTTCAACCTGATGAAGCAGGTGAATACAGCGAGCAGCCACAATGCCAACCAAGGGCTTTGAAGTTTAGCCGACCTATTTGGAAATTTACTTTAGTACCGAGCTTGATTGTTGCTTTTGTTATCGCCACCAATACCGACTTAAGTGTATTTGGCAGTGGTATTAATGATGGCATTACTGTATTTGGCTCAATCATGGCCCTGTTCACTGTGGTTGTGTGGGCACTGTCTTCTAAAGGCAGCAGTTATAAGCAAGTAACCAGTGAAGAAGCACCTTGCACACCTCCTTCAAAACTAACGAAAGTGTTAATGGACACGCACTTTGTTACGGCCTGGGTTGTTGCCAGTTTTATGCTGTTTGAAATTCTCGTTAACCTAGTTGGTGTTGATTTAACAGCGTGGTTTTCTGAGTATGCTTATCTTGCACCGCTGGTGGCTGTGGCTATCGGCTTATTACCTGGCTGCGGGCCACAAATCGTCGTAATGACACTCTATATTCAGGGTATTATTCCATTTAGTGCGATGGCAGCCAATGCAATTTCAAATGACGGCGATGCCCTATTCCCAGCTATCGCATTAGCACCAAAAGCGGCCTTAATCGCGACGGTGTATTCAACAATACCTGCGCTGTTACTCGGTTATGGGTTGTATTTTTACGGTAAATAGCAAATACAATATTTACAATTAAAAAACCAGCCGAGGCTGGTTTTTTAATGCTTACTAATGTTAGCTCATCGCCATCATCATTTTTGCAGGGTCTTCTAAGTAAGACTTCCATAAGTTATTGAAGCGGGCAATTGTTCCGCCATCAATCACTCGGTGGTCTCCAGACCAGCTTACTTGCATAATTGCTGCTGAAATCACATTACCTTGTGCATCAAAGCGAGGTAAATGTTGCAGTTTACCTAAAGCAACAATCGCTACTTCAGGTTTATTGATGATCGGGGTTGCAATTGTGCCACCAATCGCACCGATGTTAGAAATGCTAATAGTGCCGCCTTTCAAATCATCCGGTGAAACACGACCATCACGTGCTGCTTCAGTTAAACGAGTCACTTCGTTTGCAACATCTACAATGCTCTTTGACTGGCATGATTTAATGTTTGGTACCAGTAAACCAATCTTAGAATCAACCGCCATACCGATGTTATGGTCATCAAAGTAAGTTAACTCACTGCAATCATCATTTACTTGCGAGTTTAGTACTGGGAATTGTTTAATAGCTAACGACAGTGCTTTGATAAAGAACGGCATCATAGTGAGCTTAACGCCCTGCTGCTTATACTGCTCTTTAAGCTCACTGCGCATTGCAATCAGTTTAGTTAGGTCTATTTCATCACAGAAAGTAAAGTGAGGAATTGTCGAAACTGAAGCAACCATTTGCTTAGCCATTGCCGCTTTAATGCCTTTAATAGGCTCTACGCGACTGCCACCAGAAGACGCCACAGTTGATACAGGCTCTGCCGCTTTTGGCGCAGCTTGTTGTGATGCTACTTGGCTTGGTGTTTCATTCAAGAAATCTTCGATATCTTGTTTGTAAATACGGCCATTTTTACCAGACCCTGGTACTTGCGTTAAATCAACATCAAGCTCGCGGGCTTTACGACGAACAGCAGGTGAAGCAACCGCTTTCTTATTAAGTTGTTTGCTAGAGTTTGCTGAAGCCGCAGGTTTCTGTGCTGGTTTAGTTGCTGCATTTGTTTGTGCTTTAACTACCGCAGAACTTACATCTGGCTCTGCGCTTTGCCCTGCAATGCTCATTTGGAATAATGGGCTGTGAACCGCTGCAATATCACCTTTTTGATAATAAAGCTTTTCAACTTTACCTGTGTATTTAGCCGGAATTTGCACCAATGCTTTGTCTGTCATTACATCACACACAGCTTGGTCTTCAACGATTTCATCGCCTTCACTCACTAACCACTCAACGATTTCACACTCAACGATACCTTCACCGATATCTGGTAAAATGAAATCTTCTAAGTGCTCACCAGTCTCAGATGATGCTTCAGTTGGAGTTGCAGGAGCTTGAACTTCTTCGCTTTGTGTTGGTGCTTCGCCATCAACATCCATTGCAAATAATGGTGCATGTACTTTCGCAATATCCCCTTTTGCATAATAAAGCTTACTGATCACACCATCATGAACAGCAGGAATTTGCACAAGCGCCTTGTCAGTCATAACATCACAAATAGGCTGGTCTTCTTTTACAGAATCGCCTTCTGCAACTAACCATTCAACAATTTCACACTCTACGATGCCTTCGCCGATATCTGGCAAGATAAAATCTTTAGACATACTGACTCCTAAAACTCTACTGATTGCTTAATCGCAGCAAGCACTTTAAGTGCATCCGGCACATATTCTTTTTCAAGTGCTAATGGGTATGGCGTATCTAAGCCACACACGCGAGCAATTGGCGATTCAAGGTGTAAGAAACACTCTTGTTGAATTGTTGCAACGATTTCTGCACCAAAACCATTCGTGATTGGTGCCTCGTGGCTTACCACTAAACGACCTGTTTTAGTCACTGATTTAGCAATGGTCTCAACATCCCATGGTAAAATGGTACGTAAGTCGATCACTTCACAGCTAATACCTTGCTCTGCAGCTTTTTTAGCGGCGTCTTCGATGATTTCCATCTGAGCACCCCAAGCAAGTACAGTGACATCAGTGCCTTCTTGCACGATTTCAGCTTTGCCAAGCTCGATGCTGTAATCTTCTTCTGGAACTTCACCTGTTGATGCACGGTATAAACGTTTCGGCTCAAAGAAAATAACAGGGTTATCATCTTTAATCGATGCACGAAGCAAACCTTTTGCTTGGTATGGGTTACGTGGCACAACCAACTTCAAACCCGGTGTATGAGCAAAATAAGCTTCTGGTGATTGTGAGTGATATAAACCACCTGCAATACCACCACCGTATGGAGTACGGATTGTTAGATTACCAACATTAAATTCATTACCACTACGGTAACGGAATTTTGCTGATTCATTCACGATTTGGTCAAATGCAGGGAAAATATAATCTGCAAACTGAATTTCAGCTAAAGCAGGTGCACCAAACGCCGCTAAACCATTAGCAAAACCTAAAATACCTTGCTCAGTTAACGGAGTATTGAACACACGATGCTTACCATATTTTTCTTGTAAGCCAGATGTAGCACGGAATACACCACCAAAATAACCAACGTCTTCACCAAAAATACATGCATTTGGATGCTCTGCCATGGTGATATCAAGAGCAGAGTTAATTGCATGAAGCATGTTCATTTTAGCCATTACTTTAATCTCCCTGCAGTTGTTGGATAAGCATCAGGATGCTGCAAAATGTGCTCTTTTAGTTCTTCATATTGTTTTTGCAGTGATGGGATTGGCTTATCGTACACATCAGAAATAAGGTCTTCTAATGCTGGCTTTTCAATTTTTTCAGCGCGTTTAAGCGCTGCTAAGATTTCTTCACGAATTGTTTCTTTGTCTTTCGCGTCTTGTGCTTCGTCTAACCAACCTTGCTTTAATAGCCACTTACGGAAACGCTCGATTGGACAGCCTTTGTGCTTTGCTTCTTCGTCTTTTGTACGGTAGCCGCTTGGGTCGTCACTGGTTGAGTGAGCACCTAAACGATAGGCAATCGATTCAATTAAAACAGGTTCACCTTTAGTCGTCGCAATTTCACGGGCTTTTTTCGTTGCTGCATAAACAGCAAGTGCATCAGCACCGTCAACACGGATTGTTTTAATGCCATAGCCAACACCACGTGATGCAATACCATCACCTTTAAATTGCTCATCAGCTGGTGTAGAAATCGCATAACCATTGTTACGAGCAAAGAAAATTACCGGTGCTTCATGAACTGCGGCCATATTTAAACCAGCATGGAAATCACCTTCAGACGCAGCGCCTTCACCAAAGTAACAAATAGTGATGTTATCAATAGTGCTGTTTAACTCACCGGTTTGGGCATCAATATGACGAACTTTTTGACCATATGCATAACCTGTTGCTTGCGGAATTTGTGTACCAAGCGGTGATGAAATAGTCATGTAGTTAAGTTCGCGTGAGCCATAGTGAATTGGCATTTGGCGACCTTTACCCAAATCTTTTTCATTTGAGAACATTTGATTCATGAATTGGTCAAGGCTAAAACCACGATAACGTAAAGCTGCTTGCTCACGGTATTGGGCCATGATCATATCGTTTTGATCAAGAGCTGCAGCTGAAGCTGTTACAGCCGCTTCTTCGCCTAGACACTGCATATAAAAGCTAACACGGCCTTGACGCTGTGCTGCTTGCATACGCTCATCAAGTGCTCTAATAAAACGCATTGTTTCATATAGACGGATTGCCGTTGCTTTGTCGATATCAGGTGCGGTTGCACCTTCGTAGATGTCGCCTTCCTCATTAAGAATACTTAATGTAGGGATCGTTAATGCGTGACCATCAATAAATGACAGTTCATGATTAATGTTTAGCGATACGTTATTTGGATTACTCATAACCTACCTTCTTTCGTTGTCAGAAACTTACGCAACTGCCCTTAATTATATTTTTATCAGCATGAGCTGTAAGGATAAAGTTTGCGCAATATTCAATCTAATTAAATTAAACTGCCGTCACTTTACGTTAACGTAAGTTGTTATTCAACTAATCATAGACGAATAGATGACAAATGGCTAAAAACGCATGGAAAGTTAACTATACAACAAGATAAGTTCTTTATAGTCATATAGTTAACTAAATTTAGATGGGTGTTAATGCAGAGAATTTAAATAAAGTTGCTATCAACTTGCATTGGAATAACGGTAAGCAAAGCGCGCTGACCTAAGGCTACATCAGCGTTTGGGAAGATAATAGCTTCACCGTCCACTTCCGCTTCATATCTGGTCTGACCATCAGTTGCCATTAATTCGCCCTTTGCGAAACCGGTGAAATTTTCCACATCATCAGCAAATGGAAAACTAAAGTCTTCGCAAGTACGGTTTATTGTTCTATATACAGAAAACAACTCGAAATCATCTGCATTGAATTCTTTATATTCAACAGATTTTTGACTAACTAATGCAATTAAGGTTTGTTTGGTTTTCTCAAATCGCGACATGTCGTTTTCGCCAAATGGTTTTACTTGGCCAAGTTCTACCGTAAATGAGTCAGCTCCATGTACAAACGACGAGTAGTAACTGAAGGTAGTTGCCGCTGATTTCATCATTAGTACCGTGTTTACGCCACAGCTAAGTAAAAATTGTAGTTGTGATTTTTTCCACGGTTTACCATGTAAGAAAGGATACACTGCGAACTTTTCATTTTTAGAGCCACGAATTGCTGTGTGAAGATCATAATGAAAACGCTCACTGTCCTGGTTGCCTCTAGCAAAGAAATCAGTAACCACGTCTTCAAGTAGCTTTGCACGAACTCGCTCAGGGTTTGAAGCAATGCCTTCTACAGTATGATGACCATTAAACAAACGATTTAAGTTTTCATCTACAAAACGCTTACCGATATTAATAGATTTAGGATTACCATAAATAAACAGTACACGCTGCTGCAAGGTAAGTTGTTCTGTAACGATTGACTTGATTAATTGATCGCAGATTTCAATTGGCGCAGTTTCGTTACCATGTACCGCACTTGAAAGTACAATATCTTTGTTTGTCTGCTGCGCAGGTTGAAACTCAATGATACCCGTGTCGTGAACAGTGACATCAGTACCGTTTTCAAGGGTAAATGCACAAGGTTCAAGTGAAAATTCATTGTTACGGGTCAGGGTTAAAAAGTCGCCAGTACTTTTTAATTGTTCGAGATATGAAGGAGTTGAATAGCTCATTGTTCTATCCTAAAAATGCGTGAGAGTAGAATACAAAAACGGCTGAGAATCTCAGCCGTTGTAATAGGTAAAAAAGGAATTAGCTAATTACTGAATCAACCAGCTTTTTCGCTTCTTTTTCTAATAATGCTAGATGTTCTTCACCTTTGAATGATTCAAGGTAAATTTTATAGATATCTTCAGTGCCAGATGGGCGTGCAGCAAACCAACCATTTTCAGTAACAACTTTTAAACCGCCGATAGCAGCGTTATTACCAGGAGCATGGGTTAGTTTTTGCGTAATGGCATCACCCGCTAAGGTACTTGCAGTTACATCATCCGCTGATAACGCTTTTAAACGTGATTTTTGTTCTGCATTAGCTGGCGCATCAATACGTTTATAAATAGGCGCACCGAACTCTTGCTCAAGTTCTTTATAAAGCTGTGATGGTGTTTTACCTGTTACAGCTAAAATCTCTGCAGCAAGTAGACCTAAGATGAAACCATCTTTATCAGTGTTCCAAACTGTACCATCAAAGCGTAAGAATGACGCCCCTGCACTTTCTTCACCACCAAAAGCAAGGGTACCTTTGCTTAAGCCTTCAACAAACCATTTAAAGCCTACCGGTACTTCTTTTACTTCGCGGTTATTCCGTGCAACTACTTTATCAATCATGCCGCTTGATACCAGCGTTTTACCAATTTCGACCTCTTTTGACCATTCGCGGTTATTTAACAAGTAGTCAATTGCAACTGCTAAAAAGTGATTTGGATTCATTAAGCCGTCAGGCGTAACAATACCATGGCGGTCATAATCAGGGTCGTTACCAATACCGATATCATAGTCATCTTTTAATGCAATAAGGTTTGTCATTGCATAAGGAGATGAACAATCCATACGGATTTTGCCGTCTTTATCTAAAGGCATGAACGAAAATGTTGGGTCAACAGATTTATTTACGACCGTTAAGTCTAAATTATATTTTTCTGCAATGACTGGCCAAAAGTTGATACCAGAGCCACCCAGTGGATCCACACCAATTTTGATTTTCGCATCGCTAATTGCTTTTAGATTAACGATATTAACTAAGTCATCAACATAAGGGGTAATTAAGTCTTGGTACTTAATAAAACCAGAACGTGATGCTTTAGCATATGGAAATAACTCTACTTCAACTAAGTCTTCTAAAAGTAATTGATTTGCTCTGTCTTCAATCCACTTAGTAACATCAGTATCTGCTGGGCCACCATTTGGCGGGTTATATTTAAAACCACCGTCTTCTGGCGGGTTATGTGAAGGTGTTACCACAATACCATCAGCAAGTTCATTTGGATTTTCTTTGTTATGGCAAACAACAGCATGACTGATTACCGGCGTTGGCGTGTAATCGTCATTTTCTTGTGCAATGACTTGCACTTCGTTTGCAACAAGTACTTCAATAGCAGAGTTAAAAGCCGCTTCACTCAATGCATGTGTATCTTTACCTAAGAAAAGTGGGCCAAAAATATTGTTTTCTTTACGGTAATCACAAATTGCTTGAGTGATCGCTAAAATATGCGATTCATTAAATTTTACATCGAACGAACAACCACGATGGCCAGATGTACCAAAAGCAACACAATGCTCTGGGTTTTGTTCTAGGTCTGGTTCATTTAAGTAATAAGCCGAGATCAGTTTTGGTACATTCACTAAGCTTGATTGCGGTGCAGGTTTACCTGCATCTGGATGAATCGCCATATTATTTCCTTATGGATTATAAGTAATCACGAATTTTTTCTGCTTCATCTGCGCTGTAACCTAAGCACAGTGCTACTTCGTGAAGCATCATTTTTTTTCTGGTTGTATTTGAATTTGTCATCACCCAATACTCAGTATCAGTGATATTTTTTGGATTCATGCTGCTACCGCTTTCCAGAAGTGCTTCTTTGCTTGTGGCAAAATAAACTCGATCACGGCCTTTAATTTCAAGCACGTTAGCAAAATCTTTTTTATGCGTTCTATATAAAGCAGCAAGTATAAATAAGAATCGACCAACAACACCTTTTTGCATTGCCAGCTCTTCTTTGTTTAATACATTAAACACATTACCTTTCACTTGTGTCGATGCTGTGACAGTTTCTGCAGCCTCTTCAACATTTTCGTTGCTAGGTTCAGGGCTTGATTCTTGTTCTGCTTGTTCTTGTACTTCAACAACTGGGGTTTCTTGTTCAGTTTTAGTAGTTGTTTCAACTGGGGCATTGGTGCCATCAGAGAGGTTTAATAAACGACGCAAAATGGTTGATGCACTTTCACCAATACTTTGCGTGTTGCTTGCAATGTATTGATATAACTCGTCGTCTATGTCGATTTTTTTCATGTTATTCCTGTCTTTACGGGTCACATTTTAAAAGTTCTCAATGATTATACCTAAGCTCGCAGCAATTCTCTATGTTTTGCATTTTGTAATTTCACTAGGCAAAATACTGCCATTAAAAATAGGAGTTGAAAATGCTATTAAACTACCAACAAATGGGTCAAGGTTCAGACGTTGTATTGATCCACGGTTTGTTTGGCTCACTTGAAAACCTCAATGTAATCGCAAAAGCATTAGCTGAAAATTATCGTGTAACGAATATCGATTTACGTAACCACGGTAAATCATTCCATAGCGATACCATGAATTATCATGCTATGGCTAAAGATGTCAGTGAGTTACTTGAACATCTAACTATTAGTAAAGCGCACATCATAGGTCATTCAATGGGTGGCAAAGTGGCCATGCAATTAGCACTTAATCACCCTTCACTTATCGATAAGCTTGTCGTGTTAGATATTTCTCCTGTCGCTAATAACCCTCGCCACAGTGCCATTTTTGCAGGCCTAAACGAAGTTGCACAGTCTAATATCACAGATAGAAAAGCGGCTGATGAAATACTTGCCAAGCACATTAATGAAATGGGCGTACGTCAATTTTTATTAAAAAGCTTTGCTAAAAATGATGAAGGTCACTATAAATGGCGCTTTAATTTAGCTGTTTTATACCAGCAATATGAAAATATTTTAGCGCAAGTTAGTGAAAATGATTCTTGTTTATGTGATACTTTGTTCATTAAAGGTAATGATTCTGACTACATTTTAGCAGAGCACCGCCCTGCTATTATGGCGTTGTTCCCTAATGCAAAAGCAAAAATTATTCATGGTGCTGGTCACTGGCTACATGCCCAAAAACCACTTGCTGTTAATAAAGCAATCAGCGATTTTTTAGCTCATTAATAGGGCTGATTAAATTCGCTGTTTTTGATCGTGCGCACTAAATTATTACAAATTTGTGTGATATAGTACGCGCCGTTTAATTTAAAGGTTTATACGTTGATGGTCAGTCAGTTAATTAACGAATTTGATACCTTAGGGTTGTATTTTGGCTTAGCCGGTATTTTCTTTTTTATTGGAATGGCAATTCAAGACGTCCTTAAAAAAGGTGATGTACCACGATTTGGCCGATACATCGTTTGGTTAGTGCTATTTTTAGGCTGTTCTGGGTTTATAGCGAAAGGACTTATTCAAGTCTTCTGGCAAGGCGCAGGTGTGGGCTAGACATGGCAAAGTCAGAAACAGATAGAACAACACCCGATTTATTTGAATACGAAAAGCGTCCTGGTAGGCCGAAAACAAATCCCCTACCTCGCGATATGCAATTAAAAGTAAATAAACGTAATCAAATAAAACGAGATAAAGCACGTGGTTTAAAGCGTGTAGAATTTAAGGTTTCATCACAGTTATATCAAGCATTAAGCGATATGGCAGATGCGCAGAATATTAGCCGTAGCGCGTTGATTGAAACAATTTTACAAGAAAGATTGGCTATTGATAGATAGAAGGTTTTAAATCCATGTCAAGCGTAGGTATTTTTTTCGGAAGTGACACAGGCAATACTGAACACGTAGCTAAAATGATTCAAAAAGAATTAGGTAAAAAGCTTGTAGCTGTTCACGACATTGCAAAAAGTTCTAAAGAAGAGATTGCTGAATTCGATTTATTGTTATTCGGTATTCCAACTTGGTACTACGGTGAAGCTCAATGTGACTGGGATGATTTTTTCCCTGAATTAGAAGAAGTTGACTTCGAAGGTAAACTTGTTGCTATTTTCGGCTGCGGTGACCAAGAAGACTATGCAGAGTACTTCTTAGATGCAATGGGCATGATCAACGATATCGTTACTGAGCGTGGCGCAATCGTAGTGGGCCATTGGTCAACTGAAGGCTACGACTTTGAAGCTTCAAAAGCACTCGTAGATGACAGCAACTTTGTTGGCCTTGGTATTGATGAAGACCGTCAACCAGAGCTTACTGAAAAGCGTGTTAAAGACTGGTGTGCTCAGGTTTATGACGAAATGTGTTTAGCGGAACTTGCTGATTAATAACAAGTACTACTCGCATTTACTAGCTGATGTAAAGATGCACAACCAGTTCATTTTTGTTTGAAAAATCGGCAAATAGACGAATTGTTCTTTGCACTTAGTAACTAGGCACGTTATTCTAATAGTTGCTAATGTGTCGTGTGCATCTTGATGATGCCTAGTATAACTAAATAAAATTGAGACAGATTGAATGACTGATCACAACTTGGAATTAAAAAAAGCAGGGTTAAAAGTAACCTTGCCACGTATTAAAATTTTAGAGATTCTACAATCTCCAGACAACCAACACATCAGCGCTGAAGATGTCTATAAAATTCTTTTAGACAAAGGCGAAGAGATTGGTCTTGCAACTGTCTACCGTGTTCTTAACCAATTTGATGATGCAGGTATTGTATCTCGCCACCACTTCGAAGGCGGCAAGTCAGTATTTGAATTATCAGGTAGCACTCACCATGACCACTTAGTGTGCCTAAAATGTGGCAAGGTAGTTGAGTTTGAAGACGACACTATTGAACGTCGTCAAGAAGAAATCGCAACTGAGAATGGTATTAAACTGACGAACCACTCTCTTTACCTATATGGTGAATGTGAAGACACTGCTGCGTGTAAAGAATACGCTGAATCAAATAGCTAATTAGCTATTTGGTTCAGACATAAAAAAACCTGCTTAAAGCAGGTTTTTTTATGTCTATTTGAAATCGATTAGATGATTTCTAATAGCTCAACGTCAAAGATTAACGTTGAGAAAGGAGCGATTGCTGCACCAGCACCGCGCTCACCGTAAGCAAGTTCGTGTGGTACGTATAAACGCCACTTAGAACCAGTACCCATCATTTGCACTGCTTCAGTCCAACCTTTGATTACACCGCCAACTGGGAATTCAGCTGGTTGACCACGCTCGTATGAGCTGTCAAATACTGTACCGTTGATTAGTGTACCGTGATAGTGTGCACGGATTGTTGAATCTGCAGTTGGTTTTTCACCGTCGCCTGCAGTCAGTACTTCGTATTGAAGACCTGATTCAGTTACTGTTACTTCAGGACGTTTTGCATTTTCTTCTAAGAATGCAATACCTTCAGCTGCAAGGACTTTAGCTTCTTCTTCACGACGAGCTTGGATCTCAGCGTTGATTTTCTCAAAAGCTGCTTGAATTTCTGGGATTTCAACTTGGAAATCATTACCAGTGTATGCGTCTTTCATACCTTCAAATACAGAATTTAAGTTTAAACCTTCGAATGGATTCGCTTTTAATTGCTCACCCATTTGTAAACCAATACCGTAACTTGCTTTTTCAGCGTCTGTTGTAAAATTATCTGACATGTTTTAATTCACGTTTATTTAGTTAAAAGACGTGCTCATACTAACATAAAAAAACAACGAATATCGCCTAGTTTTACTGGGTTTGCTCAGTGTTTGCACTAATTCGCTGCTTTATTTTATCAATTACAAATGTCGCAACAGGTAATGTAGCGATC
This sequence comes from Pseudoalteromonas sp. PA2MD11, assembly GCF_017808125.1. Taxonomy (NCBI): domain Bacteria; kingdom Pseudomonadati; phylum Pseudomonadota; class Gammaproteobacteria; order Alteromonadales; family Pseudoalteromonadaceae; genus Pseudoalteromonas; species Pseudoalteromonas sp. PA2MD11. Next base: position 276,437 of record NZ_JADKNF010000002.1, read on the forward strand.
ATCGAAGCAATAAAAAAGCCGCTCATTAAACCATCTTTGCCTAACATAATTAAAGGCACAGCAATAAGACCCACAATCGAAATCACACATGCAGCAATGACAGGCCAATGCTTGTCGTATTTGCCAATAAGGTGCCCTACTAACACATTAAACCCAATACCATAAGCGATTGAAGATATTAGCCCGTAATCAGGCTGGGCATCATGAGCCATAGCTACAAGTACATTGATCCCGCTGTGATAAAAATAAGAAAAGATACACCAAAGCAGAACATGTTTAACAATGCGCATTAGTGTAGAAGAAGACTCGCTTGCTGACATTACTTATCTCCAGATAGCAAAAAACCGCCCTAAAGGCGGTTTTTCTAAATAATGGTGGAGAGATAGGGATTTGAACCCTAGAGGGGCTACAAACCCCTGCCGGTTTTCAAGACCGGTGCATTCGACCACTCTGCCATCTCTCCGTACGGCGCGCATAATAGTGTTTACTGCGTTCGTTGTAAAGCCTTAAATGTAAAAAACTTTAAAAAAGTATTTTTAATAGTACTGCTTCGGACGCTTTGCGATTAAAGAGCAAACTAAACAAACAATTAAACTAACAATTGCAAAACCTGAGCCCTGCACTATTACGTCTATTTTATTGAGGTTATAACTCGGTACAATAACTAATGCGAAGGCGGGTAAGCAGGTGATCGTTAAAACGTAGCAACAAATTTTAAAAGCGCGGCCGAAATCGAAACGTTTAGTGCTTTGCATCCACCATGTCAATAGAAGTAATACCACTACAGCAGACAAGCCAAGGTAATGAGGTTGTTTTGTAGACATGGCAACAAAAAATGTGACAACAGCGCCAACTAAGCCCCAAATTGACCAAGCGAACCAATTTTCTTTTTCACGTAAAAATAAGTTTCCCATTGTTCTCGTCTTCTTTATCGTTATTTTTTTAAGACTTTCCATACGTTAACAAAAAATAACCGATTAAAAAACACACTGAAGAAGAATTATTTTGTTTTTTGCATCCGTGCGCTTCTTACAGCTAAGCTAAATCTAAAAAAACTAACATAAGTAAGCTTAATAGTGTCTGACTGCTTAACTGCAAAAAAGTTCCTACTATTTATAAATTCTCAAAAAATGTCTCTGGCTTGTGTCTGATTGGTTTTTTAATGTCTACTTCTGGCGTACCTAAATAGAGGTAACCAACAATCTCATCTTGTTCTTTACAACCGAGTGCCGCTTTAACAGCAGGGCTCTGTGCAAAATAACCTGTGCGCCAAATACCCCCTAAACCTTGGGCGAATGCCGCTTGTTGCATTGCAAGTACAGCGCAGCCTGCACTTTGTACTTGTTCAATACGTGGCACTTTTGGGTTTTCAGTTACATCTGCAATGGCAATGATCATCATCGGAGATCGCAGCGGTAGCTCTTTAGCGCGCTCAATGGTTCTATCATCTTGGTTTTCAGCAACAGCGGCCTGATGATAGATATCGCCTAATATATTACGTGCATTGCCTTCAACGACAATAAATCGCCAAGGAGCAATACAGCCATGATCAGGCACTTTAATGGCCGCTCGCTTAATAATTTCAAGTTGTTCTGCAGTAGGTCCAGGTGCGATAAGGCGAGGATCTGATTGTCGAGTTTGTAATAACGTTAAAGCGTCCATGAATATTCCGTAAATGCTTAAGTACGACGCCCCTTAATAGTCGGGGCAGAAAACCCAAGCTTATCATTTATCTTTATGAGCAAGAAAGCTATTCGATACTTTTCTAGTTAACCAATAATCTAAACTAACGTAACGACCGCCCCCTACAAAAAATAAACTCAATAACATAACAAAGTATATTGCGGAAAACTCAATACCATTATTTAAGATCACAGGTTTTCCTTTCGCATAGAGGTACTCTGTATAACCATGCGTTTCTAGCAACTCACGCATTTTGGTTAACCTCTCACTGGCTTCATCAGAATTAACTAGACTAGCTTCACTACCAGGTATTGCAAGCCAATTGAGTACTCTCGCTGGGCTGGTACTGGCATCGGTAGGTGTTACAGCAAACCAGCCATTACTGGCATGCACTGTTGTTGCTGCAACCAGCATGGTGATCATTAAAGGGATTGCTGTTAAACGAGTAAATAAACCCAATAATATAAGGATCCCCCCTAAAAACTCAGTCCATGCAGCTAAAAAGGCTAATACAGAGGGCATGGGTAGGCCTAAACCCCAGTCACTATTTCCAAACCATGCAACAATATCTTCAGATGCTAAAAAGTATTGATAAAAATGAGTAACATCACCGCTTAAAGCAAGCTTATTAAAGCCTGCAATGATCATCACGGGGGCTAAAATCAAGCGAATTAATAGACTCGGTAGTCCATCTAAAAACTGCAATTTCTTTAAGGTGTGTTGGTAAAGGGGTATTAGGTGTGTGTTCAACATAGCGGTCTCGTGACTAAATAGATTAATCACATAGACCGCACGTTTTCTAGTTTTCTTTCAATTAAATTTTACGAGCGACTTGTAACGCTTCAAAAATCGCACGTTTAGCATCGATAGCAGCAGCTAGTTTTGCGCCACCAATAACATGTACTTTAGCGTTTTCGGTTTGATTGTCGAACGTTTCAGTATTTGACACCTGACCAATACAAGCAATCACAGTATCAACATCGAGAGTTTGCTCTTCACCTTTTACCGTTATCTTCAAGCCTTGCTTATCAAAGCTTAGATATTGGCACTCAGCGATTTGTTTAACACCGTGTTGTTTGGCAACTTGACGGTGGATCCAACCCGTTGTTTTACCCAGTTCACTACCAAAACGCCCTGCACTTCGCTTAAGCATATAAATTTGGCGATGGTCTTTTTCAGGCGTAGCTTCGCATTCAATACCCCATTGAGTTTTGAATTGCTCAATTGTTTGGCCTTTGTGTTCACTTAAAAAGGCAACCATATCAAAACCGATACCACCGGCACCTAGAATCGCAATTTTCTCACCGAGTTCTACTTCACCACGAATGACCTCATCGTAAGCAAATACACGTTTGCCATCACTGCATTCGATTTTAGCTTCGCGCGGACGTACACCGGTTGCAAACACCACATCATCGTATTGATTTAGCATATTGTCGGTAAACTCAGTACCAAGCTGTAAATCGACATTTAAGCGCTTTAGCTCATTGGTAAAGTAGTTAAGGGTATGGTTGAAGTCTTCTTTACCCGGTACTTGCATGGCTAAATTAAATTGGCCACCCATTTGTTCTTTACGTTCAATTAAGGTTACTTTATGACCTTTCGCTGCTAAGTAACAACTTGCAGCAAGGCCAGCAGGGCCAGCCCCCACAACCAGGACTAATCGAGAAGATGGAGCTTTTTCAAGGCTGTAATCTAACTCAAAAGCCGCTTGTGGGTTAACTAAACAGGTGGCACGTTTATTTTTAAACACATGGTCTAAGCAGCCCTGATTACAACCAATACAAATATTGATTTGTTCAGACTTATTATTAACGTATTTATTGAAAAACTCTGGATCTGCTAATAAAGGACGTGCCATCGAAATTAAATCAGACTCGCCTGCTTCTAAAATTCCATTGGCAATTTCTGGCGTGTTAATACGGTTAACCGCGATAACTGGCACTGATACCGTATCTTTTAAGCGTTTTGATGCTTCTTTAAATGCACCTGGTGGTACCATACTGGCAATCGTTGGTACACGAGCTTCGTGCCAACCAATACCGGTATTAAAGATATCAACGCCAGCTTGTTCAAGTGCTAGGGCTTGTTGTTTTACTTCATCAGGCGTTGATCCATTAGGAATTAAATCCATCACAGACAAACGAAATACAATAATGAACTTTTGACTGACTTTAGCGCGTACAGCTTTAACAATATCAACAGCCAAGCGCATGCGGTTTTCTAAACTACCGCCATAGTTGTCTGTTCTTTTATTAGTGTGGTTAGCCATGAATTCATTAATCAAATAACCTTCAGAACCCATGATTTCAACACCGTCATAACCTGCTTTTTCAGCCATTTTTGCTGAGTTAGCAAAGTCTTTGATGGTTTTTTTGATTGAACCAAACGACATTTCTTTAGGTTTATACGGATTAATAGGTGCCTGAATTGAGCTTGGCGCTTGATTGAATGGATGATATGCATAGCGACCTGCATGCAATAATTGTAAGCAAATTTTTCCGCCATGTTGATGCACTGCATCAGTATATGCTTTGTGTTTGATCACATCATAAAATGAATTAAATGTTGATGCGAACGGAGATAGCTTGCCACGAATATTTGGGCTGTAGCCACCTGTAATGATTAAACCCGTGCCGCCTTTGGCACGTGCTTCGTAGAATGCACGTAAGCGTTTGCGGTTATGCCAGCCTTCTTCTAAGCCAGTATGCATTGATCCCATAACCAAACGATTACGAAGTTCGGTATGCGGTAATTGTAATTTTTGTTCTAACATTGTGTGCCCCGTTAACTGGTCGAACCTCTATTTGAAATAGATTCTGCGGCAATAACTTAGAATAATCAACTTTTCACTGCTAATTAATCGGTAGCAAATTATCGTTTTAAACACTCTGTTACTATTTAACAGTTAATTTTAAAGTTATTCTAAGCTAAGATGAGATCACTACTAAGCTGTACTGAATTAAGGATTTATTTTGCTAGCAAAGATATTTAAAGGCATTTGGACCGGGATTAATTTTTCCCGCCGTTTGGTCCTAAACATATTATTTCTATTACTAGTAATACTCTTCTTTGTTGCCATCACAGGTGAAGAAGACCAAGTAAAAGTAGCAGACGGAACCGTGCTACGCCTAAACTTAAATGGCCCTATTGTTGAAGAAAAAACCTATGTTGATCCTGTAGAAGCAGCAATCAACGATGCAACTATGGGTAAAGAAGCACCATCAGAAATTCTTCTTGATGATGTCATTGAAGTGATCAACGAAGCAACTAAAGATGATCGCATCACTGTTATGCTTCTTGACCTACAAAAAATGCCAAGCGCGCACATTAATAAGCTAAAACAAATAACGAAAGCAATTGATGCGTTTAAAGATGCAGGCAAGCAAGTTATTGCAACGGGCTACTACTATACACAAGCACAATATTATATTGCTGCCCATGCCAATGAAGTGTCTATGCACCCATATGGTGGTGTGAGCATTGAAGGCTACGGTATGTTCCCGCTTTACTTCAAAGATGCACTTGAAAAGTTAAAAGTGACTCAACATATTTTCCGTGTGGGTACTTATAAATCAGCGGTTGAACCATTCATTCGTAATGATATGTCAGATGCGGCAAAAGAAGCGAATAGTGTTTGGTTAACTGCACTTTGGAACGAGTACAAAACTGACGTTGCAGCAAGCCGTCCATTCGATGAAAGTAATTTCGATGAAGATATGGATGTTTATCTTGCAAAAATGCAAGCAGTGGATGGTAACTCGGGTCAGTACGCGCTAAATAATCAGTGGGTTGATTCTTTAAAAACATCACAACAAATTCGCCAACAACTTATTGAGTTAGTCGGTGCAGAAGAAACAGGTAAAACCTTTAAGCAAGTAAGCTTCCGTGAGTATTTATCGCTGGTAAAACCGCCTGTTGAGTTCGATAACCCAATTACTGAAAAAGTAGCTGTCGTTGTAGCTAAAGGCACCATTGTCGATGGCGAGCGTAAAGCGGGCGAAATTGGTGGTGACTCTACTGCAGCCCTACTTCGTAAAGCGCGTCTTGATGACAAAGTGAAAGCCGTTGTACTACGCATCGATTCAGGTGGCGGTAGTATGTTTGCTTCTGAAGTTATCCGCGCTGAAGTATTAGCACTTAAGGCAGCGGGTAAACCGGTTATCGCTTCAATGAGCTCAGTGGCAGCATCAGGTGGTTACTGGATTGCATCTGCAGCCAATGAAATTTGGGCAGCCCCTAGCACAATTACAGGTTCAATTGGTGTATTCGGTACTTTCATGACGTTTGAGAATACCATGGCTGAATTAGGTATTTACTCAGATGGTGTTGCAACAACTGATCTTGCTGGCTTCTCTATTGCACGCCCACTTGACGAGAAAATGTCAGACATCATTCAAATGAGCGTTGAAAATGCATATAAACGCTTTTTAAATGTAGTGGCTGAAGCACGTAACATGACGCCTGAGCAAGTTGATAAAATTGCCCAAGGCCGTGTATGGATTGCAACTCAAGCAAAAGAACTAGGTTTAGTTGATAAGCTTGGCGATAAGCAAGATGCAATTAAGGCGGCAGCTGAGCTTGCTAAGCTTAATCATTATGATGTTAAGACCATCAAACAGTCATTAACACCACAAGAGCAAATGCTGCAAGATATCTTTGGCACCGCGGCTGTTAAGAGCTTCTTTGCTAAGTCTGATTCATCACACTCAGTACTCGCAACACAAGCTAACTTACAAAGCCTTATTAATCAGTTAAGTAGTGAGATCGATAATCTAAAAGATTACAACGATCCACAAGGCGTTTACGCTCGTTGTTTAGTGTGTAATGTAATTCAATAAGTTACTTAGCTAAGCGATTTTAGGTATACTAAGCCCAGTTATTTAACTGGGCTTTTTTTATGAAACGTAAACGTATATATATCGCCTATACGGGTGGTACTATCGGTATGAAAAAATCGAGCCGTGGCTATGTTCCGGCAGAAGGTTTTTTAACCGAAACAGTGGTCAATAATGCAGAGTTTAATCGTGATGAAATGCCTTTGTTTGATATTCACGAATATTGCCCGCTCATTGATTCTTCAGATATGTCCCCTGCCCACTGGCAATTAATTGCTGACGATATTAAGAGTAAATACCAAGACTATGATGGCTTTGTGGTTCTGCATGGTACCGATACTATGGCCTATACAGCTTCTGCTTTGTCTTTCATGTTCGAAAACCTGACAAAACCTGTGATTGTGACAGGCTCACAAATTCCATTGTCGCAACTTCGTTCTGATGGCCAAGTAAACTTACTTAATGCCATGTATTTAGCCGCAAATTACCCAATTGCTGAAGTAAGCCTGTTTTTTAATAACCAGTTATTCCGTGGTAACCGTGCAACAAAAGCCCATGCTGATGGCTTTGATGCCTTTGCATCACCGAACCTTGAACCATTAGCACTGTCAGGAATTAATATTCAACTGATCAAAGGGCAACTTAGCCCATATGTTGATAACGAACTACAGGTATCGAATATCACGCCACAACCTATTGGTGTGCTTTATCTTTATCCTGGGATCAGCCCAAAAGTGGTGAAAAGTCTAGTTAATGACGACATCAAAGCTCTTGTGTTATTAAGTTTTGGCGTGGGTAATGCCCCGCAAGATCCGGCGTTCTTAGACATACTTAATGATGCAAGTAAACGCGGTATGGTGATTGTTAATCTAACACAGTGCTTAAAAGGCCAAGTTAATATGGGCGGTTATGCAACCGGTAATGCCTTATTGAATTGTGGTGTGATCAGTGGCTACGATATGACATTAGAAGCCTGTTTGACCAAGTTACACTACTTATTTAGTCAAAAGCTTGAAGTAGAAACAATTCGTCACTTGATGCAAGACAACCTGCGCGGTGAGCTAAGTCGTTAATGCAGCAAATACAAAAAAGGCACCAATTGGTGCCTTTTTTATGCTTTTTGATAATTAACGAACTTTTTCGTCAATCTCAACTAAGTCTGTTAAGTGGCATTGCTCACCACTGTGAGTTTTAATACCATGCTCACCGAAGTAGTCACGTTGTGCTTGAACAAGGTGACCATTACTTGGTGTTGTTAACGTCGCAATGTAAGTTTGCGTTGCTGTTAACACTGGGAATGCAAGACCAGATGCAACTGCTGCACCCGTTACCTTACGTAATGCTGCTGATTCACGCTGCATAGAATCAATAAATTCTACACCTTCAGCGACATTGTCTAAGTAATCTGCACGGATGATACAACCTGCGCGCCACGTTTGTAGCGTTTTAGAAAGATCTACTTTCCACTGATGCGCACGAGATGCACCTTTGATAAGGGCTAAACCTTGACGGTAAGCAAGTAAACTTGCCAATGTGAATGCATCTTTTAGCTCTGCTAAGTCTAAATCAACGGTATCAGTTGCTTTAGCAGCGTAAGTCATTTCTTTAGCAGCATGCGTATCACAGGTATTTGTTAAGTGACGTGCTTGAACAGCCGCAACGAGTGATGGCACTGCAATACCAAGCTCTAGAGCATTTTGTGCAGTCCATAAACCCGTGCCTTTCGCGCCAACTTTATTGTCGATTAAATCAACTAGCGGCTCGCCTTCTGTCGTTTCAAGGCTTAAGATATGGCTTGAAATTGACAGTAAGTAGCTATTTAAAGTGCCTTCAGACCATTCATTGAAAATGTCAGCCACTTCTTTTGGTGAACGATTAGTACCTAAACGTAATAGTTGATACATTTCTGCAATTAATTGCATTAACGCATATTCAATACCGTTATGAACCATTTTCACAAAGTGACCACTTGCAGATTGGCCTACACGTGCAAAACACGACTCACCTTTGTAGCTTGCCGCTACTTTTTCAAACCACGGCTCAACACGCTCCCAGCCGCCTTCTGAACCACTTGCCATCATTGCAGGGCCGTGACGTGCGCCTTCTGCACCGCCAGAAATACCCATAGTGGCAAATTCAAATTTGTTTTGATATTTAAGTTTACGGCTAATGCCATCTTTGTAGTTACTGTTGCCGCAATCTACGATAATGTCATCACAGTCAACACCAGCTTCTGCAAGCTCTGTACATACTTTATCAACCAATTCACCAGCAGGAACTAAAAGAAGAATCGAACGAGGCGGCTCTAAGCGTCTAACCATATCATTTAAATCAGACACAATATGTAAACGGTCTGCCAAACCTAGTGCTTTCGCACAGCTTAGTAACTCGGCACCCGCATCTGGGTTTTTATCATAAGCTACTAATGTCAGCCCTTTTTCAATCAGGTTGAGGGCAAGATTTTTACCCATAACGCCTAACCCTACTAATGCAACTTGCATTTAGTGTCCTCCTCGGTAACAACTATTGGTTAGTTAATCAAAATAATTACGCGCGCATTATACCCAAGCAGCCCAAAAATGCGAGCTTGACAGCCAACTTGAGATAAATCATCGAAATCATGAAGCGACGTTGGCCCCCAGTATATCAAAATAACCAAGGCATCGGACCAGATTTTTATAATACCCTTTAAAAAGGTATGTGTATTGACGCTACCTGACACCGGTGTCATAATAACGTCATTCACACTTTGTATACTCTATAATTAATACAAAGAGCCAGATTCTCATAAGTAAAAACAATCATTTTTTACTTATGAGTTCTACATTGTGCTTATGTATAAGCCTATATTAAAGGTTTGTAGCACGACATTTTAATAGATAACCATCAATTCGCTTAATATATTTGAGCGCACAGGAGAATTTGATGCTAAGACGCACAAAAATTGTTGCGACCCTTGGACCGGCAACCGATCGCGATAACAACCTAGAAAAAATTATTCGTGCAGGTGCAAATGTGGTTCGTTTGAACTTCTCACATGGCGTAGCACAAGATCACAAAGACCGCGCTGAAGCGGTACGCAGCATTGCTAAGCGTTTAGGCAAACACGTTGCTATCCTTGCAGACTTACAAGGTCCTAAAATTCGTGTATCAACCTTCAAAGACGGTAAAGTAAACCTAGAAGTTGGCGCAAAATTTACCCTTGATGCAAAAATGGAAAAAGGCCAAGGCGACGTTAATGCAGTAGGTATCGACTATAAAGAGCTACCTAACGACGTTAAAACAGGCGACTTACTGTTATTAAACGACGGTTTAATTCAATTGACAGTAGATAGCGTTGACGGTGACCTAGTGCACACAACTGTTACTGTTGGTGGCGTACTTTCAAATAACAAAGGTATCAACCGTTTAGGCGGTGGTTTAACAGCCCCTGCTTTCACTGATAAAGATAAAGAAGATTTAATCACAGCGACTGAAATCGGTGTTGATTATATTGCCGTTTCGTTCCCACGCAGTGGTGATGACATGCGTTATGTTCGCTCTTTAGCAGAAGCTGCTGGCTCAAACGCACAACTATTAGCAAAAATCGAACGTGCAGAAGCCGTTGAAACTGTTGAAGCAATTGATGATATCGTACTTGCTTCTGACGCAGTGATGGTTGCGCGTGGTGACTTAGGTGTTGAAATTGGTGATGCAGCGCTTGTTGGTAAACAAAAGCTTATCATTAGCCGTGCTCGTTCACTTAACCGTACTGTTGTTACTGCAACACAAATGATGGAATCTATGATCGATAACCCAATGCCAACACGTGCAGAGGTTATGGACGTAGCAAACGCCGTATTAGATGGTACTGATGCAGTTATGTTATCTGCTGAAACAGCCGCTGGTGACTACCCTGAAGAAACAGTAGCGACTATGGCTCGCGTTTGTTTAGGTGCTGAATCACAAAAAGAAACTCACGTTTCTAAACACCGTTTAGACAGCCGTTTTTCATCAAATGCTGAATCAATTGCATTATCTGCGATGTATGCAGCTAACCACTTAGATTCTGTTAAAGCTATTGTGACTCTGACTGAATCAGGTAGTACAGCTAAATTGATGTCACGCATCAGCTCTGGTTTACCAATTTATTCATTATCACGTCATCCAAGTACGCTGGGCCAAACAGCACTTTACCGTGGTGTTTATCCTGTATTCTTTGATTCAACGAAGTGTGAAGACGAAAGCATGGTACGTGATGCATTAAACACTCTTGTTGAGCAAGGCTCACTAGTAGCAGGTGATACTGTGATTTTAACTCACGGTGATGCAATGGAAACGATTGGTGCAACTAACACTATGAAGATTGTAACAGTTTAAACTATTACAAATTTTCATTAAAAAGGCGCAATTAATAATTGCGCCTTTTTTGTTTTTAACTTATTAAATTTTGAATAGCTATTATACCAATACGCTTAATTAAGTAGTCTATTTTGAGGCAATAAAACCTCGTTGATTACAAGGCAAAAATTTCGTTATTTAGTTGTTCTAAATGAGAAATTTTTAACGCAGTTAGCGACAGGTTTGATCCCTCAAAATGATTAAGTATTATTGCGGGTTGGTATTAGCTCGCCAGAGCAGCTTTCACTTTATCGCGATAGCTACGGCTTACTTTTAGTTCTTGGCCGTTATCTAGCACTAAAAGATACTCACCACTTACTTGAGTTACAAGTTTGCTAATTTGCTTAGTATTCACAATGGCACTGCGATGAACTCGCACAAATAGTTGTGGATCAAGCTCTTGTTCAAGCTCTTTCATTGTTTTACGAAGGATATGCGTTTGCCCATCTTGGCAATGAAGGCACATATAATCACCAGCCGCATCAACCCATTGAATTGTAATAACAGGCACACGAACAATCTCCCCCTGCTCTTTTACAGCTAATGATTCTGGATAACGACGGTCAGCAAGGCTATCGCCCGTTGCTAACTTCTTTAAAATTTCTTCGCAATTATTGCCTGTAATACCTGCAACAAAGCTCGCTAGTTTTTTCTTATGGGCGTTATCTTGTTGCGTTTTTAAATAGGTATGCACTTTTTCTACCGCCTGTTTTAGTCTGTTGTCATCGACTGGTTTAAGAATATAATCCAACGCATGAATCTCGAATGCTTTAACTGCAAACTGGTCAAAAGCCGTGACAAACACAATAGCGGGTAATGGATTAACGCTCTCGCTAAGTGCTCTTGCCACTTCAAAACCGTTCATATTTGGCATTTGAATATCTAAGAAAACCAATTGAATATTGCCCGATAAGCATTCATCAATTGCTTCTTGACCATTGCTACATAAACGAATGACTTCTAAATCGTCAAATTCAGAAAGTCGAACAGCTAAGCCCTTTCTTGCTAGCGGTTCATCGTCAACGATCAAAGTTCTAATTTTGCTCATTTCTTAACAGCCTTTTCAAACGGAACGCGCAGATTAACTTTTAATCCACTTGGCGTATTGTCAGAGAGAACAAACGAGTAGTTGTTCTCATAAAGTGTTTTTAAGCGGTCCTGTGTATTAGCTATGCCAACGCCTTGAGAATTAACCAGTTGGCCATTTTTAAGCTCAGTGCCAGGACCATTATCGCCTACTTCCAATAATAGTTCATTTGCAAAAACTTGTGCTTTAATATCAATCACACCACCTTCATTTAGTTGCGCTATCGCATACTTTATCGAGTTTTCGATAATAGGTTGGAGGATCAAGCTTGGTACCAAGGCTTCTTTTGCCTGCTCGCTTACGTCTACATTGACTTGTAAACGTTCATCAAAGCGTACTTTTTCAATTTCTAAGTACAGCATGAGGGCATGAATTTCTTGCTCTAACGGCACCTTTTTTATTGGGTCGGTATTGAGTGTGTATCGTAAGAAGTCACTCAATTTTGACACCATTAAATTTGCATCTTTGTTCTCTTTTACCAAAATTAAGGTTGAGATTGCATTTAGGGTATTAAATAAAAAGTGCGGATTAAGTTGATAGCGCAGCATTTTCAGCTGAGCTTCGTGCGCCATAGTGGTTGCTTTTAGGGCCTTTTGTCGCTCACTTTGCAATAGCTGGTAATACTTAATACCAAAATACAAACCACTCCAACAAAGGATGATATAAACCGAATCTAACCCTTGTTGAAAGTAATAAAACCATTCATTTGGACGGTAACCGTGACGGTAGATTTCCCATAAATTGAATTTTTGTACAACGGCCCATAATGTGCCAGTTACATAGGAAGCACCAAAAACGACAAGCATTAATACCCAAGGTGAGGCATTCCACACTTTACGATACATATAACGTAAAGGTACTGTCATTAAACAGCCTGCATAAGCGTTTAATACAATAACAAATACGTAAATATCACGCATTTCAAAGACTTTTGAGCCGATATAATTAACTAACGCATAACCTATCCAGCCTGCAATTTGCAAAACCCAGAAAAAGCGTTGTCGATTATCAACTAATGATTGCCAATTCAAAATATCAGATTACCTTTCATAATTATTTTTATTATACCGATAGTCACGAGAACAAAGCACTGCCGCCTATCTTAATTTTTTATAGCCTTACCGCATTCTTCAGACATTAAAAAAGCGAAGGCCACAACAGCCTTCGCTTTTTCTCTGCTTTATTTTTAAGCTAGTTTATCTGAAGCCACTTTATAATTTGGATCTTCAATCACATTCACTTCAACTAAATCACGCGCATTGTGTAATAGTTGAATACAATCAGGGCTTAAATGACGCAAATGCAGTTTCTTACCGACTTTTGCGTATTTTTCTGCAAGACTGTCAATCGCTTCAATCGCACTGTGATCAGCAACACGGCTATGTTTGAATTCAATGATCACGTCTTCTGGGTCATTTTTAACATCAAATAACTCGGCAAAGTTCTTAACCGAACCAAAGAATAAAGGACCATGAAGCTCGTACACTTTAGAGCCTTGCTCATCGATATAATTGCTTGTGTAAATGTGTTTCGCATGCTGCCAAGCAAACACTAAAGCCGAAACAATCACACCCACACATACCGCGATCGCAAGATCTGTTACTACGGTTACACCTGAAACAAGCACAATAACAAAAGCATCAGACTTAGGTACACGCTTCATCATTTTGAAGCTTGCCCACTCGAAGGTACCAAGTACAACCATGAACATTACGCCAACTAAGGCAGCGAGTGGGATCATCTCAATGAGGCTGGCTGCAAAAATGATGAATGCTAGCAGTATGATTGCGGCACTAATACCAGATAAACGTGAACGACCGCCCGAGTTAATATTGATCATAGATTGACCAATCATCGCACAGCCACCCATCGCGCCAAAAAAGCCACAGGTAATATTTGCTGCACCTTGACCAATACACTCTTTGTTACTGTGACCACGGGTTTCAGTAATTTCATCAATTAAGGTCAGTGTTAATAACGATTCAATCAAACCAATCGCCGCTAAAACTAAAGCGTAAGGGAAGATAATTTTTAATGTTTCAAGATTAAATGGCACCATAGGAATATGAAACTCCGGCAAGCCACCGGCGATCGTTGCCTGCTCATTACCTGTCATTCCTTTTAAGAAATCTAGTACAGTGCGCGCTTCTAAATCAAAGCCAATCACAATCGCTGTTACCGTTACAATGGCAGCTAACGATGAAGGTACAGCTGTAGTTAACTTAGGTAAGAAATGAATAATAGCCATAGTTAACGCTACTAAGCCAAGCATAATATAAAGTGCTTGCCCTTCCATCCACTGTTGGCCACCCATACCGTCTGGTACTTTAAATTGACCCAGTTGCGCCAAGAAAATAACAATCGCAAGACCATTTACAAAGCCAAGCATTACAGGGTGCGGAACCATGCGAATAAACTTGCCAAGCTTGAAGATACCTGCGAGTACTTGCAGTATCCCCATCAATAAGACGGTTGCAAATAGATATTCTACACCATGATCTAAAACTAAACTTACCATTACAACGGCTAGTGCGCCGGTAGCACCAGAAATCATACCTGGACGACCACCAAAAATAGCCGTAATTAAGCCAACAATAAATGCGGCATATAAACCAACCAAAGGCTCAACATTAGCAACAAAAGCAAACGCAACCGCTTCTGGTACCAATGCCAACGCAACGGTCAGGCCTGATAGAATATCGTTTTTAGCAGAGCTTGGCGCTTTGCTGAGTAAGTTAAACATTAAGATCCTCTTTATAGTGAATGCATTTCGGCAAGGCGCAGAATTCTAGCAAAATCCGCAAAAGTTAACAATTATTAACAACAAAACGGCTAGTACCTAAAAGCACTAACCGTTTTCGAAAAATAAAACGTAGTAGAAAAAGATTAAAGAGGTAAAGACGTACTACGCTTAACGCATGTCATAGTCACGTTTGAGTGAACTTCTTGAACAAACTCAAGGTTTAGTAGATTATCACGAACAAACTGCTCATAACCTTCAATACCTTTTGAAATAATACGAAGCATAAAGTCCATGGTACCCGCCATACTGTAACACTCGGTTACTTCATCATAGCTCATAATTAAACGTTCAAACTCAGCTAGGTTCGTTCTACCGTGGTTAGATAGACGAACATGGGCATAAACCAACATATCAAAGCCAAGCTTTTTCTCGTCAAGCAAAGCAACTTTACCTTTGATATAACCATCTTGCTCAAGCTTAGCAATACGACGCCAACATGGAGATTGAGATAAACCAACTTTATCGGCAATTTCTGCCGTAGATAAGCTAGCATCCTGCTGTAATAATGCCAAAATTTGGCGATCTACTTGGTTCAGAGACATTTTATTTCTTTTTCTGTAAAAATACTGGTTAAATTATATAACTGATTTAAATATCAGTCTGCCTATTTTCTACTGTTTGTGCAAAAAAATTGCAACTTTATACCAATCCACTTAATTAAAAAATTAGCCATTATTGCGAGTAAATATCAACCAAAACGCCCACTAATAAATGGATTTGTTTTTCGCTCATGCCCTACGGTGGTATTCGGACCGTGGCCTGGCAAAATAGCAACTTCATCAGAGAATGATAAAATCTCAGACTTAATTGATTCGATTAATTGCGCACTATCCCCTTTTGGAAAGTCAGTACGACCAACAGAGCCTTGGAAAATCACGTCACCCACTATCAGCTGTTCTGAACCTTGGTGGTAAAAAACAACATGACCAGGCGTATGCCCTGGGCAATGGCGTACAGATAATTCAAGTTCACCCACTGAGATTGTATCGCCATGATTTAGCCACTTGGTTGGATAAAATGGTGTAATTGGTGCAAAACCAAACATTTGCGCTTGCATTGGCAAGGCATCAAACCAAAATTTATCATCTAAATGTGGGCCAATGATATCAACGCTAAAATGCTCTGCGAGTTGCTTTGCAGCGCCCACATGGTCTAAGTGGCCATGTGTTAAATAAATTGCCTCCAATTGGCAATTTAAAGCAGCAAGTTCTGCTTGAAGTTTTTCAGCATCGCCACCAGGGTCAACCAATGCCGCTTTATTCGTTTGCTCACAAATAATAATGCGGCAATTTTGCGCAAAGCCAGTAACAGGAACAGCTTTCACTTTCATGTTATTGTCCTTTTTGTAACTGCTCAAACGCCATTAAAATTGGGTATTTTAAATAGCCTTGATCATAAAACGGTGTACGCTCATAAAGCCAATGCAAGCGCGCATCAGCATCTTTTGCAAAGTTTTTATCTTCACGAATTTTTTTATCGAACTCTAAAGCCAATGCAGGTTTTTCTTTAAGCATTTGACGTGCGTACGGCATTAAAGCGTAATTCTCAACGTATTCAGTGCGCTGAAAAATAGTATTAAACTCGCCCCAAGCAAAGAATGAATCTGGCGATTCTGGGTGTAGTAAGTGTGTAGCCAGTTCTGAGTATGGCTGCTCAGTTGAGACTTTGTACCAACCGGTCATATCGACATTTTTTACGGTATTGTAATCAAATGTCGCCTCTACACGAAAACGTCCTTCAAAAGGTGCTTTTGCAAATGAATAATCAGCAACGCTTGCTTGCGTTAATGGCTCAGAAACAGAACCATTCACTGTCGTTACCTCTACGCCGTGTAATTTAAGCTTACTTACCAATTGGCTGTACGCCGGCGGAATATAAAACGCGGTAGGAACATTAACGGTTTTTTTAACCTCTTTTTGCCAAAAAACCGGTAATGCGTCATAGTTTTTAGCTTCACCTAAATATTTAACTTCAGGTTGCCCAGACAATGCGCTTTCAGTTCTTGAATAGGCGATCCCTTTAAATTCTATGGTATCAGGCTCTTTTGCATAACCGCGTTCCACTACTAATTGCGTAGGTTTGAAATCGAGCTCTTTTTGAACCGCTTCATTAAGGGCTTTATCGTTTGCAGCTAAAGCATCAATGGCACCATCAATAAATACATAAGTACCTAATACGCGCTGCTTATAAGGTTTTAAAGAGTGGTTCTCAACTAAGATGGTCGGTAATGAACGTAAATCACCCCAGCCATTTGAAAAACGTGGTGTTGCCACCCAACCCGCTAACCCTTTTTTAAATTCGCGCTTGTCCATTACAAACACAAGTGGACCAGGAATATGCCCTGCTTTTTCGAGTTTGGCATCAATAACAGGTTTAAATAGATTATCCAGCGCTTGTGACACACTCGGTGATTCACTCGAAAAAACCGGATTATAGCCGTAGGTCACGTCATACTGATAATCAGCGCCATCGGTTACATGGACATCCACGTATAAATCTGGCTTAAATTGATTAATAACCTGCATTACACCGCGTACTTCGGGTGTATCAAGCTTAGTGTAATCACGATTTAAATTTAAATTTAAACCGTTCGTTCTAAAACCCATTTCTACAGGGCCACGCTGATTAATACGGTTGTATTGGCTACTACGCTCGTGACCATCAACGTTTAAAATAGGAACAAACAGAATATTGACTTTGCTCAGAATATCGCGGCGTTTACCTGTTGCAATATCGCGTAGCAACATAAACATGGCGTCTTTGCCATCAATTTCACCACTGTGAATGCCTGCTTGAATAAAGATGGTTGGTTTTGTATCAGCAACAAGTTGTTTGGCATCAAACAAACCTTGCTCATTCGCCACTAACATCTTAACCGCACGACCCGCACTGCTTGTCGCAATAGTCGTTACTTTGAATTGTGTTGGGTTTGCTGCAACTAGGCGATCTACGAACGCCATAGTGTCGGCATAATTAGGCGATAAAGTGCCTTCGCTTAATTCAAAATCTGTGGTTAAAGGTCCTTTTTCTTGCATTAAAGACACACTATCGCCTTGCCATGGCAATAATGGGGGTAAGTGGCTGTCTAAAGTTACTGCAGCAGATAAAAACACTAAACTCGCAAACATATCACTCTCAAGTGCGGTACTTATTCTATATTGGGGAAATTATAACAACTAATCTGAATGGATTGCGTAAACTGCGGTGATTCAACAAAAAAATGGAGCAAACGACATACGCTATGCAAAATCGTTGTTAGTTATGAATATTAATTAAGATCAAAAAAAGGAGCACTAGGCTCCTTTTTAAACTTTATGAAAAGCGAAATTAAGCCGCTAGGCCTTCTTTTGCTTTTGCAACAAGCGCTGCGAATGCAACTTGGTCATAAACAGCGATATCTGCAAGGATCTTACGATCGATTTCTACAGAAGTCTTTTTAAGACCATTGATAAAACGGCTGTATGAAAGACCGTTTTGACGAGCTGCTGCATTGATACGTGCAATCCAAAGTTGACGGAAAGTACGTTTCTTAGCACGACGGTCACGGTAAGCGTATTGACCCGCTTTAGTAACTGCCTGGAAAGCTACGCGGTAAACACGTGAACGTGCTCCGTAGTAACCTTTAGCTTGCTTTAAAACTTTTTTGTGACGTGCACGTGCGATAACACCGCGTTTAACTCTTGCCATTTCTGAAGACTCCTATTAAGCGAATGGTAACATACGTGAAACTAGACCATGGTCATTCTTATGAACCATCATCTTAGGACGTAAGTGTAATTTACGCTTAGAAGTTTTCTTAGTCAGAATGTGACGAAGATGCGCTTGTTTACGCTTGAAACCGCCAGAAGCAGTTTTCTTGAAACGCTTAGCCGCGCCTCTGTGAGTTTTTAGCTTGTAAGCCATTGCAATAACTCCAAATGTATTGCTTAAAAATTAGCAAGCAGGCGAGAGATATAAAAATAGCTCTACTTTTAAGGCCTAACTTACTGCCATAATCCGGTGAAGGCTCACTACAAAAGCAGTGCAACCTTACTTATAACCGGTTATTTCAGGTGAACAGTAAACTGTTACTTGCAGACCTGAAATAAAATCGGTGCGTAATGTACCCTGTTTATTGCTTTTTAGCAATAGGTGCCATCATCATAACCATCTGGCGACCTTCAACACGATTTGGGAATGATTCAACTTGTGAAACATCTTCTAAATCGGCTTTAACACGGTTTAATAATTCGATACCAATTTCTTGGTGAGCCATTTCACGACCACGGAAACGGATAGTGATTTTAGCTTTATCACCCGCTTCTAAGAACTTGCGTAAGTTGCGTAGCTTAACCTGGTAGTCACCTTCATCCGTACCTGGACGGAATTTGATTTCTTTAACCTGGATTTGCTTTTGCTTTTTCTTTTGTTCTTTTAGTTCTTTGCTTTTTTCAAAGATGAACTTACCGTAGTCCATAACCTTACAAACAGGTGGCTCAGCATTAGGACTGATTTCTACAAGATCTACACCCGCATCATCAGCGATAGCTTGCGCCTCTTTTAATGACACGATGCCAGCTTGCTCGCCGTCGATGCCAATTAAACGAACTTCTTTAGCTGTAATATCTTCGTTGATACGATTTTTTTGAGCTGTTTGTTGCCCTTTCTTGCCGCCTCTAATGGTACGATCCTCCAAGAATATAAAATAAAAAGCGTGTAGTTGGCTGTTTGTTTTGCCCTACACGCTCATGATTTATTGTCGATTTTTAATTTCTTCGCTTACTTTAGCAACGAAATCATCAACACTAAATTTGCCTAGGTCTTCACCTGTGCGAGTGCGTACTGCCACTTCTTGTTGTTCAACTTCTTTATCGCCAACAACAAGTAAATATGGAATACGTTTTAACGTATGTTCACGGATTTTAAAGCCAATCTTCTCATTTCTCAAGTCAGCAGCGGCTCTAATTCCAAGTTTATTTAATTTTTGTACAATTTCTTGCACATAATCTGCTTGTTTATCCGTGATGTTCATGATCACAACTTGCTTAGGAGCAAGCCACGTTGGGAACAAACCAGCGTATTCTTCAGTTAAAATACCGATGAAACGCTCAATTGAACCTAAAATTGCGCGGTGGATCATAACTGGTGTACGACGTTCGTTATTTTCAGCAACATAAGTTGCACCTAAACGACCTGGTAATGCAAAGTCTAGCTGTACAGTACCACATTGCCATGCACGGTCTAAACAGTCATAAAGTGTAAACTCAATCTTAGGACCGTAGAATGCACCTTCACCTGGTAGGTAATCAAACTCAATGTCGTTTGCTTTTAATGCATCAGCTAGTGCAAGCTCAGCTTTATCCCACATTTCGTCTTCGCCGATACGTTTTTCTGGACGAGTAGATAGTTTTACAACGATCTTCTCAAAGCCAAACGTTTCGTATGTGTCGTAAACCATTTTGATACATGCAGAAACTTCATCCATGATTTGCTCTTCAGTACAGAAGATATGCGCATCATCTTGAGTAAAG
This sequence comes from Pseudoalteromonas sp. PA2MD11, assembly GCF_017808125.1. Taxonomy (NCBI): domain Bacteria; kingdom Pseudomonadati; phylum Pseudomonadota; class Gammaproteobacteria; order Alteromonadales; family Pseudoalteromonadaceae; genus Pseudoalteromonas; species Pseudoalteromonas sp. PA2MD11. The sequence goes on from NZ_JADKNF010000002.1 coordinate 296,738, forward strand.
CCACGTACACGCATTAAGCCGTGTAATGCACCTGATGGTTCGTTACGGTGACAACAACCAAACTCTGCCATACGTAATGGTAGATCACGGTATGATTTTAAACCTTGATTAAAGATTTGTACGTGTCCCGGGCAGTTCATTGGTTTGATTGCGTATTCACGCTTTTCAGATTCAGTTGTGAACATCGCATCTGCGTATTTGTCCCAGTGACCTGATTTTTCCCATAAACCACGGTCCATCATTAATGGGCCTTTAACTTCTTCGTAATCGTACTCACGTAATTTTTCACGAACGAAGTCTTCTAGTTCACGGTAAATGCTCCAGCCATCGTTGTGCCAAAACACCATGCCTGGTGCTTCTTCTTGCCAGTGCCATAAATCAAGCGCTTTACCAATACGACGGTGATCACGTTTTTCAGCTTCTTCTAAGCGTTTTAAATACGCTTTAAGTTGCTTTTTATCTGCCCACGCAGTGCCGTAGATACGTTGCAGCATCTTGTTTTCAGAATCACCGCGCCAATAAGCCCCTGCCACTTTCATGATTTTGAAATGTTGGCAGAATTTCATGTTTGGTACGTGTGGGCCACGACACATGTCGATGTATTCTTCGTGATGGTATAAGCCTGGACGATCATCTTTCGCGATGTTCTCGTCTAGGATTTCCATTTTATAGGTTTCACCACGCGCTTCAAAAGTATCGCGTGCTTCTTGCCAGCTTACGGTCTTTTTAACAACGTCGTAGTTTGTTTTAGCAAGCTCAAGCATACGCTTTTCGATAGCATCTAAATCATCTTGGCTTAAAGAGTGTTCCATATCGATATCGTAATAGAATCCGTTATCGATGGTCGGACCGATTGCCATTTTTGCTTCAGGGAAAAGCTGCTTAACTGCATGACCAATAAGGTGCGCACATGAGTGACGGATAATCTCTAAACCATCATCATCTTTTGCTGTGATAATTTCTAAACGCGCATCTTCAGTGATTAAGTCACATGCATCAACACGAGTACCATTAACACGGCCTGCAATCGTTGCCTTGGCAAGACCTGGACCGATATCGCTCGCTACGTCAAATGTGCTTACTGGGTTTTCAAAACTACGCTGACTGCCGTCAGGGAGGGTAATAACTGGCATTATAAATCCTTAATACAGTGGTGATGCCTACAATGCATCACATGTAATATTTTTAAATTAATTTTTAGTAACTCTGCAACGCTTTTACGAATAAGCATTGCTATTTAAGCTTGTATTTACTGAGTCCTCGCAAATACAAGCGACTATTGTCGCTGCTCACGTGCTCAAATACAAGTAGTTAGAAGACTAAATTGACAATTAGTTAACTCATTTCATACTTAATGAGTCAGTACTTTTAGGGTGATGAAAATGCCAAACACGCGTTCTTTTAAGTTTGCTACATTTAACTTATTAAATTATACCGCGCCACCCTACTCGTTTTACCAATTACATGAACGCTATAACAATACACAATGGCTGCAAAAACAATTGTTTGTTGCTAATTTCTTAAGTGAGTCAACCCCTGATGTGGTGGCATTTCAAGAAGTGTTTAGTCAACACGCATTAGAAGTGCAGTGTAAAGAAGCGGGTTATGATTATTTTAAAACGGTCGATAGCCCGTCCCATGATGCGCTCTATCCGCAAGTGTTATTCAACCCTGTAGTTGCAATTGCGAGTAAATACCCGTTTAAATCAGCCGATGCACTGACGCCATGCCCTGAATTACTTGAGTACTTAAACAATCAAAATGAGTTCAAATTTAATCGCACACCGATTAAATGTATCATTGATTTACCTGATTTTGGTGAAGTCTGTTTTTATGTTGTTCATTTTAAGTCACAGCGTGTGCAATCAATGGCGCACATTCTTAATATTCATAACCTTGAAGATCCGCTCCTGCAGTTACTACATCAAACGGTGGGTACCATGCAGTCGCAAATCTCCCGCTCATTAGAAGCGTCTATTGTCTATTATGATGCACTGAAAACGCAGCGAGAAATGCAATGTGCAACACTTGTTATGGGGGACTTTAATGATGTACTTACCAGCCCAACTTTATCGTTTATGACTCAAGGCTTTCACCCCACTCGCTGTGAACCTTGTATAGAACAGAACGAACTTGTTGTTGGTCTGACCGACAGCTATGAGTTTAGCCGCTCATATTATGATAATAAAAACAAACCCTTTAGCCATTATTACCAAGGAAAAGGGAATGTATTAGATTATATTCTTGCTTCAGCGCATTTTAATCCCGATTGCCAAGTTTCAAAGGTGAAAGCGCTCGACTATGAAAGTTATGACAAGCATATTTCCCCTACACAACAGACCGAAGACATTAGTGTAAGTGACCATAGTGTTATCGCTATAAAAATTCATTTTTAAAGCAACTGTTTTTCATAACGTTACTTGCTATAATTGCGCAAATTAAGTTATTTAGAGAATGACCATGAGAACATGCGGTGTAGAAATTACAGGTAGCGACGTACTACTGTGTATTTTAACCAAAGACAATGACGTATTTGATATCCGTGATGTCAGACAAACACGTTTTACCTTAGGTAACGGTAATGACACAGAAGTAATGCGTAAATTCCAATTTGATTTCAAAAAATTAATGGAAGATTACCAAATTGACTCTGTAGCAATCAAAGAGCGCCAAGCTAAAGGTAAATTCGCTGGTAGTGCTAAAGGTTTCAAAATGGAAACGGCTATTCAGTTAATCGAGCGCTTAGATGTGCAAGTTTTATCTGCAACTGAAATTAAAGAGCAGCTTAAGCGCAACCCAGTACCTATTGATTTTGAAGACACAGGCCTGAAAAAATTCCAAGAAAACGCATTCATTAGTGCTTACGTGTACATCATGCGTAAAACTTATAAGCAAGATGAGCCAAAAGCTTAATTGCTGCTTATTCTTAAAAAAACGTGCTACGGCACGTTTTTTTATACCTCAAAACCCATCCTTTATTCTGCTTTATTAAAATTACACTCTGTACATTAGTCTTATAAAGCTTTTCTTTGTCGACAATCTATGTTTAGTTAATCAGGTACGCATGTTTTGAAATCATCCTAAATGATTGTTTCAATTCTTTTGCATCAAGTCCATGACAACAAATTAACCGGACACGGAGAATACAATGCAGACAAAGAACACACACTGTAATGCGCTTCCACTTACTCAAAGCTATTATCAAGGCCGTACAGACATTCCATTGATAGAACAAACAATTGGACAGTACCTTGATAATATTGTCGACAATCACCCTGATCACCCCGCGATTGTGGTTCATCATCAACAGATCCGTTTAACCTACAGGCAATACCAGCAACAGATTAACCAGTTAGCAATGGGATTATTATCACTTGGCGTAAAACCTGGCGACCGGGTTGGTATTTGGTCTCCTAACAATATTGAATGGTGCTTAACTCAATTTGCCACAGCAAAAATTGGTGCAATCATGGTGTGCATTAACCCTGCATATCGACCAAGCGAATTAAAATACGCACTCAATAGTGTTGAGTGTTCAACACTTATCACAGCAAGTGAATTTAAATCCAGTAATTATATAAACATGCTGAATGAGCTCGCACCGGAGCTTAAAGATTCACAAGCAGGTGAATTAAATTTAAACGCCCTGCCACACCTAAAAAATATTATTCGTATTGGTGATGAGCCTGCTACTGGCATGTTTAGCTTTAGCGATATCATGCAGCGCGCAACAGATGCCCATAAGCTAGAGCTTGATGCAATAGCTGCTACTTTAAGCTGTGACCAAGATATCAATATTCAATTTACTTCTGGTACTACGGGTAATCCAAAAGGAGCGACCTTATCCCATAAAAACATCCTCAATAACGGATTTTTGATGGCCCAAGCGATGAAGCTGACACATGAAGATAAACTCTGTATTCCGGTACCGCTATATCACTGCTTTGGTATGGTGCTTGGCAATTTAGTATGTATAAGTAAAGGCGCTACCGCTGTTTTTCCGGGTGATTCTTTCGACCCTAAAACAACCCTTGAAGTTGTTGAAAAAGAACGCTGTACAGGCTTACATGGTGTTCCAACAATGTTTATCGCCGAGTTAGAGCTTAAAGATTTTGCAAATTATGACTTATCTAGCCTCCGAACAGGCGTAATGGCCGGCTCAACCTGCCCTGAGCAAGTTATGCGTAAAGTTCACTCATTAATGCATATGAAAGAAGTTGTAATTGGTTATGGCCAAACTGAATGTAGCCCGATAAATAACGTAACTGAAACCGACTCGCCTCTCGAAAAACAAGTTACCACAGTAGGCCGTGCATTAGCCCATACTGAAGTGAAAATCATCGACGAGCTGGGTGATGTTCAACAAGTTGGCTTACCTGGAGAAGTATGTAGCCGTGGTGCTGGAATTATGCGCTGCTATTGGAATGATGAAGAAAAAACGAAAGCAACAATTGATCAAGACGGCTGGTTACATTCTGGTGACTTAGGTGTGATGGACGAAGATGGCTTTGTTGCTATCGTTGGTCGGATAAAAGACATGATCATCCGTGGTGGTGAAAACATCTACCCAAGAGAAATAGAAGAAGTTCTCTACACCTACCCTGGTATTCAAGATGCGGCCATTTTTGGTATAAGTGATGAAAAATACGGCGAAGAAGTATGTGCCTGGATCCAACCTAAAGATGATGCAGTACTTGATGAAAATGCCATTCGTGATTTTTTAAAAGATAAACTTGCCTACTTCAAAGTACCAAAGCACATCCGCTTTGTTGAAGAATACCCAATGACAGTAACAGGCAAACTTCAAAAATTTAAAATGCGCGAACAAATGCAAGAACTCCTAAGCGAAAAGGCATTTTCGTAATCATTCACTTGCAAAGTACCCCCTAATTTCAAGCAAGCTCAGCACCGCTGAGCTTTTTTAATTTATTAAGACACCCATTTTAAATTTGAAGAGTTAACCGAGCTTCATATATAAAGACTAAATTAATGTAGACATCCAACTTAATATTTCTCAATTTTTGGAATTACAGCTAAGCTTATAGTGTTCAACTCATGGAGGAGAAGAGCATGGCAACCCCACGTAGAAACTTAATTAGCGTTTCAAACACGCCTTACTATCACTGTATTTCACGCTGCGTTCGTCGCGCTTTTTTGTGCGGGCAAGACCCACTAACTGGTCGCTCATATGAACACCGGCGCGATTGGGTTGAAAACAAACTACTTCAACTTGGTCGTATATTTTGTATTGATGTTTGTGCTTACGCTGTTATGAGTAACCATACTCATCTAGTACTTCATATTGATATAGCAAAAGCAAAGCGTTTGAATAATAAAGCGATTCTGATTAGATGGCATAAGTTATTTAAAAGTACATTCCTTTGCCAACGATTCTTAAATGGCGAATTGCTAACAAAAACAGAGCTTTCTGCGGTTAATACCAGAGTAAATTTATATCGAGAGAGGCTCAGTAGCATCAGTTGGTTTATGCGCGTTCTTAATGAGAGTGTTGCTCGAAAAGCAAATCAAGAAGATGAGTGCAAAGGACGCTTTTGGGAAGGTCGCTTTAAGTCACAAGCATTACTTGATGAAGCAGCTCTTGCAGCTTGTCTTGCGTATGTTGACCTAAACCCTGTAAGAGCGAAAGCGGCTGATTTACCTGAGCAATCTGACTACACCAGTATAAAAACACGCATTGAGTCAGCTCAAAATAATAAGCAACCAAAGTCACTTATGCGCTTTGCAGGTAAACCACGTAAGCATATGCCTAAAGGTCTGCCATATAAGCTCAAAACATACCTGCAACTCGTTGATTGGACTGGTCGCTCAATCCGAGAGGGTAAACCAGGGAAAATCCCTGAAAATGCATTACCAATACTTGAAAGACTAAATATTTGTACTGACAACTGGCTTACACTCACCACTTCCTTTACTCGCTCGTTTAAAAATACGGCTGGTAAAGAGCAAGCAATCACAGCTTACACAAATCACATGAAACGAAAACGGAGAAGCTCTATAGCTAAGAGCCAAGCTTTATTTTGTTAATCTATTAAAACTACAAAACGACACTAATAAACAGCTATTGATATAAATAGAAATATCGACGTTCTGAAATTACTTATGATATAAATTAAATAGCTAATTTTTCAGACAGAGTAACAATTAAGTACCAACCCCCACTTTCATCTAGCCGAGATAAATCTCAATTATGCGATGCTGCACTCATATCAATAAATAAAATGGGTGTCTTTATTGTTTATGTAAAAAATGGATGTCTCTTTAATTACATTTTATATTCTTAGAACAAAAGTGGGTGTCTTATTATATTGTCAAATCACTAAACAACACCTTGCTTTAACATTGCATCTGCAACTCGTTCAAATCCTGCTATATTCGCACCAAGCACCAAGTCGTGTTCAATAGAGTACTGCTTGGCAGTAACTGAAATAGTATTAAAAATGGATTTCATAACTTGCTGAAGTTTTTCATCAACTTGCTCAGATTGCCACTTTTGCATACTGGCATTTTGAGCCATTTCGAATTGGCTCGTCGCCACACCTCCAGCATTTGCGGCTTTGCTTGGCCCTAAGTAAACGTTGTGCTCTTTGAAAATCTTCATTGCTTCAGGTGTAGTTGGCATGTTGGCACCTTCGCACACAGTTAAACATCTGTTTTCTAAAAGAGCTTTAGCATCACCTTTAGTAATTTCATTTTGAGTCGCACATGGCAAAGCAATGTCTGCTTCATATCGCCAAACTTGATGACCGTCAGTTGGGTATTGATTGACAGGTGTGAACTCAGCATCTTCATGTTCATTCAAATAATCTCTAAGCTCAGCACCACGTTCACTTTTTAGATGCATCACTAATTTTACGTCAAGCCCATTCTTACTATATAGCGTGCCCTTCGAATCGCTACAGCTAAGAATCACAGCACCGTACTCATCAAGCTTTTTCATCAGATAAAGTGCAACATTACCAGCACCAGACACTAAGCACCGTTTTCCTGTTAAAGAGTCGCCTTTCGCATCTAACATAGCACTTAGAAAGTAAGCAACGCCGTATCCTGTTGCTTCTGTTCTTAAAGAAGAGCCATTTAATGATTCAGGTTTTCCTGTTAAAACGCCACTAAATTGGTTTGTGATCCGCTTGTACTGCCCAAACAAATAACCAATTTCTCTCGCCCCAACGCCAATATCACCAGCAGGTACATCTGTATTAGCACCAATATGACGGAAAAGCTCAGTCATGTATGACTGACAAAAACGCATAATTTCATGGTCGCTTTTGCCTTTGGGGTTGAAATCAGCACCACCTTTACCACCACCTAACGATAAACCTGTCAATGCATTTTTTAAGACTTGCTCAAAGCCCAAAAATTTAACCACACTTTGGTTAACGCTGGGGTGAAATCGTAAGCCGCCCTTAAAAGGACCTAACGATGAACTAAATTCAATTCTAAAACCACGATTAACCTGAACATTTCCAAGATCATCAAGCCAAGGAACCCTAAATATGACTTGCCTTTCTGGCTCTACTAATCGTTCAACAATAGAGTTTTTTTGATACTTATCATTAATCTCGAGATATTGATTAATCGAAGACAGAACCTCTTCAACAGCTTGATAAAACTCCGTTTCATTTGGATTAGAACTCTTTACTGATTTTAACACTTGCTCTATGTATTCCATCACTCATTCCTCTTCAAGCTGTTGAAAATAAGATTCTTAAAAATTAAACTCATTTACGAAAAGAATCGATCACTCTTACCTAATCATAAACACCATTGGCTGCTCACTATCATTTTTCCAATAATAACGCAAAGGCTCACTCTGAGTGTCATAAAACCACACCTCGGCCACCAGCTCTAATCCACTGTTAGCTAACATTAAACTAGATGACAGCTTGCTCTGTACCAATGGTGCACGAAGCAAACACTGGTTATAATCGGCTTTATCGTCGTCGCCTTTAAGACATATGTTTAAAAAGGCTCTGGTGTCACCAATATTCAAATCTACATCTACATCGAGCTCTAATTTACTACTTAAATTAAACTCAGGAGCAATCGTTAAATCATTCATCGTCTCAGGATCCACGCCAGTAGCAGGAGGTGTTGTCTCAGGTGGCGTTGTATCTGTTGTAGGTGCTTGCGTTACATTTGTTCCAGCACTTTCAGTTGCAGAGTCGCCTTCACCACCGCCACCACACGCAGCTAACATTAAGCTTATGATCACTAAAGTATAATGTTTCATAATTATTCTCCTCTTGAAATCACGTTAGCAGGCTTAGCATTGTTGAACCACATTGGCTTTTCTTGCCCTTTTGATTCTGCAAATGCTTTAAAGTCGCTGTATGCATGGGTAATATCTACGCCTTCTTTAGGGTGAGCCCACGAAGTACCTACTTCAATTGCCCAAGGCAGACCTGTTTCGGTTTGGAAGTAAAAACCCTGCGCACTGTCAGATGCATCATCAGACTCTGCGAAAGAAAATAGTTGCATATCAAATTTTTCTGTCGGCTGCTGATTCTTAAGGTGAACCTCCCAGCTTCTAGGGTCTTTACCAACCAAGGCTTCACCATGATAGTGTCCATCAGCTGCAAATATGAAAGGATCTAATGTGTACTTAGGTGCATCTGCGGTCGCTGTACCTGGTAATAAATCAATAAACAATGAAAACGTGACTTTACTGTTGCTATCACAACCCGTCTCGGTTCTAAAATAATTACAATTAGACTGTTTATCAATGTAATCCCAAGTATCAGGCATAATCACGAAAATAGCATCTTCAGTATTTTGCTCTAAGATCTCGTGCGTTTGTTCAAGACCATTAATCAGTAAACTAATTTTTTCAGCATTAATTTGGCTACGTAAAATGCGTTTATCATTTGAACCTTCCACAGTCTCATATAACCTAACTGCAAAGCCATTATGAAAATCAGCACCTATCCCAACTAGCTCACCTTCTATTTTGTAACCTGTAGCCATACCATTTTGATCTATAATTGTAGTTCGATAGTTTATAACTAAATCATTGAAGTCATAATCTCCAGAAAATGGCCATTTATCCTCAAATGCAAGTGTTACCCAGCTATTTTCTCCGGGGTAAACTAAGCTTCCCAATGTTGTTACAGAGTAATCTTCTACCTCCCCACCAATAACACCACCAGTTGCTGTAATTGGATTGGTTTCACTACCATCAGTTACACGAAAGCGAGACCAGGTTGTTCCCATAACGGCATCATCTGGAACATTAACTAAAATGCTATTATCGCCTTGGTTTAACCGATATTTAGACACCGTAATTTCATCCGCATCAAATTGGTAATTCTGATCCCAATCAAACCATGCGTATAGATATGTCTCGTCATTTGCAGAGGTAACAATAATTTGACTGGTATTGCCTGCTACCAAATCAGTGACGAACTTTACGCCGTCATCTGATTGATCATCAGGTGTTAAAAGTAAGTCTGAACGTGTATTAATATTCTCGCCATCTACTGTAGCACCTAAGTAAACCAAATTAGTTTGATCTGCATTTGGGTCAAATAAATGTCTTGCGCCACTGTCTTCGAGTGAGGTTTGATAAGGAGCTGGTGCATCACCAAAATCGATTGAATTATCCGTTACCTTTACCTCAGCAATTGCGCAGCGTGCACCATCATTTTGATTTGATGTAGGCCCTAAAGTAAACACCGCAGCAGTTGGTGTGTAACCGTTTACAGGGCTGATGCTAAGGTCTACTTTGTGTATTTTACCGCTTCGGTTATTACTAAAATAAAACTGTCCTTTTACATCAAAATACCCAGCACCATTCGCTCCGGTATCACCAGCTATATCTAAGTTCGCCACAAAAGTGGGTGTCTGATTATTAAGATCTATTTCGTATAAGTCGCCATTTGATTCAACTGCATACAAAAGGTTGCTATTAGGATGAAAAGCAAAATCATAAATAGCTAACCCCCAGCTAGCTGAACCCGCAACTAAATCAGCTTGATATTCATCAGCAGGCTCTCTCAAATCAATACCATACAATCCGAATTTGGGATGATACAAATAATATACCGCCTGATTAGTTTCACTATTTACATGAATGTCACCCACATAAAAGTTAGTATCAGGCAGACCGTTAACCACGAGTCGTTCTAGTTGATAATCATCACCAATTTTGACAACACTCTTAGGGCTTTGCTTACTAAAGCCATACATATATTGGTCTTTATAGTTAAAACCCACAGCATTTACGCTTTCATTGTTTGTTTCGTCACTAAAGTTTAATGACGGTGCTAATACTGTCGCTTTAGCAGAGACCAAATCAATTCCAAACATTTGTGCAGGTGTACCTTGTATTAAAAATGCTTTACTTGGGCATTCTTCAAACGGAGCTGCGCTTACATAACTAGTGGCAAGCACTGATAAAAGACAGACGGGTATTTTGCTTTTCATAATTACACTCTCCTGTGGTTATGTAATTATTTAAAGCAGCAATTGTTCCAAAATATAACTCATTAAAAAATAAGGTTTTAAATATTTTTTGCAGATCCTTTTTGCAAGATGCAACCATCTATATCGCAAAATGCAATTCTTTTTAATCACAAAAAACAAATTTACTCAACACAAAAGCATGATGTGCTAGAATTGCTTCAGAAAAAATAATAATAAATGTTAAAAATGAACTTTAAAGCTCTTGTTATTCTGCTTTGTACCTTGTCATTTGCATCAATTGCGTCAACTTTACAAGGCCACATTGATGAAGCTAGAACAATAAGCGATTACCAAGAACGCTATAAATATTTAACAAATATAGATAAACGCCTTATTGAATCTGCCAGTTTTGCTGAGCGATTAAGCTTTAATGTTAGATTAATTCACATTCATATACACCTAGGTCAGTTTCAACAGGCGCAAAACATAGTAGAAGAACTTGAGTCTTCTCCAAAATATAAAAGTGACACCTCTATTTATAGCGAATTATATTTAGTCAAAGCTCGATTGGCATATAGCGCAAATAAATTAGAATCTGCAATTCACTTATCTCAACAAAATGTCGCGCTGTTTCAGCGTTTGCAACTCACCGATTACGAAATTGATGCCGTTGCGAGCCTTGTCAGTGCTTATCATAATGCGGGTGAATATCAAGCAGCCTTGAACTTGCTTGAGGTTTATATTCACGACAACAATCGAGAATTAACCTTAAAGCAAAAAGAAATGCTCTACCATGGTTATTCGCGTAATCTTGAACAGTTAGACCGGTTAACCCTTGCCCTAGAATATAAGCTAAAACGCCGTGAAGTTATTCAGCAAATGTCGCCGTCTATTTCATTACAAGCAGGTATAAGTTATTCAATTGCTCAAAGTTATTTAGATTTAGAACAATACGAAAAAGCAAAGAGCGAGTTTATTACAGCCCTTAATTTTGATAGGCAAACGGGTTCACTGTCTGATATCGGACATAGTTTAGTTAAGCTATCCCAATGCGAATATGGACTTAAAAACTACCCTGCAGCACTTGAATACGCACAAGAGGCTAAGCAGGTCTTCGCTAGTTATAACAGTACGCGAAATACTGCCTGGGCAAACCATAATATTGCGATAAATTTGCTCGAAATAGATAAACCTGACCAAGCATTAAGCATTGAAAAACAAGTGATCATTGAACTCAAGCAAGACGATCACTTATATGTAGATGTATTACTTACATTAGCTAAGCTGTACATTGGCTCTACTGAGCACGAACAAGCTAAACATTATGCTGAGCAAGCCTACCAGTTAAGTAAGCAAAAAAATAAGCTGCAAAAGCAAATCATTGCCCTAGAACATTTGATCACTGTGACAGAAAAACAAGCTGATTATAAACAAGCCCTGTCGTATCAACGTGCTATTACAGAGCTTGAAAAAGGCTTTGCCCGTAACAACTACAACCACCGTTTAGCTGAGCTACAAAACTCCATTGCAATGCGCGACCGCGATTTAGCAATACAAGATTTAAAACTCCAAGACAATGAAAAAAGCCAAGCTATTGCCGCACAACGTCAAGCTATTTTATACAGCGTCTTATTATTTAGCCTGCTTTTAGCTGCAATGGGCATTGCTTTATTAAGAATAAGACAGAGAAAACAGCTTATTGAACAGCGCCGAAATTATCTGGATAAACAAATCAGTCAACGTAGTAAGTTATTATCACAAGTAGCTCACGAACTAAGTGGTCCATTAACAGGGTTGCGCTTACACCTTGAAACGCTTCAAGCAGGCCTAACCCAATTTAATGAGCTTACATACGAAAAGCTCAACCAAAAAATCACCGATATGGCAACTTTAGTTACTGATTTAAATAAAATTTCACTTTTAGAACAAAGCAGCTTTCAGCTCAACGTAACAACAATTAATGCGGCTGAGTATTTCCAAAGCTTACACGCAGATATGCTGATCCAGCTTGAAAAATTTGAAGTGACATTTACACAAAATGTTGCTGATGAACTAAGTTTTGAGTGCGATGCAACACGGCTTTCACAGTTATTTGCAAACTTAATCAGTAATTCGCTTAAGTACACAAATCACCCTGGTAAGATTAATTTGACGATTAGCCAAAACCAAACACAGCTTTTAATCTGCTATGAAGATTCATCCCCTGGCGTCAGCGACGAGAGTTTAGCAAAGATTTTTGACCACCTTTATAGAGTGCCTGACTTAAAAACAGTGAAACAGTCAGGTTCAGGAATTGGGCTTGCGATAGTAAAACAAATTGTCGAAGCCCATAACTGGCGTATTACAGCAGCTCATAGCGAACTGGGTGGTGTACGCTATGACTTAACGATTGCTATTTAGCAGACTTGTCTGGCCATTCAAACGCGCCAACATCGCCAGGAAATACAACCGGTGATTCAATACCGTCTTTGTTCACAGCCGCAACACCAAAATAGTAGTTATCGATAACAACATTTTTCAGTGTAGCTTCGGTTACCTTGCCAACATCGCGGCTAAACTGCCATCGTGGCTCACTTGTATAACGCCAATAGATTTTATAACTAACCACCGTTGGATCATCGCTTTTATGCCAGGCTAAGGTTGTACTTGGCTTTACAGCACCTGAAATATTAACACCCGTTGGTGGCGCCGGAGCCCATGCCATTGATGCCATTGTTACTGCATTGAGTGAGGTTAATTTCGCTGCATAAGCAAAATCAACATGGTCGATGGTGTCACCATAAGTAATGCCATTTTCAGTACGTAAGTCTTGATGCTGTTGATTATAGTTTTCGTTGGTTTCCATTATACGCACAGCGGCAAAGCCAACATCGTTAAATGGACGGTGATGCCCTCCTCGACCAAACCGATCGAGTCGATATACCAACATGGTATCTAGATTCTCGATGTAACGATCTGCGATTGTATCTATGTAACGCGCTAGGTTACGACTTGCTGAGTCAACCTCACCACCCGTAAAACGGCGTTTATGGGCTTGCTCTTTGGTTTCAATAACGCGTGTACCTTCAGAAAAGATACGTGCAGTTGTGTTATCTGTTACCCCATTAATCCCTGTTGAATTACCAATCATGTCATTGTTTAAAACACCATGAACACGCCAATCATGCTCTTGTGCATATTTAGCTAAGATTTTACCGCCAAACAAGCCTTGCTCTTCACCAGATAATGCTGCATAAACAATTGAGCCGTTAAATTTATACTTTGATAAAACTCGCGCCGATTCAAGCACGCCAGCCACTCCAGATGCATTATCGTTAGCCCCTGGCGCATCTGAGGTATAGTCCATTACATCAGACACTCTCGAGTCAATATCACCCGACATCATAACCATACGGTTTGCATCAACTTGACCACGCTGTATAGCCACAATATTGACCACGTCAACCGGGTTTGGAATACGCTTTTCACCGGAGATTGTGTCTTTTACCTCGATGATTTCTAGGCAGTTACCACAAGCTTTAGAAATCGCCTCAAATTCAGACTTGATCCAACGTCTTGCAGCACCAATACCGCGCGTATCTGATTTCGTCTCAGAGAGAGTATGGCGAGTGCCAAAATCAACCAGCGTTTGAATATCTTGCTCTATACGTGTTTTAGAAACAGCACTTGCAATATCATGCAAAGCTTGTTGATCTTTATATTGAGGTGTTGTGGCATGAGCTGCCGAGACCAATAACAGCGATGAGCTAAACAAAGCACCCGTTGTTGTTATTTTACGCTTTAACATAGTTTCACTCCTTCAATGAATCATTAAAGGCTAACTAATATTTCATTTCGCGCAATAGTAATGCGTTAGAAAACAAATTAATAGGTTAAAACATTTTTCCGATAAAGCTATTAATACTATTTAATATTTTTAGTGCCTGATAACTTTATTCCCTCGTTATAAAACACCAAGCGATTACCCCCTTCATACTTAGCTTTATACATAGCATTATCTGCACACTGTATTAAGAATTCTGCATCACCATAATGCTCTGGAAATAGAACTGCACCAATACTTGGGGAATAACACAGTTCATCATCATTAAAAACTAAAGGCTTACATATTTCACGACTTAGTTTATCAGTAATTTTTATTACATCAGCTTTGCGTTTTACACTTTTTACAACAATTACAAACTCATCCCCTCCCAAACGGCCAACTATGTCGTCTTTATCCAATACATGGCGAATTCGCATGGCAATAGTTTTTAATAGCTTGTCGCCAGCACTGTGGCCGTGAATATCATTGACTTGCTTGAAGCCATCAATATCGATAAACAATACCGCAATAATTGCAGAAATAGTATTAGCAGTGGATAGTGACTCTTCTAGTTGGGTAATTAAAAAGCTACGATTAGGGAGATTAGTAAGTGGATCGTGCCCAGCCATGAATATGAGTTTTTGCTCAAGCTTTTTCTGTTCTGTTATATCATGAGCAATCGCCACTCTGACTTGCTTTTCTTTTGACCAATAGACAGACCACAAGACATGGACCACAGTACCGTCTTTTTTCACCCACCGGTTTACAAACCTTGGATGTAGATTATCTGTCATTATTTGATTGATAGCGTTAATGGTTTTTGCTCTATCCTCAGGGTAAACAAAGTCTAACATCTTTTTGTTTATAGCTTCTTCAAGCGTATAACCAAATATGGTTTGAAAAGCTGGATTAGTAAACAGCAAGGTGCCTTTTACATCTACTACGCAAACAGCATCAAGTAATAGCTCAATAATATCTGACAAATAATCTGAGGTATCTTTATTCATACGCAACTTTTAGGCTAGCACTATACTGAGAATAGACGAAACCTAACAAGTCACTGAAAGTTTAGACCTTAGGTGGATATAACTTTTTGCTAAGCCATGCAGATATGGCACTAAATATTGCGATACCAGTAAAATCTGCAATTAAATCAACAAAGTCTAATGTTCTCGATTCAATAAAAAATTGGCTTAGCTCTTCTAAAATCACAAACGTACTCACAATCAACACAGCTAAATAAATAGGCCGTCCAGCAACGTTCAATGTTTTAAACTTAAAGGCAAGGTTTATGAATAACGTAAGTAGTCCAAATAAGAAAAAATGCCCCAACTTATCACCGTAAGGAATGGCCGCAACGAGTTCGAAAAACACCGACTTTTGACCAGTATTGGCAAGATAAATAACCCAACCAATAAAAGCGAAAAAGCCGATAGCAATTAACACCAGAATACGTTGAAACATCTTATATTGAGCCATATGTATGATAAATTTTCTTATTATATTTTCATTTCTCACACTAGATGTAAATAACTGAATAGTTGATAGATTTTAATCTTAGTTTTTAAATTAAATGAACTGCTAAAAAACCACTCAAATGATATAGTAAGGCCACTTTGATTTTTTAAAAAGCGTCGTCTATGTATCGTTTATTTGAGCGGATGACTAATCCGTTTCCTAAAGAGCAACCTTCTCAACCACCTAATAGCTTATTTGCTTTTTGCCGTCATTATACCCGTGGCATGGAGCTTTCATTAATCCTGATGTCGTTAAGTGCTGCTGCGCTCGCTATTTTAGAAGTATCGCTATTTAGTTACATGGGCCAACTTGTCGATTGGCTTGGCGAATATACTCCTGATACTTTATTTGTTGAGCAGCAGGCTGAACTTACAAGAATGGCAATTATGTTGCTAGTCGTGTTACCCATTGTCGTATTTTTTCATTCAGCAGTGTTACATCAAGCGCTGCTTGGCAACTATCCTATGTCTATCCGTTGGTTAGCACACCGTTATTTGCTTCGTCAGAGTGTTAGTTTTTATCAAAACGAATTTGCCGGCCGTATTGCGACAAAAGTAATGCAAACCTCATTAGCTGTTCGTGAATCAGTGATGAAACTGCTCGATGTATTAATGTATATCGTGGTCTACTTTGGCGCCATGGTATTTTTGGTCGCAGAATCTGACTGGCGTTTAATGTTGCCATTATTAATTTGGTTAGTTCTTTATGCCGCTATTCAAATGTATTTTGTACCAAAGCTCAAGAAAGTCGCCAGCTCGCAGGCTGATGCGCGCTCAGAAATGACCGGACGTGTTGTTGATAGCTATACTAACATTTCGACTATCAAATTATTCTCGTACACACAGCGAGAAGAACAATATGCAAAAGATAGCATGGATGTATTTTTACAGCCTGTATATAAGCAAATGCGTTTAGTTACTAGCTTAAACTTCTCTATCAACACCCTTAATTATTTATTGGTATTTAGTATTGCTGCCCTCTCTTTGTATCTTTGGTCAATTAGCGCCATCAGTGTTGGAGCTATCGCCATTGCGGTGAGTTTATCACTGAGACTAAACGGTATGGCACAGTGGATCATGTGGGAGATCAGTAGCCTATTTGAAAACATTGGTACTGTTGCTGATGGTATGAAAACCCTATCAACGCCGATTGAAGTGGATGATAAAGAAAACGCAAGCACTCTTACTGTTAATAAAGGGTCGATAAGCTTTGAGAATGTGCAATTTAACTATGGTAAAGCTGCCAACGAAACCCATCGCGGCCCTGTTATCAATGGCTTAAATCTAGACATCAAACCGGGTGAGAAAATAGGTTTAGTCGGTCGCTCTGGTGCAGGTAAATCTACCTTAGTGAATTTGTTACTGCGCTTTTATGATGTTGACTCAGGCACAATTCGCATTGATGGTCAAAACATCGCTGAGGTAAGCCAAGAAAGCTTACGTAAGCACATTGCGATGGTGACGCAAGATACCTCGCTGTTACACCGCTCAGTAAAAGAAAACATTCTTTATGGCAGACCCGATGCTACTGAAGATGAAATGCTTGCGGCCGCAAAGCAAGCAGAAGCAATTGAGTTCATCGAAGACTTAGAAGACAGCAAAGGCAATAAAGGCTTTGCCGCACAAGTTGGTGAACGCGGTGTGAAGCTTTCTGGTGGTCAACGTCAACGTATTGCTATTGCACGAGTCCTTCTAAAAGATGCACCAATTCTAATCTTAGATGAGGCAACCAGTGCCCTTGATTCTGAAGTAGAAGCCGCAATTCAAACTAGCCTAGACGATTTAATGACCGGCAAAACAGTTATTGCCATTGCGCACCGCCTATCAACTATTGCGCAAATGGATAGACTCATTGTGCTTGATGAAGGTGGCGTGGTTGAACAAGGCTCTCACGAGCAACTAATTGGCCAAGATGGTATCTATGCTGCCCTATGGTCACACCAAACAGGTGGCTTTATTGGCGTTGAGTAGCTAGGTTTTCAGTATTAAAAAAGGCATTGTATGAGCATTCATTCAATGCCTTTTATATATGTTAGCAATGCTGTTTAAATCAAACGTAAACCAATTAAAACAAGCATCACACTATTTGCCAAAGCAGCGATTAAAAAGAAATAGCTGCGTGGGCTTGGATTCTTCTCAGTAGCCACAGCATAATACAGCAGCATATGAATGATCCTGGCTATCACATACAACCAAATACACAGTGCAAATGCACTACTGTTCAAGTTTAAAAAGAACCCCAGAAATACGCTACCCAAAAATAACGGGCTATTTTCTAAGGTATTCATAAATGTGCGATGTGAACGAAATACAAAGCTATCGTGGCTTAATGAATTATCGAGTTTACCAGGCACCGCATTGGGCTGTTTGGCTTTAGTGACAGCGGCAACCACCCACTGAATTGTCAGCATAATCAGATAAACATACACGGCCGCATATGCTGAAAGAGTAAGTTCAGGCATTTTCATTTCCTTTAGTTAAAAGCAAATACACTTTGCAAGATACCTACCAAGCCAAAACTCAAAGCAAACCATTGATTTTAGAAGTATTTACTTTTATTTCGTTATGCGTACTGTGCCATTACTACGTACTGCATATAAAAATTACAGTGTGGATTGGTCTAAGTTCAACTCGCTAACTTTAAGCGATTCACCTGTTTTACTTTACCCATACTAAGTCTGTCTATACTCTATATGGTCTGTTTTCTATAACATTAGCTGCTTTGCTAATAGTTAATGTATAAAAATAATAATAAAAGGTTTTATTATGCGTTTAGGGCCCGGACTGCTAGTCACCGCAGCTTTTATTGGACCAGGTACCATCACCACGGCAAGTGTTGCTGGTGCTAATTTTGGCTTTGCTCTTATTTGGACGTTATTGTTCTCAGTTGTAGCGACTATTTTGTTGCAATCAATGGCTGCTCGTCTTGGTGTTGCTACAGGACTTGATTTAGCATCTGCACTCAGAACCACCATTCAAACACCGATTTTTAAAGCCCTGGCTGCCATATTAGTGATCAGTGCAATTGGTATTGGCAGTGCAGCTTATGAAGCAGGCAATCTGACTGGTGCCAGTTTAGGACTGCAAGAAATACTACCTTCTGTAAGTCCACTACTCTGGACTCCCCTTATTGCAATTTTAAGTGCAGTGCTCTTGTACACTGGCAAACATAAAGTCATTGAGGGTGCGTTAATTGTTCTAGTGGTGTTGATGAGTTTAGTATTTATTTCAACGCTGGTGATGGCAGCTCCGCCACTTAGTGAAGTGCTAAAAGGATTTATACCTAGCTTACCTGATAATTCAATCACCACGGTACTTGCCTTAATAGGCACAACAATTGTGCCCTACAACCTGTTTTTACACTCTGGGGTACTTGCAGAAAAACACGATAGTTCAAAAAATATCGACAAAGTAATCAAAGAAACAAACCTTGATACCGGTATTTCGATAACTTTAGGTGGCATAATCACGTTAGCTATCTTATCGACAGCCTCTGTGGCATTTTACGGTACTGATGCAGGTAAAATTTCAGCGGCCAATATGGCTGTGCAACTTGAACCTCTTCTAGGTGGTATGGCTCATTATTTCTTTGCTATCGGTTTATGTGCTGCCGGGCTTACTAGCGCAATCACTGCACCGCTTGCGGGTGCTTACGCTGTTTGCGGCATGCTTGGTTGGTCAACACAAATGAGTGATACACGTTTTAAACTGGTTGCTATCACTATCCTTGTTTTCGGTGCACTGGTCGCATCGCTTGGGCTTGATCCAGTTGCGGTTATCATCTTTGCGCAAGCTGCCAATGGATTATTACTACCAATTGTGACCTGTTACCTTGTTTGGTTAGTGAATCAAAAATCGGTGATGAAAGGCTACACAAATTCGCTGGTACTTAACCTTGTAATTGTGCCAGTAATACTGCTTATATTTGGCCTTAGCCTTTATAAACTAAGCAATCTAATTTTTTAGCTTTTAGTTTGAAAATATGTATTAAAAAAAGGCCGCAAATTTGCGGCCTTTTTATATGTTGAGCACTTATTTAGTATAAGCGCGTGGCATCGCTGAATCAGTTGTATAACGATCGCGTAGTTTGTCTTGACGCGCTTCGGTTGAAACCTCTTCACCGTTGATCCACATTTTGCTTACGTGTGAGTTAAGCTCAAATGGATCAGCAGACCACATAACTAGGTTTGCACGTTTACCTTTGGCAATTGCGCCTGAGTTTAAACCAAAAACATCAGCAATATTGCTGGTAACTGCGCTAAGTGCACCTTGTTGGCTCATACCGTATGACACAGCATTACCTGCATCAAAACGTAATTGGTATACATTGTGGCTTGAGTCACCAGCAACACCAATAATGACTTTTACACCCGCTTTTTCAAGCTTACCTGCGTTAGCAAGATTTGCATGCATAGAGTCAAAGCTACCCGGTAAGTTAGCCATAGAGCTGATGATCACAGGTACATCCGCTTTAGCTAATGTATCAGCAACCACAACAGCATCATCACCGCCATGAATCACTAAATTGATGCCATAGCTTTCTTTTAACTTAACAAGTTCATAGATGTCTGATGCGCGTTGAACACTGGCAATCAACGGCATATCACCCGAAAGCACAGCAGCTATAACTTTTTGCTCTGTTGATGGCTCTTTTTTGTCATCTTTTTTAGCTGACTTTTCGCCTTCAAGCTTGTCGATAAGAGTTTTCATCGACATAGCACGTGAGCCTTTACTCTTTTCACCTAAGTGAACAACAAGTGCAACTTGCTTTTTATTTACGCTTTCAAAGCTGCCTGATAGATCAACGACAGATGCAAGACCCGCAAAGATACTGTCACCACCGTTTGGTACAATCACATCTTGAGTAATACCGCCCTTGCGTGTATAAGGAATTAAGCTACTGCGTGGGTTGAATGCAAGGCTTGGATCAAAGTCAATGCCTGCTTTGTCGTCACCACCATCACGCGAACCTGCAACAGCACCCACTTCCACTAAGCCTAATTGGTTCATAGTACCAATAAAGCCTGCAGTCACGATTTGGCCTTTTGCATCAATGGTAGTATCCGCGTTGACAGTCGCGGGGTTAATAGCAACAATTTTGCCATCTTCAATAACAACGCTTGCGCCTTCAAGTACGCCTTGCTCTGTTGAAGTGTGTAGTGTTGCATTTACAATCGCTACTGATGCAGCACTTGCTGTCGCAGAAAATAAGCCAGCAGCAACAAGTGACAGCTTTAATGATTTAGTTAATTTTGTCATCAATGTTACTCCTATTTTTGACCTAGCATGAAATCACTTTGTGCTTGGTATTTATCATCGTTACGATCATAAACTTTGGCACCATCGATAAATACTTGTTCAGCTTTCGCATAAACACTGAATGGGTTTTGGTTCCAAATAACCACATCAGCTTGCTTACCTGCTTCAAGTGAACCTGTTTTATCATCAATCCCCAGTGATTTAGCCGCGTTTAAAGTGATCCACTTAATTGCGTGTTGCTCAGAGATGTCGTAACCCACATCATTCGCGCGATACATCACTTTACCGGCTTCTTGATTTAAGCGTTGAATCGTTGTATCAGAATCAGAGTGAACAACGGCACATGAATTTTTAACAGCATCTACAATTGCTACGTTCTCTTGAACCATGTCGTAGGCTTCCATTTTAAAGCCCCACCAATCTGGCCAAAGTGCCGCACAGTTACCGTTTTCAGCAAGTAAGTCAGCAATTTTGTATGCTTCAACACCGTGATGGAAAGTACCTGAGTGATAACCAAACTCTTTACCGAGGTCGATCATCATGGCCATTTCTTCTGCTTTATAACAGTGGTTATGGATTAATATGTCACCTTCTAACACACCTGCTAGCGTATCTAGCTTGATGTCGCGGTGAGGTGCTGCAGGGTTTTTACCTGCGGCATAATCACTTTCGTATTTATCCCATTCACGTTTGTATTCAGTCGCTTCAATCCACGCTGTGCGATAGCCCGCCATGTTACCCATACGCGTTGATGGTAAAACACCTTTGCGGCCATAAACACGTTTCGGGTTTTCACCACATGCCATTTTTAAACCATATGGTGCTTCAGGAAACTTCATACCTTGCATCGTGTGCGAGGGAATGTTTTTAAGCGTTACACCGCGGCCACCAATTAAGTTTGCTGAACCAGGTAGAATTTGTAATGACGTAATACCGCCTTCACGAGCACGGTTAAAGCCAGGATCTTGCGGCCATACTGAATGCTCAACCCATACTTCTGCAGTCACTGGGCTGGTCATTTCGTTACCATCTTGGTGAGATGCCACCGATGGAGTTGGGTATGCACCTAAATGCGAATGCACATCAATAATACCTGGTGTTACCCATTTACCTTGTGCATCAATTGTTTTATCAGCTTGAACAGATAGGTCTTTACCTACTTGTTGTACTTTGCCATCAACAAAAAATACATCTGCGTCATCTAAACGCTCACCTGTGCCGGTTAAAACAGTGGCATTAGTGATTAACGTACTTTGTGATGCAAGTGGTTGATAAGTGCTTGGATATGGGTTTTTATTAATTGAGACCTTTGGGTCTTGTGGGCCATTGTCTTGGCAACCCGCTAACGCGACACCAAGCGCCATAACCAACAAGGATGGTGCAAATTTTTGCATTCTTACGTTCCTCTTTTTTATTATTTAATTACTTTAACTAATTGTTAATTCTAATGCGAGTAAACAAGGCCAGTCACCTATATTCAAGACGAACAACCAGCCTCACAGAGCACTATTTCTTTATGTAGTTGTTATATAGCTGCTCTAACGCACCTTCGGTCGTCAAGCTCGGATCTTTGTTGATAAAATGTTTCACAGTTCGAGTTACAAAATCAGAGTTTTGCTTATGCTGCTTGGCAAAACTTTTAATCAGTGAATCAGCATCGTTAGCTGCGGTTACTTTTTCGTGTCGATGGCGGTATTGACTCAATGCACGGTTAAAATCGCCATTGTAATCTTCTACCACCAGCTTATAGAATTCTGTTCTGTCGACTTGTAAATCATTAATGCAGTAATTAAGCGCGTCTTTAAAGTCATAAAAAACTTTCCCTTGCACATCAAATTCGGCACGCTTCTCACGAATAGTGACACTGGCATCTTCAGTTGAATAGCTATAACCTTGAAATGCTACTCGCTCTGCTGCCTCTGCACCTAACTTCATGCCTGCTTTAATACTGTGCACAAACTCATCACTCATATCGTGAAGTTCACTCTCATGCCACATGTGATAAATTCTCAGCGCTTTTGCATACTTTGTTGAAAGTTTCTTTTTAAGCTTTGTAACTCGTCCATCAATAGTCAGCACTCGTTCGTTATGCAGTAATGCAAAGCACTCATAACATGCTGGAATTGATATAAATTCAGCCTCTTCGCCTAAATCTATAATGCTTTGCAGCATATGCAGTGGCGGACAAAAATCTCGCTCAGTTGCTTCACAACCACAATAAAAACATTGATTAAAGTTTTTTGATTCAGATGCATAGGCTTGTTGATAATAGCCTGCTAATTTTGTGGTCACTCATGCTCCTTATACTCTGAATAGCCTTTTTAAGAAAAGCTAGAGTCAATACTTAAATGTAACAGCTACGTAAAAATTAAGCCTTTAATACGAGCCAAAACACGTTTTAAAAAATAAATGAAAAAAAATATCAGCCTATTTGTGTCAAAATTCACACTTTAAAATAGCACTTATCAAGCGGTTAGTTTTGCTTGTTCACATCTACATACTTACTTACATCTTGTCGATTTTCATTAACAGCAATTGTTTTTGTTTAGCATAATACTTTAAATGTGCCCAGCAAACAGGAAGTGTGCAGTATCCATAATAGCCAGGTCGCACAAATGTTACGTTATAGACAACAACTGGAGAGAAAGATGAATACGTTAACTACAGCACTAGGTACAGCAATAATTTTAGGTTCTTCACTAGCAGCAACTGATGCAAGTGCAGCCCAATTTGTAGCAGCAGATAACTCAGTTGGCACTCAAGCGTGTATGGCTATTGCATCAAATAAGCCACTTAATGTAATCGGAACTATGCGCGATTTACGCTTAAGTAAACGAGTAATGACAGAAAAACTATTTTGCAATGATATGCCAACTAATAAGTTTGTTAGCACTTATGGGTTGCATAACTCTGCGAAATACTTAAATTTTGACATAGCAACAAAAACCAGTATTCAAGATATCGCTAACGTATCTGATGACACTGTGATTGTAATTGCAGGCTCAAAATAATGATGAATACACAGTAGCAGGTCTTTGAAGGCCTGCTACAAATTCCTTCTTCATTAGACTAGCGCAGCTATCAGGCCAAATAAGCCGCCAAACACCCCACCCCAAATTACTAACCAACCTAAATGTTCTTTGATCATGGTTTGAATTATATCTTTTACCATGGTTGGTGTAAGCTCATTCAATCGTTCATCAACTAAACGCTCAACTGTACCGTGTAATGAGCCACCAAGGTGAGATTTTGCAAATAGCTTTTCATCAAGAATGGTTTTAAATTCGTCGCTCTTCGAAATATCAATCACCGCTGCTTTCATTTTTTCAATGAAAGGTTCGCGCATTGGCTCGAGCGCATCACGGCCACCAAACATCGACAGCATGCCACCAAATTGAGAGTTTTCGATAACCTCAATTAAAGAGTCATAAGCTGGACTTAAATTAACTTCACTGATCACAGGCTCTAAATCAATATTTGGTTTAGCGAGCGCCATGACCTGATCGATTTTTTCTTCAGCGAAGAACTCGGTCATTACCAAGTTACGAATCGCCACCTTAAAAGACGCAAACTTTAATGTTATAACCCCAGAGCCGTATAAAAATGGTACTTTTTCGAATAGCATGTGAATAGCAAGCCAGTTTGTTACTGCGCCCGATAACGCAAATAAACCAACAGAAAGCACAATTGCTTGTTCAAATAAAAATCCGACTAATACTAAGGCAAGTGCCACTAAGTTAGTAATGAGACTTTTATTCATCTGACCCCTCATAAATACTTCGATAAACTTTAACAATATTAACGCTATGGGTTTGTTAATTCATCGTCTTTTTGCCATAGTTTAATTATATGGTTAAAAGGTGAACAAAATTATGTGGAATTCGGTGAATGAACAGATTAGCCAAGCGATGCATTTTGATTTTAAGCATACCTTTAAGCGCCAATTACAATCACCCAATAATGATAAATACTTCCAAATTGGTGATGATCTACACCACTTTTTTGTGAAAGTTGCTCACTTGAGTGATCTAGAGCGCCTAGAGTGCGAAGCCTTTAATCTAGAGCTGTTAACTCAAGAAAGCTTATTTATGATCCCAGATTGCGTCACCACAGGTTGCAATATTGAGTTTTCATTTATCGTGCTTGAATGGTTAGAACTTGATAAACAGCCCCATACCAATTGGCATGAAATGGGAGAACACCTTGCCCATTTACACCAAAAGCATACCCAAGCCATGTTCGGCTTAGATAACGACAACTTCCTTGGCCTAACTCTACAACCTAATCGTTGGCACAAAAAATGGGATGTGTTTTTTGCTGAAGAACGCATTGGTTGGCAATTGCAGTTATTACAAGAAAAAGGCATTGAGCTTGTCAATCAAGACACCTTCATCGCTTTTGTTAAAGACGCACTGCATAGCCATGTTGTAGAGCCTTCGTTATTACACGGTGACTTTTGGCGTCGAAATATGGGCTTTTATAATAATGTACCAAGTGTATTTGACCCTGCATGTTATTATGGTGATCGGGAATGCGATATAGCAATGAGTGAGCTTTATGCACCACTTCCCGATAGCTTTTATGACGCCTATAACGATATCTACCCATTGCAGGTAGGCTACGAGCAACGTAGAGCCATCTACCAACTATACCCTATGCTCAATAATGCCAATATCTTTGCAGGGCACTATCTTACTGAAGCAAAACAACAAATTGATCAGCTCCTGAAATAAACTAAAAATCACTGTAAAAGGAATGTCACAAACCGCTAAACACAGCTATATTTAGCTTATAAAGCGTATAAATAAAGATGCTAACCGAATTGGTAGCACTACGCTTAACTAAATTCGGTTAGTGAGTTATATCAATCTAATTAAATCTAGATTCATTTTTGATGAGTTAGGGTTTAATGAAGATTGCAATTTAACTAACTCAGGCATGCCTGATTAAGGTAAAAGCTGATGAAAAACCAATACACACAACGGATTTCATGCCCTCACTGTGGCCACCACATTCACGTAGCACTTGATGCAAGTGACGGTGACCAAGATTACTATGAAGATTGCGCAGCATGTTGCAATCCCATCCATTTGAATATGCATATCGATTACGCACACAACAAACTCGAATTACATGTCGATAGTGACGACGAGCAAATTTTTTAATTTGCTCGTTTTTATACTATTTAGCTCGTTTATTGTATTTATTTTGCTTGTTGCGAGAGATAATTTTCGACCGTGTTGATAATGGTATAAGTTTGCTGATCGACTTCGATATTTAACTTATCCCCTTCGCGGTAATTATCGAGATTGGTAATAGAGAGAGTTTCTGGGATTAAGTGCAACCAAAAGCCCTGCTCATCAACTTCACCTACAGTGAGGCTTGCCCCGTTAACGCTCACAAACCCTTTGTACAGCACGTATTTTTGCCACTCTTTTGCTAATGCTAATTGCATTTTACAGTTGTCTTGATGGTGGTTAATTGAAAGTATCTCGGCCATACAATGAATGTGGCCCGACACGATATGCCCGCCCAGTTCTGTCCCAAAAGTCACTGAACGTTCAAAATTCACCGTCTCATTGACAGCCAGCTTACCTAGGTTGGTTAACTTCAATGTTTCATCAATCACATCAAAATTTATAACACAGCACCCTTGAGTGTCTGATGCAAACTTCACCACGGTTAAACAACAACCATTAATGGCTATGCTAGCGCCGATATTCAAGTTTTCAGCGTATTGCTGTTCTACTTGTAAAGCTAGCCTTAGTACACCGCCTTGGTTAGTAGCATCAACCACAACGGCTTGCGTTTGCACAATTCCAGTGAACATCGCTTTCTCTTTTCTTCATTAAATAGATAACTGCGATTTTTATTGATCTATGAATAGATTACAATGGCTGTCTGTTTATTTAGTTGTGTATTTTATGTCTTTTTGTAGTTGGGAAGCCAAAAGGTTAATTTCGTTAGCCATTCCTGTTTTTTTGGCACAGGTAACCCTTATTTTAATGACGGTTGTAGATACCGTGATGGCAGGCCAAGTAAGTGCAACAGACTTGGCAGCACTTTCTATTGCAACGGGTATTTGGAATCCGTTAATGCTTGCATTGCAAGGCATATTATTGGCGTTAACGGGTATCATAGCGCAGTTTGCTGGTTCAAACGATAAACAAGGTATTAGCCACTACTTTCAACAAGGTCTGTATCTGGCGTTAGTACTTGCCATAATCGGTTTAGGGCTGGCAAGCCTTGCTGATACTGTGCTTAGTCAATTAGATACTTCAAAGTCTATTACCCACTTAGCTGAGCAATACATTCATTTTGTTAAATGGGGTATTTTTGGTTTTTTACTTTTCAGTGTGTACCGAAATATCACTGAAGGTATGGGAATGACCAAACCTGCTTTTTACATTAGTTTAATTGGCTTAGCAGTTAATATTCCGGCCAACTACGTATTTATACACGGTAAATTAGGTTTTCAAGCGTACGGTGGCGCGGGCTGTGGTATTGCCACGGCGCTGGTATTTACAGCAATGGCGTTAACTCAGGTTATTTATTGCCACTTTAACAAAAAGATTGATGCCAAAGCATTGCTAGCCAATTTCGAAGCGCCAAAGCCCGCTACTTTATGGACTATCACCAAAGTAGGTATTCCAATTTCATTAGCTACTTTTTTTGAAGTTACACTATTTGCTTGTATTCCTTTGTTTATAGCGCACTTAGGTGCGGTTGCTGTTGCCGGTCACCAAATTGCGGCTAGTGTAACGACATTATTGTTTATGATGCCGTTAAGCCTCTCAATTGCCATTAGCATTCGAATAGGCAATTTGTTTGGCCAACAACATTATCAGCAGTTAAAAAATGCCGTTAAAACGAGTTATATTCTCGCGGCAATTATTGCTTTTCTGCTAGCTAGTGTGACCTTTTTTGCCCGTGATATTATAAGCCAATTGTATTCTGACAACCCTGAGGTATTGGCCCTTGCCTCTTCAATCATGGTACTTGCTTGTATCTATCAATTACCAGATGCCCTGCAAGTTTCTGCCAATGGTATTTTGCGGGGATTAAAATACACGGCACCGATTGGTTATATCACCTTTGTATCGTATTGGTTGATCGGCTTTGCGCTTGGCTTCGTACTTGCTCGTACAGATTTAATTGTTCCAGCAATGGGCCCTCATGGCTTTTGGATAGGCATTATTGTAGGGTTAAGTGCCGCAGCAATTATGTTGATGTTCACTGTTCATAGGCGATTTAAACATGCACCTTTTTTGCAAAACCAATAGCCTTTTAAACTCTATCATCGCAACAGCGTGTGTGGCACTTATTGCCTGCACGCCCTCTTCCGGTGATGTAAATCACACCTACGCGCAAAGATTAGAAAACGTACTTAAAACCGAAAGTTTTAAGCTATCTAAACCAAGTACACTCACTGTTAACCACTTTGCTGAATATAGTGAAGATAAAGCAACCATTGGCATGCTCGAGCTTGCCCAATTACGTCAGTGTAAACTTGCAACCCTTATTGCTGAGCACAATAACCAGCTTGGCAAAACTGCAACGCCTGCTAACATTCTTAGTTATCAAATTAAGTTTATTCAAAGCGCAAAGGAGTGCTTAGAAAGCTTTGATGAGCAAGGTGAGCTAGTTGAAAAAATAAAACTCACCGCAGTACAAAAGCAAGCAAACCTTGCTACTTACTTTAAAGCTATGCTGCTCAACGAAAGCGAGTTTAAGCAAAGCTGGCAGCTAAGCTCGACACACATTGATGAAAACACCGCAGGTTTTAGCGAAACCGTGAGCGCGATGGAGCAAATTGCTAAGTTAAACAATCAAATTAATACCGGCAAAATAAACGCTATAGAGCCTGAGCAAATCATCAGCCAACTCGAAGTATTAAACCGCTTTAAATACAACAAGCTACTCATTTCTGCGGCTCGTGTGCAAACACATTACAATCAACAATTAACAGCGCTGCTCATGCAGTACTCAAAAGATGAGCTCTGCCCTGCTAACAAGAATAAACAAAAGGCACAAACGTTGAGTAATGTGTTTAAAAAGTTTTATTTAGAGCAATTGCAGCCTTATCAATCATTCTTAGTGGGTCGATTAGAAACTCTACAACCTCTTTACCAGCAAATATGGCATGACACCGAATTGGCCCAGTTTGTAGATAGCGACAGTAATGACGCAATTTTACAAAGTCTTAAGCACTCTGCTAAAAGCCATGTTGCTTGGTGGCAAGGTTTTTACAGAACGTGCGAAATTAGTCCGTTATGAATAAAAAACCAGCACTTAGCACAAAAATAGCTAAAGCTGCTTGATTCACACAACCAGTCGCTATATATTAGCCTCCGTTGTTTAGCCACGCTAACAACAGTTTTAAATCAAAATACAACCGTAGCTCAGTTGGTTAGAGCACTACCTTGACATGGTGGGGGTCGGTGGTTCGAATCCACTCGGTCGTACCAAATTTATTCTGCCATTTATGAATAAATTATATTGCACAAATCCTTATTATACGACTGTAGCTCAGTTGGTTAGAGCGCTACCTTGACATGGTAGAGGTCGGTGGTTCGAATCCACTCAGTCGTACCAAATCAATAACTTACAAGTTCCACTACTTATAATTTCAACAGTCAGAACAGTAGTTTCTTCACCATTTTATTACTACATTAATACAACATTAAGATTTTTTATTCCTCACTTGAAGCAGAATATAAATATATCGAGACTAGGTATATCAGGTACAAATTTGAATTTTTGTGCCCAACTTTGTGCCCATGCGCCTTGAGGTAAATTTACACTCTTTTTTCACCGGTATTTTTGACCACTACATTGACTAAAAATGGTTACCCCTACCCTATAGTAGATAGTGGGAAAAATTAATGACCACCATCTTGGTCATCAAGTTTAGGCACTGTGCCCAACAGGATTTTCGTGTCTAAATATTGATTTTTAATGAGCATGAAAACAACCTATGGTAATACTAAATTTTTATAGCAATGACATCATTACAACAGCTAACCCAACACGTCTTTTTATTGGACTTTATGCACCCCATTTCGTTAATGCTAATTAAAAAATATTTTTCTGCTAAAATTATATCTCTGTGAGAATTTATATGTGGGTGGATAATGGCAAAAAGTCAGTCAAAATTTTCAAATAACACTGACCTCATTAGTATAATGTCATGCAAAGAACTAGCATTTGATTCCAATCCACTTATTGAAGTTAAGCTAGTAAAACATGGAATAAAAGCATCAGGAGTTTATGCATTTGCTAGTGCTATTAATTGGGATATTGCAACAGTAGCAAAGGCAATAGGCACGACAGCAACAAAGCTATCTCAAAACAAGACAAAACTCTTAAGTTCTCAAGTTAGCGAACAGGCGCTTGAAGTAGCAAGGATAAGCATTGTGGGTATTGATTACTTCGGAAATATAGAAAACTGGAGTGCATGGTTAAATACTGCTCATATTCAGTTCAATGGCAAAGCACCTGTAACAGTATTAAACTCAATTCGTGGCCGCGAGCTGATAAGGAATGTAATTAAGCAGCTTCAGTACGGGTTTATAGCTTAATGACACTTTACTGTTTGGTAACAATAAACTTAATGACAATTTTAGTTTCAAACACGACCTATAGTGGAGAGTATCTGGTTTTCATAAAGCTTTGTGCTATACAGTCTAGTCAAGTTTTTCACGCAACATAAATTTTTATGTTTATGATGCGTGATACTTAGAGAAGCAGGTTAACTTAACAAGTTGTTACCTTTGTTCTCTTGCTGATGAATTGTTACAGGCCAGCCCGGGAACTGATTACTTGCTTTACCATCGTTAACATCAACTAAAAATCGATAGGCATCCATTGTGTAAGTGAGGTTGTCACAATCAAACGTAATAAAACCAAAACCACTGCCTTTTTCATGTGCTTTCACATAGCGGTTATTTGATTTTCCAACCTCTGGATTACCAACCGCATAGACATAAATCTTGTTACCAAAAGTGTCATTATATTCGCCTGTTTCAGCAAGCCCATGTGCAGGGCGGTTTTGGTAAGGCATATTCATTGAGTCAGGTTTCCACCACCTTGGCCAACCTGCTGAAATGG
This sequence comes from Pseudoalteromonas sp. PA2MD11, assembly GCF_017808125.1. Taxonomy (NCBI): domain Bacteria; kingdom Pseudomonadati; phylum Pseudomonadota; class Gammaproteobacteria; order Alteromonadales; family Pseudoalteromonadaceae; genus Pseudoalteromonas; species Pseudoalteromonas sp. PA2MD11. The sequence goes on from NZ_JADKNF010000002.1 coordinate 327,851, forward strand.
CGGGCGTACAAAAAGCCCAATTACTATCTCTTTGTTGATTTACACCATATTGCGATAAAGAACCTAAATGGGTATCACCACAAATATGTAACGCCATAGACTCACGCATTGCATCAATTGCACGGTTACGTGCAGAGGCAGGCCAACCACTTGAGTCAAAATCATATTTTAAGAAACGATCTGGCAAAGGCTGATGAGTAGAAATAGCAGCAAATACGGTTTGGCTTAATACCGCTTTTAATTTATGTCCACGCCAGTCATTACCCCACGCTTTAAGAAAATTCTCTTGGCGATTTCCTAGCAGATCCAAATCTGGAGGATTGAATAGCGGGTTATAATAAAGCGGATCTTCGTCTTGCCCTGTTTCTCCTACCGCAACATTAATACGCTCTGGGCCACTTTTCCATTGCCTATCGGCAAGAATGGCAAAACCAACACCGCCGTATAGCATCGCCCCATAATACGAACTAATGCCATTCGTTGGTGTAGGATCATGAGGATCAGGGTGATGGTTAAGCGTTGTTTTATGTACCATATTAACCACCCGCGCAGAATCTATGTAACCACCTAAAACACTTGCTGAAGGGTCTTTTGCAATATTTTGCATTTTTGCGCCCCCTTCACCCCACAAATTCCCTTGCAGTACATCGTGATCATCAGGTAAACAAATTGTCGGTTGATTACGCATGACTTCTTTAAAAGCCCAACCAAATTGATAAAATTTGCGTAAATAGTTCAAAATCGCCAAATCATCAGGCGTACGAATTACACCAAACCCACCATGACTTTCATAAATTTGGTCGCCAGAGAAAAACACCAAATCAGGATTTAGTTTTTCGACATTTTGCGCTACAGGCTGATAGGGAAAACCATAATCATTTTGACAGGTCAATGCAGCCATTCGTAACGAATTACTTCTTGGGTTTGCTTTTATGATCCCTGAATATAGATCAGCCGCGTGTGTACCATCGCTGAATTTCTCATGATATACAACTCGAAAAGGCGTATCTTGTTTCTCATCCCAATTGGCAATACGAAAAGTCGCCAACCAGCCATCATGGTCAATACGCTGTGAGTCGATAGCAATCCATTGATTGTCACGTTGTACTTGCAGCTCTAATTGTTGATTATCTTGCTCACCTATTGGTCCTGTGTAAGCACTCAATTTCATCACAAAACCTTCATGGCTTAATGTATCGCTCAACGAATACATAGTCCAAAGAATAGGGCCAAATGACTGCTCATCAGTAACAGAGAATGCTTCACCTTGCATAGCCCAGTGGCTAAATTTATAACGTGCACCTAATTTGTCTTCAGGCACATTTTCATAAGTAACAGATGGAATTGAGAAATTACTCACTAGCGCGACATTACCTAATAGCTCTGATGCAGGTACCAAATGAGTAACCGTACCGATTATTGTTTCGGATGATGTTAAACGAGCCGTTAGCTCTAATGCCATAGCACCTGATTGAGGAGTCCCAGTAAGTGTTAAAGTAACGGCTTGATTCTCTATCTGACTAGTTAAAGGCACAGTGTTGTTACCTAACACTAAATCGTTATTTTTAATACCGAGATCGTATCCCTGTTGAACAAAACAGTTACTACGGTATTCATTGAGTTCACTTTTAGCGCCAAGACGAATACCCGCGCCCCCATCGTTATTATTTTGCTCTAAACGGGTAACCTCCACTGACATAGAAAAAGCTTGGTCAATATTCGTTATTTGATGTGTTAGAGAATGAACACTGCGATTCCCCCCTCGAGTTACACATTCAGCCGCACCGTTATTCACACGCCAATCTTCCATAGGATTAGCCCAATATTGTTTACCAAGCCAAACTCTATTATACGTTTTATACCAGTTATCACGGTGAGCCTTAGTACCGCTAGTAACGGTTGAATTCATAGCACCTAAATGACGAGTACAACCAGAGACGCCAGTTGCTACAACCCCAGCAGCAAACATTTTGAGAACTGAACGACGAGATATATTTTTATTCATAATTTTCAATCTCACACATTGAATATTGTTAACAGTAAACAAACAATATATATTTTCGTTAAAAATATCAGCATTTGTTTTCATAAAAACGTTAAGAAATTATAAAAACTTCATTCAAATGTAAGGTTAGATGTTTTTAAGACCCTTATTTCACCCGCAATAACACATGGCTCGGCATTGATTTAATCCCTTATATTTAACACGTTTGTCATTTATTAACGCAACACAATAAAACATTTAACTAAACACTGAACCCGCAACTTTATGCTTTGCTTTATTATTGCGCTAATTAATGGTTGCTATTTAATGACAAAAAAATGTAACCTAAGTCAATTGTTAACAATTAACATTGAGTTTAATTCATTATGTCATTTCTAAATAACTATAAAATAAAGACACGAATTTTAACGCTAGTGCTCATTCCATTACTAATTACAGGGCTTATGTCAGTTGAAAAAGTACGTTCCTCTTTGGCGCAGCAGCAAGCAATAAGTAAGCTTGATGCAATACTCGATTACGCTAATGTTACTTACCCACTGATTTCAAGTTTGTTAGAAGAGGGGTTTTATACAAGGTTGTATCTTGATGCAGCTTCAGGTGCGCAACAAGCGCAGCAACAGATGCTCACTTATCGACAAAGCGCGCTAACAAATGCTAATCAGTTTAAACAATTCATTACTGAGAACCAGCAGACAATTAAGCAATTTCCGACCTTGAATAACCAAGTTGAAATAATCGATAAACAATTAAGCGATCTGCAAATAGTCAGACAAGTAGCTGATGAAAAAAATCACCTAAGTAAAGCTTACATAGCGCAATTTGGTCGAGAAGTTCACACGATGTATGAATTTAACGATCTGATCCGCAAACTATTAATGACATTGAGTGAAATTGTGGTCATCGCCAGTAGCGAACAACAGTTAGGAAAAATGTCAAATGCTTACTATTACTTAGTCGCCAGCAGTGTCGAACGATCATTTCACGATAGCTTTATAAATACTGCAAGCAATACACAATTGGATGTATACATATACGGCGAAATTTTCAGAAGCGCGACCGCAGTGCAAACTTATAATGGCCTATTTTATAATTTTGCCACTGCAAATGCACAATCTGCGTTTACTCAAATGACGCAAAACGCGAGCTATTTAAAGTCAGAAGAAGTGGCGCTACAAGCCCGTACAAACATCTATCAAACAGTCAACAAACCACTAAATATCGCTGGCATTGATTGGCCAGAGGTTGTTAAAAGTGTGTCAGCATTGCAGCAGCGCACCATTGAAATAGTACTTAAAGAGCTGATCGACACTAAAAATAGTTTAATAGAGCAAGCACAAACAAAGCTCTACAACAATATTTTAACCCTTGTGCTGCAAGTTGTATTTCTGGCTTTATTTTCATGGTTTATTATTCGCAGCATTACCCAGCCATTATCAGAAATAGTGGCGAATGTGAGTGAATTGGCACGTACAAAAAATCTTACATATAGATTTAACCACACTGGGCAAGATGAACTAACCGAGCTTACTAACGCATTTAACTTATTGTTATCCAGCTTTCATAGCACATTAACGAAAATAACCAAACAATCACAACAAATATCACACAGCTCAGACACTATCCACCACGCAATACAAGACAGTACTTCGTTGAGCAATAACCAGCAATTAGCCACACACAGTATTTCCGTGGCAATTAATCAGATGACAGCGACCATCAGTGAAGTGTCGTCCATGACGAATCGCACTCATCATGCCATAGAGCAAGCTCATACACTCTCAACTAATAACTTAGAAAACTCCAATATCAGCCAAACCATGATGAAACAACTAAGCGAAGAACTCAGCACGACCACTGACATAGTGACAGAGCTAGATGAACAAGCTCAGCTTATTAGCAATATTTTAAGTGTGATTGAAGGTATTGCAGAGCAAACTAATTTACTTGCACTTAATGCGGCTATTGAAGCCGCCCGTGCAGGGACAACTGGCAGAGGGTTTGCTGTTGTCGCCGACGAAGTAAGAAATCTTGCTAGTCGTACGCAACAATCAACTAAACAAATTCAAGGACAAATAAATGCCCTTCAAAGTGGCGCAACAACAGCCACCCAAAGCATGTCGCAGCTACAAACAAAATCAAACCAAGCAATTGATCATGTCATCAATAACACACAAGCTTTTACACAGTTAAAAGAACAGCTTGATCAAGTAATCGACATGGCCCTGCAAATTGCCACAGCCACCGAAGAACAAACATCTGTGTCTAACTCGATTAATGAGCAAATAACCTTAATCAATACTGATGCTCAATCTGTAGCAAATACTACCCAAAGTAACCAACAAACGGTCGATAACTTAGCTGATATTGTTGAAAACTTAGAAAGCTACATTAATGAGTTTACTTTGGTTAAGCCCACAACCAACACCTTATAAGGAGTATTTTCTATGAGCAATACAGTATTTAAACTCAGTGCTATCTCCATTGCACTTTACATCACAGCTTGCAGTAATCAACACACCAGCATGCAAGCTAAACCTAAAATAATGTTCAACGATGTCTCTGTTGAAGTGGGATTAACAACTGATAAAAATTGGAAGTACGGCGGCCCATCCCTATCTGATTTAAATAATGATGGACTCTATGATTTATTACTAACTAATCATGACTCGACGCCTGTTCAGTTATTCTTATCAAATAGTGACTTTAGTTTTACCAAGCAAGCTGATATTTATCCACGAGTTGACTTACACGGCATGGCCAGTGGCGATTACGATAATGATGGCGATAATGACATTTTATTATCATTAGGCGGCGGTAATGGCCTTAGCCCGCAACCACAGCGGTTATTACAAAACAACCAAGGTCAATTTACTGATGTTACAGCGCAAGCTGGCTTATCTGAAATGGGAGCGCGAGGACGTTCTGTTCGGTGGATTGATCTAGATAACGATGGCGACTTGGACTTTATGCAAGTTAACGCTGAAAAAATGGTGACAGAGCAGAGCCCCCGTAACATTTTATTTGAAAATAACGGCAATGGTACATTCGATTATCACCCTTCGCCCGCCTTTGAAAATTTAAATAGCGAGCGCGTGCTGATCACTGATTTTAATAACGATAACATTCCTGATATTTTCGGCTTTAATGGTTATAGCCCGTTAGTAATTTTACAAGGCAACAATGATTTTAGTTTTACCGATGTCACAGCTAAAGTGTTGCCACAATCACTCGATACAACGGGTACTTTAACTCTCGCCCATGCCGATATCGATAATGATGGAGATATGGACTACTACCTTGCTAGAGGCAAATTACATTACACCATCGCCAATAATAGTATTTCATACAATGACCAACTAAAGCGTTTAGACTTACGAGACGAAGGCAATAAAAGTCATGATGGCTTGAGCCTAACAACACAGGGGGATTTGATTCTAAGTGATTTTTATCATTTTCCTCGGGGCAAAAAAATGAAAGCTATGCCGGTCTTTTTAGGTGCCGAACAGGTACCCATCAATACGCCAGTTTCAGATCAAAGCATCGCTGCAGATCAAGCCCAAGGATTTGCAAAAAATATCAATAAAACAGGCTGGTATATTGGTCATTTAGGTAACAACAAATGGCGGGTAGAATGGTATTTAGCGGATAATTTAGCATGGGATGTGCGCGCTTCGTTCAAAAATGTCACTAGCTATAACACAGATTGGACACCACAAAACCTGGCATTAAGTGATATTTTACTACGTAACGATAAAGGTCAACTTACAGATATATCAGCGCAATTACCAAAACAAACTATTGATAATAACTGGGGCGTGGTGCCGGGTGATTTTAATAATGACACTTTAATTGATTTCGTGGTGTATCGATTTGGCCATTTAAAACAACGCGTTGCCGATGTAATGCTTATTAACCAAGGCAATAACCAATTTACTAGCCAGCTATTAAATTCAGCCACCAGCGAGTTAAATCAAGATTCTCATGGAGATATGGGCGCAGCATTTGATTACAACCATGACGGCAAGCTTGATCTGCTCAGTGGCGATGACGACAACGGTCGTTGGCACTTGTATAAAAACACCTCCGCGATGCTTAATAACCATTATAGCTTAGTGCGTATCGGATATTCGCCTTCAGGAGTTGATGCAATGGGGGCAAAGGTTGAAATACAAACTGAGCAAGCTACACAATATAAACTTGTGGGTTCACATAGTGCAAACCATTCACAGAGCCTAATGAATATAGCCCATTTTGGCTTAGGCACTGATGTCAAAATCAAGACAATTAATGTTACTTGGCGTGATGGAAGTAGTCGACAGCTGCGTAATCAACTCGCAGACCGCTTAATTAATATAGGAAAAATGAAGCACTAATAAAAGCCCCAATTTTGGGGCTTCTTTATAGCTAATCAGTAAACTACTTTTACTTAATATTGTAGTTTGGCGTTTGTTCAGCCTTTTCAATATTCCGCTTATTTAATTGCTCAAAAAACTTATCTATCTCAGCTTTGTATTCCCATGATTGCTGCAATACATTATTTTTATTATGCTTATTCCACTCATTCCATAACTTGGCTAATTTCGCTTGTTCAGCGGGAAGTGTATCTACTAAGTTATTTTGTTCATACGGATCGGCTTTCATATCAAAAAAACTGCGACCTACATTCGGTAGTGGTTGGTTCATATATTTATAATCAACAGTACGTACAGCATAAATATTAGGTGCTTCCTCTAAGCGCCAAAATAGCGCCTGATGTGGACTACCTTGTTTTGTACCTTGTAAAAATGGCAATAAGTTAACACCATCTAATTTCTTATTATCAGCACCCGCCAATGCAACTGACGTTGCAGCAATATCAAGTGATGATACTAAACCAGTAAACTCCTCACCTTTAGGAATTACCCCCGGCCAATGGGCGAGAAAAGGAACATGTATCCCGCCTTCAAGTAAAGCTACTTTACCTCGCCTAAAAGGGGAGTTATCTGCCCAATCACTGTTTGGTTGCCAACTTTCAGGGAATACGCCGCCATTATCTGATAAAAAGATGATGAGGGTATTTTCTAGTTGTTCGGTTTCTTTAAGTGCATCAACAACCATACCAATGCCTTCATCCATAACATCAATCATAGCAGCATATATACGTCGGTCCTCATCTTCTATATGATTATACTTTTCTATATATTCAGCAGGCGCCTGCAGTGGCGTATGAGGTGCATTGTAAGATAAATACATAAAAAATGGTGATCCTTGCTGGCGGTGGATATACCTCACAGCATCACGGCTAAGCGCAGTGGTTAGGTACTCATCAAATTCAGCCACTTTAGTGTTGCGCATCAGCGGCAGTGAATAACCATCTCCGCCAACCGTCACTTGATCAGGCATATAATTATGCCCACCATCTAAAAAACCATAGAAGTACTCAAAACCACGCTTATTAGGCTGAAAATGTGGCGCACCACCCAGATGCCACTTACCAAAGATCGATGTACTATAGCCTACATCTTGTAATCTATCTGCAATTGTTTTTTCAGACAGCGGCAACCCCATGTATTTATCTTCAGGCATGTAACTGACATTATTCTCCATTCCAAAACGAGCTTGATAACGTCCCGTTAGTAACCCAGCTCGAGAAGGCCCGCAGTATGGATGAGTTACATACGCGTTTTTGAAGCTAACACCATTATTAGCTAATTCATCAATATTTGGTGTTTTGATCTCCTTTGAACCAGTAAATCCTAAATCTCCATACCCTAAGTCATCGGCGAGAATCACTACGATATTTGGTTTTTCTGAAGCAAATGTATCTACAATTACAATACTGCACATTAAAATTATTAGGACGAGACGCAAAAAATTATTCATTAGAGTAATTCTCACTTAAAGACAAAATAGCCCAACTTAAAAGTTGGGCTAAAATAGTAATATTTAGAAATTTATACGAGTATTAAGCCTAAACGTTCGACCTGTATGATATTGATACACAGTTCTAGATTTAGTCGCTTCACCTTCAAGTGGACTCCCCTCATCAAAAGTTACCCCGCCTGCAGATAAGAAACGACTAGTAAAATACTGACGTACGCCTTCATCTGTTAAATTAGCAACTTGGAAAGATACAGAGACCATATCATTAACTTGATATGTAGCAGAAAAATCTAATGTTTGACGCCCTTCTTCCCATAATGAACCATTTTCCCATGACCTTTGCACTAATTGATCAGTTGTTCCCTGATACGATAAACGTAACTGATGCCCATTTTTTTCCCAAAAGCCTGTTAAGTTGTAGCTATGCTCAGGAGTATACGCAACAGCTAATGAAGGAAGTTTAACATCTGTGTTAATGGATGATACTTCTTGATCATATTCACTATCCTGAAAAGTATAATTGGCTTGAAGGCCTAAACCAGAAAAAATGCCAGGTAAATTGTCATAAGTTTGCATATACTGTAACTCTAAACCTTTAATAGATGCACCTTTACCATTTTTAATCCGAGTAGTATTAAATTTGGCACACATTTGCTCTAGGTCACCTGAATACATCCAGTCTTGTTGATAGTCTTCTCCACCTTGGAAGCGTTTAGGCATACATCCTTCCAAACTATCTTGCCCTGCAATTAACACTAGATCGTTTGGATCATATGTTTCTCCATCTGTTAAACCTACATCTCGAAGATCATCCATGTAAGTAACGACGGTTTCAGACTCTTCAAAATTAGTCATATCTTTATAAAATAAAGTAGCAGCTAATAAGCCTGATTTATTAAAATACCATTCATAAGATATGTCTAAATTAATTGATTCTAATGGGTCTAGTTTAGGGTTTGTTAATGTTATCCAATTATTTCTATTATCTCCTCCCCATTGAGTTTCTTGTACTTTGAAACCTGGACGCAACGAGTCAATTTGAGGCCGTGCCATAGTTTTTGAAGCCGCAAAACGAATAATTGTATCTTCGTCATGTAAGTAGTTAATATTTAAACTAGGAAGGAGTAAATCATATTCATGCTCATCTGTTACAGCAAATGTTCTTAAACTCCGATCCTCTGTTGGTAGTAAATTACCATTTTCATCAAACCTTCTTTCTCCATAGACATAATTTTTCTCTGTCGATACATCTGAATGACGCCATAACCACCACTCACTTTCATTTGGATTTCCCTGAATCGCATTCGGATCATGACAAGCACCTTGATCTGGAATTACTACGTCATCTGTTTTGTCATTTGTACCCAAAGTATCATAACCTAAGCCGTCAACTCTGGACCATCTTGTTTCTTCATCATAATTTGTGCCGTAAAAACGGATTGGCTCACATAAAGGTAAACTTGTGTCTCTTAATTCTTCAAGTTTGAAAGGGTCCATCAACCTGCCAGCATTTGATGGGTCGTAAGCAAATTGAACCCCTGAAGAGCCTGCAACTTCAACAGTAGTTCGGACATAACGAAGACCGATATCCCCTGTAACTTTTCCATCCATTAATTCAAAGTTTAATTTAGTATAAAGTGCTAAGTTATCAAGCTCTGTGTTACGGGTGTTTGAATCATCAGTGTTAAATTCAACTTCAGGACTTCCTTGAGCTACTTCGAATGCTTTGAATGCTGAAAAGCGATTCCAACCATCTGTAATACTATCACGATCATAGCCAAGACCGGCCATAAAATCATCTACAGGAAATTCTTCACCATTGCTGACCATTTCTCCTGTAATATCTCGTAAACCACTGCCAAGAACAGTTGGCTGACCAGTATATGGATTTAATACGACAACACCTTCACCTACTGTTGTAAACACACCAGTCTGAGCATCTACATATTTTGTGCGATTAGACCACTTAGCTCCAAACTCGATAGAGCGGAAATTATTTGAATCAAGTATATAATCGAAATCTACATACAATGACTTTTGTTCATCTTCAACTGTATTCAATGTACGATTCATATAATTCAAATGTTGGGCTCTTAAATCATCAGGATTGAAACCTGTTGTCCCATAATTATCCCAAACATTTAATGGGTCTCCGAAAGTGTCATTTTCTCCATAATCCACAGTGCCAGAACCAGAAACGAGCACGCATTTCCCGCTAGTACAGTCATAGCCAACTGGCTCAACATCCTCAGGTGGGACATTATTAATAATCCATGCATTTATGTTTGCATAGTTCTGTAATCCAACATAAACCGAATTATTGGGAACTTGTTCCGCTTTAGAGTAACCAACACCTAAATCCATTAATAAGTTTTCACTAAATTGATGATTCAAATCCAAAGAAAAAACAGAGCTTTTATTGTTATAATCTGCTTCTGATTGCAACAAATCACCAGTACCGAACCTGTTAACAAACTTTGTAAATGTATTAGTTTCTAAATCGATTGTTCGCCAATCAGCTTCCGGATCTGTATATTGAGCAGGCCCCGTAGAAAGGCCTGGGTCTTGACCTTCAACTAAGTTTCCATATTGAGTTGAACGAGTACGAATTCCATGCATTGAATTTAAGATAGACTGATCACTAATATTTGCATTGAAATTGAATTCAGTTTCATCACTAACAAGCCATTGAAGCCCTAAATTAACATTAGTTCTATCATGTTGACTTTCATGATATTCATAATCTGTTAAAAGCGGCGCGATGCCAACTGCGTTCTCAACGATATTTCCTTGTGTATCTGTTGCTAATGGGGATTCAACCGCAAACCATTGAGTAGCAGAGTATTGATCTTTTCTATAGGCGTTTGTTTCTTTAACGGCTGTAATTACTACACCAAATTTATCTTCAAAAAATTTACGCGATAACGTACCTGAAACTTTATAATTGTCTTCCTCAGATAAATCGTTATAACGGCCCTCTAAAGTAACGGTGTTAATTTCATAGTTTAGATCTAAAGGTTTTGTAGAAGTTAAGTTGATATTTGCTCCTAATGCTCCCTCTTCATGGTCGGCACTAGGTGTTTTAACAACTTCAATTTTGGATAAAATATCTGATGAGTATTGAGATAAATCAACCCCTTGACTATAACCAGTAGAACCTAACTGCACACCATTCATACTGATATTGTTTTGCTGTGAATTTGCTCCTCGAACAGAGACGCGAGAGCCCTCACCATCAACGCTCTGGACAGATACACCGGTTACACGTGATAGCGCATCGGCAATGTTTTGGTCAGTCGATTTACCGATATCTTCTGCGTTAATTGAATCAACAACATTTTCTGCAAAACGTTTATCATTTATTGATTTTTTTACACTAGCTGCCAGACCCGAGACTTCTATAATCTCAATATCTTCTTCAGCTCTTTTTTAGTCGTTTCCTGCTCAGCTGAATTTGCAATGTTTGAAGCAAAAATAGCTGCAGCGATTAAACTAAGCTTAAAAGCCCCATTATTTAGATGCATGTGTGTTCCCCTTTATAATTGTATTATGTTGTCACGTTATTATATTGTTAACAATAATATGATCCCCACAGCTTTGTCAAATGTATTTTGTTAACAATTTTAGCTTGCGCAAAATTTTTTATGGTGTCTATTTTTGAAATATTATTGTGTTAAAAGTCACGTAAATTAAGTAACAGATTCGATCAAAATAACCAAGTTCAAAAGTATATACTTCTCACTTATAACGCTATCGTTGAAATTCACTTTAAAAAAAGATTTTATACACTATTTTTTGATGATAAGGTTTTTCCGGTGAATACTGTGTGCTCAGAAAGTGTGAGTGATTCACAGCATTTGGTAACTCATGTGGCTCAATACACAACCCCATAAAAGGACCGAAATGTTGACCATCAATATGTCTATATCTTTCATCAAGATGAAACCCTGTATAAAACTGGCAGCCTGGCGATGTTGAATGTATATCAACTTGATAACCCGTCATTTTATTCACTATAGAGCCATGAAGCTGTAGTTGCCTAGTCCCCTGTGGGTCTAATAAATAGTAATCATCAAAACCGTTACTAGTTAAAACTGAAGCAAGCTTGGTAAATTCAGCAAAGTCATAATGGCTGTCATAAACATTCGCAAACTCACCATTTGCAATATTTTGCTCATTTTTTAATAACCGTAACCTGGCCGGTAATTTCACAAAATGATCTGTAACATCGTGCTGTTTACTTAGCGCTAAATTCCAGTAAATATGATTGGTTAAACTAAGTGGAGTGATTTCACTTGGGTCACCCTGCATTGCGATCACTAGCTGGTTATCACTAAGCTGATAGCTGACAATAAACTCAACACGACCAGGAAAACCTTGTTCATTGCTAGGGCTAACGTATCGAAAAGCCACCTTATTATTGCTGATATCGTGATCGATTACCTGCCAATCAACATGACTTAAACCCTTTTTACCACCATGTAATTGGTTAGCGCCCTCATTAGCAACGAGATTAACCACACGTTGCTCTCCGAGGTACTTACTATCAGCAATGCGATTAGCAACACGGCCTATAGTAGAACCTAAATAAACTGGATTACTGCGCCAATCGTCTTCATTGTCATAACACAAAGCAAGGTGATCGCCGTTAGGCGCCTCAATTGATCGAATAGTAGCGCCATAGCTACTTAAAGTCACTTTTAATCCATTGTGCTGCTTAAGCGTTATTGTCTGCATCACGGTTACTCGCTTAAAAAGCCCTGTGGATTTTTACTTTGCCAATGCCATGTATCTTTCATCATATCGGCCAAGGTAAATGCACATTGCCAATTAAGTACTTCTGTTGCTTTACTAGCATCAGCCCAAAACGCAGGTAAATCGCCTTCTCTTCTTTGTACTATGGTAAATTTAATATCAACGCCAGTATGACGAATAAATTCTTTCACCATGGTCAACACCGAATAAGGCGTGCCGGTACCTAAATTAAAAGCTTCGTATAACCCATGGTTTTGCTTGGATAACCACTGCAATGCTTTAACATGACCATTTGCAAGATCTGTAACATGGATGTAGTCGCGCTCACATGTGCCATCTTCGGTTGGGTAATCCCCACCAAAAATAGCCAACTGTTCACGTTTGCCCACTGCTACTTGAGCAATAAAGGGCATTAAATTATTAGGAATACCGAGCGGGTCTTCGCCTATTTCACCGCTGGCATCGGCACCAATAGGATTAAAGTAACGTAAACTTGCAACCTGAAATTGTGGGTTAGCGCGAGCAACATCTGTCAATATTTGCTCAATCATCGCCTTTGTTTGTCCATAAGGACTCGCCGGACGACCCAATGGCATACTTTCCGTGTAAGGCGGTTTAGCCCCTTCACCATACACAGTGGCAGATGAACTGAATACCAGTTTATTAACACCAAATTCGAGCATACACTGGCACAAATTGACACTCGATAATATATTTGTCTGATAATAACTCAGCGGTTTTTTCATTGATTCACCCACAGCCTTTAAACCTGCAAAATGAATAACGGCACTAAAGTCATGGGCACTAAACGTTGCTTTGAGTTTATCTTTATCCAATAAACTGGCATGTATAAACTCTACTTTCTTTCGCGCTAGTTTTTCGACTCGTGTTAATGACTCACGACTTGAGTTACTTAAATCATCAATAACCACAACTTCAAAGCCACTTTGTAACAGGCTCAATACGGTATGGCTGCCAATGTATCCGGCACCTCCGGTAACAAGTATTTTTTCCATTTTAAACCCCTTACGCACGAATAACAGACACACCAGGTGCAGGTAAACTGGTATAGATTGTTTCTTTAATACCGGTTTGTTGCTGATATTGAGATTCAATAGCTGCTATGACTTCTGCAACCATAACATTAGGTACAAATGCCACAACACAACCACCAAAGCCGCCACCGGTCATACGCACACCACCTTTATCACCAAGTACGTTATCGATAATTTCAACTAACGTGTCTATTTCCACTGTAGTGATCTCAAATAAGTCACGCATTGACTGATGACTTTGCGCCATCAACTTACTCAGCGTCGCAATATCGTTATTGGTAAAGGCTTGCATTGCTGAAAGTGTTCGCGCGTTTTCATACACTATGTGCTCAACGCGCTTTGCAACTTGGGGATCGAGCTGCGCTTTATTTGCTTCATAATCTTCAATTGACACGTGACGTAAACTTGGTTTTGCAAAAGCTTTTGCCCCAGCATAGCATTGCTCACGACGAAGGTTATATTCGCTATCAACTAAACCACGTTTTACATTTGAGTTGATCATCATGATGGTCATGCCTTCACTAATGCTCACTTCAATTAAATCTAAAGACTGGCAATCAATCCCCAGTGCTTGACCTTGCTGACCGCACGCAGAAATTAATTGATCCATAATGCCGCAGTTGCAACCCACAAAATTGTTTTCTGCCGCTTGACCAATTTTAGCTATTTCTTTACGTTCAATAAATAAATCACATAAATGGTTAAAGGCATAAGCAACACCAACTTCTAAGGCGGCCGATGAGCTAAGCCCTGCTCCTTGTGGAACATTACCGGTAATACAAATATCGCAGCCCGTTAATTGATGTCCGCGTTTTTGTAATTCATCAACCACGCCGCGCACATAATTACTCCAGCTTTGAGTTTGATGATGAGCGAGTTCTTGGCCTACGCTAAAGCTGTCAACTTCATTATTACAATCAAGGGCTAATACATTTACAGTTGAATCAGTACGCGGGGCAACGGCAATATAAGTGGCGTATTCAATGGCACAAGGCAGTACAAAACCATCGTTATAATCGGTGTGTTCACCAATTAAATTTACACGACCTGGTGCCTTCACAACAAAGTCAGCATCACGTCCGTAATGAGATAAAAATGCGTTGCGGGCATTGCTTTCAATGTTCATTATTTCACCTCTTTATAATGCGTCAGTGATTGCTGTTTTAAAATGGTAGCGGCTTGCTCTGGCGTTATATCACGCTGTGCCTCAGCCATCATTTCATAGCCCACCATAAATTTTTTCACCGTGGCAGAGCGCAACAACGGCGGGAAAAACTGGCCATGTAATTGCCAATATGAGTCATCGTGATCATCATATGGCGCACCATGCCACCCCATTGAATAGGCGAATGAACATTGAAATAAATTATCGTATTTAACGGTAATTTGTTTGATCATCTCAGCAAGGCTGATCTGCTGAGCGCTTGTTAACTGAGTCATTCTTGTAATTGCAAAACGCGGTAATAATAGGGTTTCAAAAGGCCATGCAGCCCAATATGGCACAACCACTAGCCAGTCTTCATTAGCACATACAACACGTTCATCTAATGCAAACTCGCGGTTGGCGTAATCCAGTAATAAATTACTGCCATGTTGCTGATAATACTTTTGTAAATTATGGTGTTTACGCTCAACTAAACTAGGGAGTTGATCTTGCGCCCAAATTTGTCCATGCGGGTGCGGATTTGAACACCCCATTACAGCGCCTTTATTCTCAAACACTTGAACCCACCGGTAAGTTTGCGAAAGCTCTGCACATTGCTGCTGCCAAGTATCCACTACATTGGTGATTTCACTGATCGAGAGCTCAGGCAGAGTTTTTGAATGATCAGGCGAAAAACAAATAACCCGTGCTGTACCGCGCTCTGTTTGCATGCTAAATAACGGATCACTTTTGCTTGCCTTTGGCACATCTTCACGTAGTGCAGCAAAGTCATTAGTAAATACAAAGGTTCCCTCATAATCTGGGTTTACTTCACCATTGATGCGCGTGTTTCCTTTACATAAAAAGCAATTTTCGTCATAGGCCGGCTTTACTTCATGATCAACAGCTTCTTCTTGGCCTTGCCAAGGACGCTTAGCTCGATGTGGTGAGACCAATACTGACTCCCCTAATAAAGGGTTAAATCGGCGATGTGGATGTTCTGTCGGATCAAATTCATTGTTTTGATTACTCATTACAGCAAACCTTAGTTACTATTTTGGAACGTGCCAGCATCAAGCACTTGTTTTCGTGGTGTAAAACGGCAAATATAATTCCAGTTCCAGCTAGCATCATATTTGTGACATAAACCCCAACCAATACCTGGCGCTGGATTTTCATCAAAGCCTTTATTTGGGCGATATAAACCTATGGCCTCTGGACCGCCTTTAATATGTGCCATGATTTCAAAGTTAATGCCGTCTTTAGCAAATTGAATGGTATTTTTTTCAGGACCATCTGTCGTTAGTAAACTGGCAATACCACCTCTAAAATTCCACACAACGACTTCGTGGCCACTGTTCGAGATAGGGTTGTATTCAGATTTAACGTAGGGCCCTAATACATTATCAGCGATAGCAACGCCATGTTTTATTTCGCGGCCACCAAAATTCATGCCCTCCCCTTGGGTTTCACCTTTGTAATACAGGTAAAATTTATTTTGAAAAAACACTAAGCACGGATCATGTACTTTATGACTATCAAAACTGCCTTTTTTACTCACAGCAAAACGATTATCTTCAATTCCAGACCACACACCGTCTTTGCTTGGGCTAACGATTGGTGCAGCTGACTTGTGCCAAGGACCATAAGGAGAATCAGCCTGAGCAATGGCAATATGCTCATATTGGCGGTTGGTATAAGGTGTTTCAACAGTTTGATAAACTAAATAGTATTTTCCTAAATGAGAAAAAACTTCTGGCGTAAATACCGCTCTATCATCGTACTTCCCAGCCTCGCCGCGGGCGATTGCCACGCCTTGCTCTTGCCACGTTATGCTATCTTTTGAAGTGGCATGCCAAACTTCGGTCAAATCCCACGGAAATACTTTTGCCTCAGGATCATTTGAATTGAAACCTACGGTTTCGCCTTCACCTTTTGTATACCAACAATGGTACAGCCCATCGATGTATAAAACTGATGACGGATCACGGCGAATAACCCCTTCTTCATATGCAAAGTCACCTTTTAATGGCGTTACATCAAACTCTGTTAACCATTGTGGGCCTTTTTGATCATAACCTCGTTCAATTGCTCTACGGCTTGCTAAACTTAATTTTTGTTGATTTTCAGACATGTATATTCCTTACTTTGCACTGCTTAATTTGAGCGCTTGGTAAACGTCAAAAGGTAAAATGGCACCCTGATATTGCACTACCTGGCATGCAACTTTATCAGCCATGTGTAAAGCTGCTTGTGGTTTATGATTAGTCATTCTGGCCGCTAAGTAAGTGCCCGCAAAAGAGTCGCCTGCCGCGGTGCTGTCAACTTGCTGCGGCGCAGGATTAAATGAGCACTGTGCAATTAAACTATTTTGGCAAAACACCTGCATGCCTTTAACACCGGCTTTTACTACCACTTCATTAACAGCAAATTGTTGGCAATACAGGACTATTTCGTCAATATCAGTGTGGCCAAATAAAGTATGATGGTCATCAAGCCCAGGCAATACGAGATCACTGATTTGGTATGCGCGCTCTAACCAGTCAATTGCATGCTCTTTTGATTGCCACATACGGGCACGGTAATTAGGGTCAAACGCAATGGTGCAGCCTTGTCGTTTTAAACTAGCTAATAAATCGAGTAATGCTTGTTTGGATTCGTCATCAAGAATAGCTAAACTGATACCACTAAAAAACACCCAATCATTAACGCCTAAACCTAAATCGAATGGCTTGGCAGCAAACAGCTTCATCATATGTTTAGCAGCAGATTGATTACGCCAATAATCAAAACTACGCTCACCTTGTTGATCTGTTGAAATTGCGTAGATCCCTACATTATGCGTAGCCGTTTTTATTACTTGCTGAGCGCTAATGCCTTCTTGTTGCCATTTTTTCAGCATGTTGACACTTAATACGTCTTCACCAACCGCTGTAAATAATTCACAATTTAGCTGCTCTGCAAAACGCTTGGCGTAAACTAAAGCGTTATACGTATCTCCGGCAAACGATTGCTTGCATTCACTGATCCCTTGAGGTACCAGCTCCACCATACATTCGCCTATCGCTAATAAAGTACTCACACCCCCTCCAATACTTTTTTAGCTGATACACCGGCTAATTGCTCTTCAATCTCTTCAATCGATTTATTTTTTGTTTCAGGCATAATTTTATAAAGTAAGACAAAACCAATCACGCCACTCATGCTATAAAACAAAAAGATATTCGCCGCACCAAAGTTATTTAATTGCCAAGGGAAAAACTGCTGAACTAAGTAGCTCACAACACTGGCAATAAAGGCAAACGTTGGAATGGCAACACCACGGATACGGGTTGGGAATATTTCAGAAAAAATAACCCACATTATAGGCCCGATTGAAAAATGAAACGCGGCTATAAAACCTGCAATACCGAGTGAAATAAGCGGTGCATTAATTGTTGCCGCACGTTGAATTAAATCACTTTCAAAACCTTGTAATTGGGTTGCAGAGAACACCGTGGCCAAAGCACGTTTAAACTCAACATCACTGTGATATACCTGACCAATTAATTGCTCTAACCCAGCCACTGTATTTAAGCTTGAAAATTCAGCAATATGCTCTGCTGATAAGCTGTATTCTGCCTGACTAAAGCCGATATAACACATAAATAAGCTCAACGTTGCCGTTGCTAAACCACCAATCACTAAAGGTCGACGGCCAAGCTTATCAATCAAAACAATAGCCACCACTGTAAACACAATACTAACCAAACCAATTAACACCGCATTTAAAAATGCCGCATCTGTTCCCACACCCAACTGCTCAAACACGGTTGGCGCATAAAACATAATGGCGTTAATCCCAGTGACTTGCTGTACCAATGCGATTGTTAACGCAATAATCACAGCGGCACGGACACGACTATCAAGTAACTGTTTGAATGAAGCTAGATAGCTACCGCTATCTGAATAGTCGGTTAAACTCGACTTTATAGTTTGCAGCTGTTCAGCGGCCAGCTTACTACATTTGGTTAAGCGTACTAACACCGCTTTTGCGCGTATTTCGTTGCCTTTCATTACTAACCATCGAGGGCTTTGCGGAATAGTAAATAACAATAAAAACCAAATAACAGCAGGAATAACTTCAACACCCAGCATCCAACGCCATAAATTATCTTGCATTGCATAAGTGCTGACCCATTGATAACTACTTTGCGAAAGCTCAACGAGTAAATAATTTGCGAAATAGGCTGCCGATAAACCGACAACAATATTTATTTGGATCATAGAAACCAGCTTGCCACGATACTTAGCTGGGGCTACTTCGCCAATATACATTGCAGCCACTGATAAAGACGTAAACGCCAACCCACCAATAAAACGTGCAATCACTAACGCTTCGTAACTTTGCGCTAATACTGAAGAAATAGCTGAAAAAATATAAATGAACGCAATGCCAATAAGTGTATTTTTACGACCAAGTACGTTACATATATACCCAGTTATCAATAAGGCGAATAACACGCCAAAACCAGGAGCGCTTACTACAGTACCTATTTGTATATCAGTTAAATTAAACTCAGCAGAGACAAAACGAACCGTTCCTGAGATCAAAGCAGCATCTAAGCCAAAAATAAAACCGCCAAAGGCGACTACCAAGGCAAAAAAGAAAACATTACGGTTGCTACCATTCATACATCTTTATCCAATTTTATTGTTATCATCGTGTTTATCTATTGAAAGCTAACAATCAAAAATGACTTTTAAATTGTCAACAATTAACCATAAATTCAATTCGAGGTTATTTCATAATTAACTCCTATGCAACATATATTTTGAAAAAATTAAAGGAATTAATTTGAAATGAAATTTTTCCATAAAAATAAAAACCTTAAAAATCAAAAAAGTAAATAATAAAATCAGCCCAACTTAAAATTGCACTTTGTTAACAATTTTCAATTTGTTTTTTTCGTGTATGGTGTGTTAAATAGTTAAAAAAGGTTAGACAACAATGAAACATAAAAAAAATATCGCTGTAACCGCACTCATACTTGCACTTACTGGTTGTAATCAACAGACAAGCAGCGTGTCAGAGCCCGTGGCAGCTCAAGCAACAAACACCTACAAAACTCTACTGCAGTTATTAGATGATGGACAGCATACAACTAATAACGCCGTACAAATAAAAACCAACGGCGCAAGAGTCACCAAAGATGCCGGTGTGATTAATGTTGCATTTGATTCAGAGCAAAACCTCTATTCAGGTATCACACTAACCCCAGATACCCCATGGAATTGGAGCCAATTTCAAGATTTCAATATTGCCTTTGAACTTGCAAACCCTGGCCAACACTCTGTACAAATTTACTTAGATATCTCAGATATTGACGGTGCTAATTACACCCGCACAGTAAATGTACCTATTGGTGGCTTTAAAACCTATTATGCTAAACTTGATGGCCATGATTTAGCCACCCCAGACGGAGATGAAAACGTCGAGCTAAACTTTACATCCGGCTTACGATCTAACCCTGCAACATGGGAATCTGATGAAACTCAATTTATCTCTATGTGGGGAAAAAAGAATCTAAATCTTAAAGGGATCACAAAAATATCTTTAAGTGTACAAAGCGCATTGCATGATAAAGCATTACAAATAAAATCAATCGATTTACGAAGTAATCCTGAATTTAATACTGAATTTTTAACCCATATTGTTGATAAGTTTGGTCAAAATGCAAAACAAAACTTTCCTTACAAAGTAGATTCTGAAGCTGATTTAATTGAAGATAAAAAACAAGAAGCTCAAACGCTACTATCAAAACGCCCTTCAAATCGTTCACGTTTTGGTGGTTGGGCACAAGGTCCAAAACTTGAAGGGACAGGCTATTTTAGAACAGCAAAATACAAGGGTAAATGGTCGCTTGTTGATCCAGATGGCTACCTTTATTTAGCAACGGGTTTAGATATTATTCGACTTGCGAATTCAACCACATTAACTGGGTATGATTTTAACCAATCCCTTTTTAAAAGTGCTAATGAATCAGGTTTAACACCAGAAGATTCAAAAGGCCTGAACCAAGTTAATAAAGAAGCATTACCTAGCCGGTATGTAGCTTCAGAAGTGCGTAAAGATTTATTTGAATGGTTACCAAGTTATGATGAGCCAATGGGTAAACACTATGGCTATCGAAAAAGCGCTCACTCAGGTCCACTAGCGCACGGCGAAACCTACAGCTTTTATTCCGCTAATCTAGAGCGTAAGTACGGCCAGAATAATAGCGACTTTATGCAAAAGTGGCGAGAAGTAACCTTAAAACGTATGATCACTTGGGGCTTTACTTCTTTAGGTAACTGGACAGATCCAAGTTACTACAACAACCAACAAGTGCCCTACTTTGCCAATGGATGGATCATCGGTGATTTTAAAACCGTTTCGAGTGGCAATGATTTCTGGGGTGCAATGCCTGATGTATTTGATCCACATTTTGCAGAGCGTGCAGATGTTACCGTTGAAAACGTCGCAAAAGAGGTTAATAACTCCCCTTGGGCAGTTGGCGTGTTTATTGATAACGAAAAAAGCTTTGGTCGTCCTGACTCAGTACAAAGTCATTATGGCATTGTGATCAACACTCTTGGTAGGGATGCCGCAACAGTGCCAACTAAAGCTGAGTTCTCACGTTTGATGAAAGAAAAATATGCTGACATAAACGAACTAAACAAAGTATGGGACCTAAATTTAGCCTCATGGCAAGAGTTTGATAAAGGCGTCAAAGTTGATGTTAAAAACAACGACCAACTGGCTGACTTTTCAATTATGCTTACAGCTTACGCCGATAAGTATTTCAGCGTAGTTAATGCCGCAATGGACAAATATTTACCTAATCACTTGTACTTAGGCGCTCGTTTTCCTGATTGGGGAATGCCCATTGAAGTCGTTAGAGCATCAGCAAAGCATGTTGATGTGATAAGCTTTAATGCATACAAAGAAGGCATTAAACCGAAAAAATGGGAATTCTTAAGCGAATTTGATAAACCCACTATCATTGGTGAATTCCATGTTGGTGCATTAGATTCTGGCTTATTTCACCCAGGGCTTATTCATGCCTCAAACCAACAAGACCGTGCTAAAATGTACACTGACTACATGCGCTCAGTCTTTGATAACCCATACTTTATTGGCGCTCATTGGTTCCAATACATAGACTCGCCGATTACTGGACGTGCTTATGATGGAGAAAACTATAATGTTGGTTTTATTACAGTCACTGATCGTCCTTATACTGAAATGGTCGAAGCAGCAAAAACTGTGAATAATGAAATGTATGAGCGACGATTTAAAAAATAAGCTTAAATTCTGGTCTATTGTAACGTGTTGACAATAGACCATTCGCTTTTTTTTATATACACTAAATAAAGAAAAACAAAGCATAAAATAATCGTAGGAAAAAATATGGCCGCAGCTAGACCAACAAAAATTTTATCTGTAAAAGATCAAATAGCTGAACAGCTACGTTCAGATATTATTTCTGGTGAGATGCCCCCACAAACTAAATTAAATGAAAAAGAATTAGCAGAACGTTTTGGTCTATCTCGTGGCCCGATTCGTGATGTCATACTGCAATTGACGAAAGAAGGTTTATTGATTTCACGTAATAACTGTGGCGCATCAGTAAACAGTGTACTCGACCCTAAACTGCAAAAGTTAATGATCAAATTACGCCGCAGTATTGAAGAATATGCCGTAACCGAGTTAAACGGTAATTTAAATGAGCAACACTTTGCAGATTTAGAAGCTATTTTAGACTCGCTACAAGAAGCATTTGAACGTGAGGACTACACTGAAGTCACAAAAATCGATATTTCTTTCCATCAATATTTAATTTACCAAGCCGGTGGTGAAGAGCTGGTTAATATTTGGTATCCGTATGTGATGCGTATGCGTTTAAATTATAAGCGTATTACCTCAAGTTCTGAATGCGTTAACGAACACCGCGCAATTCTTGAAGCCCTAAAAGCCCAAGACAGCGCCACTGCAATTAAAGCGATTAAACACAATATCAAGTAATTAGATAAATTTTATGCTTACAAAGCCGCTGCTAAGCGGCTTTTTAGATCCATCATGAGAGCAACCAATGACGCGTTTTTCGCATATTCGTGTCTTCTCAAAATTTGGTATTTTTCTACTCAGTGAGCAGTTATAGAAAATTAACTATTAATGAATTTACTATTTACTAAAAACATTTAGATAAAACTAAGCTAGTCAGGCTGAACTGTTATCATGCTGTGAACCCATACTGAAGCTGTTTAACAAAGTTTCTTATTAACTCGCGCCCACGAATTGAGTTCAAGACTGTTCGCGGTGCTCTGCCATTAAATTGAATGTGAGCAGTATTTAACCATGCATTCCAAGTTTCGATATTTCCGAAGTATTCAATACCCACCATACTTAATCTTGCAATTTCTAGTGCACGCTCACTAATTTGTGAACTTAACAACTTAGCCTTATTTCGTGATAACGTTGTTGATGTTGTTCCTATCACCTTTGCTACTGTTGCCATGTCCCAATCAATAACACTGGCAAAGGCATACACTACCTGCACTTTAATCCCATTTCTTACAAGCTTAATTTCAGCCAATGGATTTGAATGAGAGACTATTTCTCCACATGAAATTACGTTTATAAGGTCTAGCTTACTTGATAATTTTAACTGGTTTTCTGTCATTTGATAACCGCTTAAAAATTCACTCACTAGTTTAACTTTAGCAGAAAATACCTCTTGGATTAACACTAATAAATGAATTGTATCAACACGCACTGGAGGCATTGAAACAGAGCTATTGATGCTAGAAATTCAAAACGGCGACTGAAGACAACAGTCACAACTTTGATGGATGTAGCCAATTAGTAAAATCATAAACGCTTTATCTTCACTCGTAATTCCAGTTATCACAAAGATGTGCTAGCAGAAAATTATGTACACTCTTAAATTAGCGGCTGTGCTCACTAAGAAAGTAACGAACTAGAGAGAGCGTGAAAAACTGACATCGAATCCTATCAACCTATACCTATACAATCATGCAGCATCGGCCCTAGCTCCTCATCTTCCATAATGCACCAACTTATAAATGCGCTGTATGGAGAAGAAGGTTTTAGGAGGAGTTTGATTCGCTCAACGGCTCTATCTTTTTCATCGGGTAAAGCTAATGGATCATAGTAATTGTTCAACTGTGTTAACAATAAGTTGTATTGATCAAACACTTTGCGTCTAAGGGATGAAGCCGTAACTGCTTTATTAGGCGTGTGTTCACTATTAAAGACTCGGTTTAAAAGCTCTTCTGTTAACTTAGCCTTAACATCATCACTTTGAGCTTCAATATGGAGCTTCCTAGCAAATGGAGTTAATGGTGGCTTATGTTTTATCGCACGAACGACATCGGTATCAGGGTCACAACAGTCTAAAAGGTCACCATACTTAGCAAGCTTAATGTTATTACACCGACCACAAGATAAGTACAAATTATTCCAATCGTACTTTAAACCCTCATCACCCTCATGTGGTACAAAGTGTTCGACATTGATTTCTAATGGAGCACTAGTTTCACAAATATAACATTTCTTATGAAACACCTTTTTTAAGGAGTTCAAAACATCTTCTGAGTCATATTTTCTTTTTCCAGCCAGTGAAGTAGGAGCTGGTTCATTTCTAACTGCATTGAACATGCTACTACCTCTTTGCTTTGTTGATCGCTAACTTTGCTGAATTAACAAAGTAAAGTGATTCAGAATCTAATGACTCTTCATCCGGTGGTAACTTATCTAAAAGTGACTGGACCTCTTCGACATCAATCGTGGGCTTGTCTAATAGCTTAGCTAGAGCTTCAATATTTTGTTGAAGTAAGCTAGAAATTGGAAGTACGCCGAATAAGCCTTCAAGTACGGATTCGTACGAGTACATTGATAGATCTTCGACCTGTTCTCGTTTTGATAGATCATAAATCACTGCATCATCAATCGATGAGACAACAAACGGAGAATGAGTCGACACGATGAACTGAACACTCGGAAATGCCTGAGTAAGAAATGATAAGATTTTCTTTTGCAATGTAACATGAAGGTGAGCATCGATTTCATCAATTAATACCACCCCAGTTAGCTCTTCGGGGTCTATTGAGCGTAGAGATACCTTAGTAATTAGATCAGCATACACAGCCATAATCGACGAGAAACCAGAAGATAATGTTTGGAAAGTGTACGGTTCTTTGTGTGGTTGATGGATCTCGAAAGAGAACGAGTCTGATTTAAAAACTAACTCAAGATCTCTATCTTCAAAAAGGTTTCGTAAATCGGCCTCTAACTTAATAAACCACTTATCAATCCGTGCAGCTTCTGCAGGGTCGTTGTTGATTTTTTCTGACTCGGAAAAAGCCTGATTCGCTTTATTCGTGACTAAGAACTGTTCAAATAATGATGAGGTACTTGCTTTCCTATTTACTTGTTGAACTGTCTGTTTATCTTTATCTCTCAAGCTACTTATGCTCGAAACCGATGACGGCTTAACAATTTCAGATTTTCTCATCGCTTCAAACTCAATTAAAAGAGCTTTCAGCTCTTGATAGTTCACAACGAACTCATCAAGGTTACTCATTTCTAATGGCGGATTCCTAGTTTCTTCAAGCTGTCTGCTATACATCTCTACTTGTTGCTTGTAGTGCTTATAGTGTTGGTGAGCAGGACCGTTGCGACTAAGGTGACTTTGACTAGATTTCAAGTTCCTTTCAACGTCATCTAAATTGTAATTTTGACGGTCGATAACTGAAAGTTTCAGCTTTTCATAAATTAACTTCAGCAACTGTGTCTTACCACAACCATTACCACCCGTTAAGATCAGTGTTTTACCGTTGACGTCTATATCTACTTCTTTATCAGAGTAAGGAATCTTCGTTTTAATTTTAGTTAGATAGCCTGACATATCTTTCCCTCTAGTGATACTAATTTGATTGTACAGCATTGAGTTGATAAATAGTATCCGTCCGGCTAACCACACCTAGCAACAGCATTTTTTGTATTTGAAAATACCGCCAATCATTTATTGGAGGTCATTATGAGTTCACCTATCCCTAAACGCTGGCAAGAAATCCTCGCGATTCGCTCGTCATTTACCGGAACGAATGAAGCGTTTTGCAAACATCATCAAGTCTCTATCAGCTCGTTTTATAAATATAAAAGTATGCAGCAGGCGCAATCATCAGAAGCGCCACCTCAATTTGTGCGTGTTGAGCAGCAAACCCAGCGCACACAAATCAACGTCACTGAGCAATCCTATGTCAGCTTTAATATTCGCACAGGTCAACTGGCACTTCCCACCACGCTTTGCCCTAATGTCGTCGTCACAATTATTAAAGGGCTATCAGCATGAAGATGTTTGTTAATCCGCCTGAGGTGTACTTATGTGCTGAGTATGTGGACTTTCGTAAATCCATCAATGGGCTGGCGGCATTGGTGGAGTGCCAGCTTGAATTGACCGTGCTATCATGGGCGCTCTTTGTGTTTTGTAATAAAAAACGCGACAAATTAAAACTTCTCTACTGGGATAAAACGGGCTTTGCATCGTGGTATAAGCGTCTTGATAAGCGTGGCCTAGGTGTGAACGTGTGACCATGATATTGAGCGAGCAGCAATTACACTGGTTATTATCAGGCTATGACGTCATTGGCCATGAAGAAATCAACGTAAGTCAGCACACAGTGACTTAATGACTTAGATCAATTGATGATCATCAAGGTTTAAGCTGTTAGCACTACACATCATGAGTGAAAGCCGTAAAATAAACGGCATGAACGATGTATTTACCTTACAACAACGCATTGCTGATCTTGAGAAACAGTTACCTCAAGCGAATGAGCGAAATCAATATTTGCTAGAGCAATTCCGTTTAGCCCAACAAAAACAATTCGGCAAAAGTGCTGAAGGCTTTGTGGGGCAAGGTGAATTATTCAATGAAGCGGAAGACATTACTGAAACAATTGAGCCTGAGCAGCAAGCAATTAGCTATACCCGCAACAAACCTAAACGCAAACCACTACCTAAAGACTTACCCCGTGAACACGTTATTCACGACATCGACGATAAAAGTTGCGCATGTTGCGGTGGTGAGTTACATAAAATCGGTGAAGATACCACTGAAAAGCTTGAGTTCATTCCAGCGCAAGTCAAAGTGATTGAACATATTCGCCCGAAATACGCCTGTCGTGAGTGTGAAAAATCAGGCACTGAGTCAAAGATAAAACAACAGCCAATGCCCGCCATGCCAATTAACAAAGGCATCGCGACAGCGAGCTTACTTAGCCAAATTATCACCAGTAAATACCAATATGGTTTACCGCTTCATCGTCAAGAGAGCATGTTTAAGCAATATGGCATTGAGCTTAGCCAACAAACCATGAGTGACTGGGTGATTAAATCAGCCACATTATTTACGCCACTCATTAAACGTTTGAAAGCCGAGTTATTAAAACAACCACTCCTTAACGCTGATGAAACCACCGTTAATGTGGTGAAATCGGATAAAATTAATAGCTACATGTGGGTGTACTGCTCAGGAGCCGACTCACCTAAACCAGACAACCCCATCCCCAATATTGTGCTTTACGACTACCATAATAGTCGCGCAGCCAGCTGTGTGATGAATTACCTTGATGATTATCAAGGGTACTTACACGTGGATGGTTATCAAGCGTATGAAAAAACACAGGCCACCCTTGTGGGCTGCTGGGCGCACGCACGTCGTAAATTTATCGAGGCGAAAAAGCTACAAGGGAAAAACAAAACAGGCAAAGCCGATGTAGTACTTAGTCTAATACAAAAACTATATGGGATAGAATCGCGATTAAAAGGTAAACCAGCTGATGAGCTTTATCACACTCGGCAAACACAAAGTAAGCCAATACTCAGCAAGCTCAAAGAGTGGCTTGAAAAACATCAACCAAACTTAGTGGGTAATAGCAAACTCATAGATGCCGCTAACTATATGGCAAACCAATGGCCGAAACTCACCATATACATTAATGATGGGCGACTGAGTATTGATAATAACCGTGCAGAGAGGGCTATTAAGCCGTTCGTCATTGGCCGTAAAAACTGGCTGTTTAGCCAAACCGCGGTATGGGCTGGACCCAGCGCCGCACTTTACAGCATCATTGAAACAGCCAAAGCCAACGACTTAGTACCCTACGATTACATCACCGCGTGTTTAAATGAATTGTGCCAACCTACGCCCGATATCGACAGTCTATTACCGTGGAATTTTAAAGGTTAGGTGGTGATCACCGGACGGATACTTCAAGGGTGTATGCTCCCTCTGCTTATCTTGCAATATCAAACTACGAAGTTTTAACTAAATCTATAACAAAGTCTCCAGTTCGAAACGCACCACTATTAGGAACAATTTTAATTTTTGTTATCGCTCTATTAACTCGCCTTTCACGTCAGAGAACATAATATGCATTCTTTCCCAGGGGTCAAATGGTAAATAATCAATTGCTTCCAGAAATAACATTAAATGATTAATGTTTTTTGTAGGATATTCTGCAATATTGTTAATCAGCAAGTTAGTCAAATGATAAATGTTAACAACTTCTTGTGATAATTCGCTTCCCTCCCCCCAATTAACAAGCGGGAATTTTGTTATTGTGCTAGCAGGCATGTTAGTAACTATTTCATTAAAAAATAATTCGTTAAATTCTTTTTCTATCGATTTCTTAAAAAAGTAACCTACAGTTGGTTCTTCGACAAAAGGCTCAGGATTTAACGACAAGAAATTGGTTACATAATTTGAGATAAATTTAAATAATTGATAATCATCTAATCGGAGACGGCTATTGGTGATAGTGTCCAGCAGAACAGGATCTAAATCAAAATTATCACCTAAATGTTGAGTTGTAGTAACATCTAAGTTAAAGACAATGTTGTATTTACTCCCTACTTTATCAAACCTAAGCACCTCCACTGCATACCCATCTTTATCGGTACATACGCAGTCATAAAGCGCTGACCATTCACAAGACTCTACGTCTGAAAGCTCTTCGTCTTCGAATAGATGCTCGTCAATATCTAGCTTTTTGATAGCTTTTAAATTACAGCCCAAAACCTCAGAAATCAGAACCAAGGCTTCATTCGATGGGTGATTCAAAGGCTTTATTTGAGGCGGGATTGATTTAATTACCGATAAATCCTTAATTTCCTGTGACACTTGGATAGTAACGCTACGCTCAAAGACTTGGCTATTTTCAAAGTTTCTTCCGTTACAATAGAGTTTTTCTTCGAATTTTTCTTTAGTTGGCTGAAAACCCTTATCAAAATCTAGGTGTGTTAAATAACTTTTTAAATCGGGAAAACCAGCTACATTTGCTATTGACTCTCTAAGTCTACAAACCTTGATCCCTTTGCTGTTTTTAGCCCAAGCTAGTGTAATGTTTTTAAACTCTGAAGATGAACGAAAATTGACATGCATATTAGTATCTCCTCAAGTGCTTGAGTTGGCCCAATTCTCTATTCGCACATGATAAATAACTAATAATTTGTAACTTTTTGATATTTTTTACCGTAAAGGGCCTATCGGTTGGCATTTGCCAATATTCACATTTATGTGAAGACGCCTTGCTTCGTGAATATTAATTCAGTGTCAATCATCGAGCTGAGTATGTCAATAATTAATTTTATGAGGTCTAATATAGAAACCACTCACTATTTAAACAGAATGATCGAGGCTGAAAGGCTATAGTTTGCTCATACCCGCCCGTAGCGCACTCAAAGCTGCCCTTTAGATGATTTACGTTAGCTTATTGGGGCAGAAACGAGCTATACAGGAATAGCTGATTCTGGTACATAGATACATGTTGGCTTTAAATGATATCATTCCGAACATAAGCTAAATAGAGTACCTAATGAAATCAACGATATAAATTATAAAGTACTAAGCAATTTACTAACAATACTCGGTTATATAGCACGGTAACAATCGTAGAGTAATTTCCAATACATATGTAAAATTTTTTCTTACCCTTTAAATTTTTATGTGTGATTTATCTATTACCTTAAAACTCAAACACCGACTCTAACCCTAATTTAAGAACCCAAATAAGGAACTCCTAAGTACAGCTTAAAGCCCGACTATACAAGAGTAGTTATTCTGGCATTTTAAGGAGTAATACCAAGTTTGGAACAGAAGGTACAGTTAACTAAATAAAACCAGAACTGCATAAATCTTAAGTGCTGACTTATCGTTTCGCTTTTAGCTTAATAAGGCAAACATTTAACCAGTAACCAAGTATTGATAGCCATTATCTGTCAGGGCACGCTCCATAATCTCAATCACTGCGCGACTGTTAGCATGGGGTATTACATCAGACTCTAACTTGTTAGTTAAGATAAGCGTTGAAATATGCTCTATCTCAAACTCAAAGCTTTCCCCTGTACTATCAATTTCAATTTTTTGTTTGGCACCATAGTGTGTGATCTCAATAATTTGCGGGTTCCACCATTTCTCATGGATGATAATCTCAACATTTGGGCCTGATAAAACAGCTTTACTTGGTAAGTTTCTGGTTATTGAAGCTGATAGATTACCTTGTACCTTGGTGTTAAATACAAAGGAGACCATTTCATCAACGGCTGATATTGGATTATCTCGCGTAATATTAACTAAGGGTTTCTGCAGAGGAATATTTAACTGGCTACAAATATCGACATATAGCCACAGAGGATATACCCCAACGTCTAATGTGGCACCTCCACACTGTTTTGGATCAAATAGACGATTAGTATTATTAAACTCATTTTTAGTACCAAATGAAGCCTCAATACAAGTAATTGCCAGATTATGACTTTTAATAAATTTAAGCAGTTCACGATAAGCAGGAAAAGTAACTGATTTCATTGCCTCAATAAGCAAAAGGTTTTTACTCTTTGCTAAATTGAGCATTTCATCCCAATCTTCGACATTAGTAAATGCTGGTTTCTCTACAAAAACATGCTTATTATGAGCTAAAAATAAAGCGACTAACTCTTTGTGGCATGGATGAATAGTCGCCACATAAACAACATCGACGTGTGGATTTTCTGCTAGCGATTTATAATCACCATACGCAGTCTGGCAATCGAACTCATTGGCAAATTTATCCGCTCTTTCTTGAGAGCGCGATGCAACAGCATATAACTCGGCATTATTTACATTATTTTTTAAATCGAAAGCAAAACGCTGCGCAATGCTACCAAGCCCGGCAATTCCCCAACGTACTTTTTTATTTTTATTCATCTAAATCCTATTGCCTTTAGCTATAGATCATTAATAGGCTCAAACTTCAATTAATTTAACAAGCCATCAATTGAGCTTTCACCACTATATCTGGGTTGTTTTAAGGTGTTTAGTTAAGCCAGTCAATTAACTTTTGTATATGCCCTGTTGAAGCGATAATCATATAACAAGCTTGAAGATAGCCCATTTCGTGTAATGACTTAAGCGCATGTGCGTCAAGCTGTGCTAGTACTTGCTCGTTAATGGCGTATAAGCCACTATACGTTTGTTTTTCACCCTTTTGAGTCAGGCTCAGTTGTACGGCTTCTAGCAACTCATGCTCTAGCAAGGCTTTAATAAACGCGCTAGTGCGCTTATTACCGTGCATTAATGTCATTAACTGCTCACAAACAGCATTCAGGTAAGCTGTGGGCTCTCCTTGCTGATCAAAAATCCGCTCTCCTATGTTTTGATTAACCCGTGGGTGATCTTGGTGAATAAGCACCGCTAAATCGCTATCCGTAGGCTCGGTTATCGTGGCATCACGTAGACCTAGTTTGAACGGCTGGCGCTTGATGTGCAGCGGAATGTATTGTGCTCGCCAACGTCCTTGCTGCAAAAATAGGTTCTCTCCCGCTGTAAAACCGGTTAAAACAAACAGATCAAACTGGCCTGTCTGTGGGTTTTTCATAAAATACACAGGGTAATCTAGCACTAGTTGTTTTAACTCATCAGCCACTATGGGAATGTAATTAATATTGTCACCAAATTCAGCACTTGGCGTATTGTTTATGTATAAGTTTGCGTGTGTTTTTTTATCTAATAATGTTGCGTTTGTCATCGTAAAGTTGCTCATTTAAATGCAGTGATTTAGCTAAATTTTTTGTAAACCATACTTCTTGATTTGTTTTAATAATGTGCGGTTATCCGGTAATTTACTCACTAATTCAGTCGTGTCTTTGGTATTTTTAGTTGCTAGATTGTGCGCTTTTTTAATCGCGCGAGGATGATTGCCATAATGGGTCGTCGCCGTTTTAAAGCCCATTCCATACAGCACGTATTGGTAGCTTGCTGCTGGAAATACCTCGACAGAATAATCAAAGTGGTTGTCATTAGGGATATGTGTTCGCCATAACGCTAGGTTATCTTGTAAGCTTTGCGGGATACTATGCTCAGCGCAATGTTGCTGCCAAAAAAGGCTATCGGTTCGCTCACTTAACATGTAGTGCAGCTTTAAAAAATCGATAATACGCTGCCAACGATAGCTAAAAGTACGATTAAACCGTGCGGCAGTTATATCCATGACTTGGCGGTTAGCTGGTAATTGCTCTGCTACAAAGTTAGCGGATATTTCCACCAGCAATAAGGCCGACGCCTCTAATGGCTCTAAAAATCCAGCCGACAAACCAATAGCCACACAGTTTTTGTGCCAAAACTTTTCTCTGTGTCCTGGTTCAAAACTAATTTTTTTAACATTAAAGTCAGCCCGTTTAGCGGGCGAGATGTTTAGGTAATCAAAAAGTTGCTCTTTGGCCTTTTGCTCACTGATATGGCGGCTTGAGTAAACGTGCCCTACTCCACGACGTGTCTGCAGACCAATATCCCATATCCAACCTGCTGTTTGTGCTGTAGAGATGGTGTGTGAACTAATCGCCTGAGTTTCATCGTCATACGGCATGTGTACTGCTAATGCGCTATCAGCAAACAAAATGTCTTTGCATGATTTAAAGCCGATTTTTAAATTTTCACCTAACAATAAAGATTTAAACCCTGAGCAATCTATAAATAAATCGCCGCAAAGCGCCGTGTTATTATCCAAACTCAAGGAGTGTATATCGCCATTAGCGTTATTATTTACCGATAAAACACTGGCCACTACATGTGTTACGTTTAAGTGGTTGATGCAATGATTTTTTAAAAATGTGGCAAATAGGCCTGCATCTAAATGATATGCGTAATTTGCCACACCACTGTATTGTGGTGTTGTTAGGGCTTTAGGCGCTAGGTTGTGCTCACACAATGCGTGTTGGGGGCAAACAAAATTTGCAAAATGCTTATGCGGTGCTGCTGAGTCAGTGTCTTGACGAAGCCAAGCTGCGGCTAAATCATTATCTGCAAACCCTTGTGGCATCATTAACGGGTGGTAGTAAAAGTCGTTTTCTTTTGTGCTATGCCAGTTGGCAAATTTGGCACCTTGTTTAAACGATACATTACATTGATTAATAAACTGCGCTTCATCAACCCCCATATTTTGTAACGTTCTGCGCATGGTCGGCCATGTGCCCTCACCAACGCCAACCGTTGCTATATCAGCTGATTCAACTAATGTAATGTGGTAATTAAGACTGTGATGTTTTTTTAAATAGGCTGCAATAATCCCCGCACTTAACCAACCAGCGGTTCCACCACCGACTATTACAATTGATTTTAATGTGTCATTCATAGCAACCTCTATTATTGCTATATAACCAATAAAAAGAGCAAGACTAGCAGTGCCTTGCTCTTTAAACTTAGCTTATTACCACTTAGCAGTGAAACCTATGCTATAACGTGGACCATATTGCTCAGCAGAGATCAACTGCTCGCTAAAGCGACCATGACGACGAACGGTTTCGTCAGTCAAGTTCAACGCATCAAAGTTAACTGAGTACGATTCATTAATGGTGTAATTAAAGTTAAAGTCTAGCTGACCATAAGCTTCGGTAAACGTAGGCTCTGTGCCTAGCGAAAGTAGAAACTCGTCGCGCCAATTATAAGCAAGACGCACTTGGAAATCGTCATTCTCATAAAAACCAACAAGGTTACCAGAGTCACTTAAGCCGGCCAGAGCAATGGTTTGATCGAAGTTATACGGTTCAAACTCTTCGTCACTGTTAACTAAGGTATAGTTAGCAACAACACCAAAACCAGTATCTTCAATCATGTACTGACCATTTAATTCCCAGCCATCTACCTCACGGTTTTGTAGGTTATCAGGTGTTGAGATATCAAAGGTAACAACCGGATCAGACGGTTGGCTCATACAAGCAGGGTTAGGCTCATCGCTGCTGTCAGGGCAGCCAGGACGTGGGTTTACACTTGGATCGCGCAGCGGCTCACCGTTAATGTCATCAAGTGTGCCTTGTACCACACCTGCACCTATGAAGTTTTCAACAAACTTTTTAAAGTAACCTACAGATGCATAGCTGCCATCATCACCATACCACTCAAACGAGAAGTCAAAGTTATCTGAGGTAATCGGTAATAGATTTGGGTTACCCTGTGAGGCATCAAAAGGCCCACCAGGACGCGCATTAATTGTGGTAGATGGGAACATAGCATCAATCCCCGCACGAGCTAGCGTTCTACTGTATGAGAAACGTGCTTTATAGCCGTTATCAAGGTCAGCACTTAAATCAAGATTTGGTAAAATACGCGTGTATTCACCTTCTAGCTCTTGAGGTGTCGCTTCATCTGCATACACAGGACGTAGCTCTTCAGCATGGCGATAGTTAAGCGCGATGATAGCTGGTTTCACAGAATAACCGGTTACATCTGTGCTTTCGTAACGTACCCCTACATTCATATCAATTGGAATATCATTAAACTCGGTACTTACATCTAATGACACATAAAATGCCATTGTTTGTTCTTGAACACCATTAGTAGAGACATTAGGCTCTATAAATAGACCTTCGTTTTTAACAATATCCACAAAGTCATGGGCACTGTATCTTGGCATATAAGGGAACAACTGATCAGAGCCTGAAAAACCATCAGCAAAACCTGCTGCGTCATCAAACATCAGCCCTAAGCTATCTAACGGAATATCTACAAATGAAAATTGCTCGGATAAATAGGTATCAATTTGATAATCCGTGTACATAGCGCCAAAATGAATCGCTGAAATTGCACCACTGTTCAAATTTTCCCACATACCACTTGCATGATATTGCTTGATGTTATTTTTCATCTCGTAACCACGGCGCTGATACAGATCCGATACGATATTCTCAGGATTATAAGCACCGCCCGGTAATGATGAGTCATCAACTGTAATGCTCGGCACTTCAGTAGAAAAGTTAGCACCAATTAAATCGACAGAGCCTGGAATATTTTTCAAATTTGCAATTGTTTCGGCCGTATTACCATCTGGATTTGAATGAGAGGTAGAGTCATGAGCATCAAAACTTAACTTCAATGATTCTGTTGCTTGCCAAGCTAAATTTAAACCAAATGAGTCGTTTTCTTTTTTCTCGTATAGCTCCCATGCCCAAAAGTTAAGCTCATCATTGGCATTCGTGATATCCAATAAGGTACCATTTTGATCAGCCGTACCACCTGGATTATCAAACCAAAATGACATTTTATTAGTTTCACTAATTTCTTCAAAACGCGACATAGTATAGTCAAGTGTTGCGGTTATTTTGTCTGTAGGGGCAAATTGCAATACTAATTGTGCATTATCACGGGTACGCTCCGTTTCAAATCGTTCCATTTCAGGGGTCCAAGGCACCCAGTATGTTCCTGTGGGATTAACAGAGGTGTCAATAGCACTGCTATCTACACCATCTGGATTTGCGCGATTTTTAACCCACCCCTGCGACGTACCTACACGCTCACGACCACTTTCACGCTCTGAGTGAGAAACTGACAACAACACCCCAAACATATCATCAGCAAATGTTTGGCTGATCATGCCGGATATTTCAGGTGTAACATTTGATTTCTCTGAACTAGTGTCTTTTATCGCTTTAACATTCGCGAACGCTTTAAAGCCGTCGTAATCAAATGGTTTAGCGGTATTAATATCAATGGTTGCACCAATACCACCCGATGCGACATTGGCTTTACCTGTTTTATAAACAGACACACCTGACACACTTTCAGCTGCAATTTCTCTAAAATTAAAGCTACGTGACACACCAGCTTCTTGTAATACAGACGAATTTGGCATTTGACGACCATTTAAAGTCACTAAGTTAAAGCTAGGACCAAAGCCACGCACTGTTACTTGGTTACCTTCATTATTAGCTCTATCAATTGATACGCCACTAATACGCTGTAATGATTCTGCTAAATTAGTATCAGGTAATTTACCAATATCCTCTGCCGAAATGGCATCAACCACACCCGATGAAGTTTGTTTGATTGATGCAGATTTACTTAACGCACTACGAATACCTGTAACTTGAATAACCTCAACATCAGAGGCTTTGCTTGTTTCTTCTGTTTGTGCATTAGCCAATGGTGTTGCTACCAATATAGCCATACAAATTGCATTGAGTTTAAATTGTGTGTTTATCATTTTTACACCTAAATATTGTGTTTAGACGACGTTGCCATTGATGATTTTTGCTATTTTATAATTGTTACCAAAATATTGTTAACAATTAACTTTACGATAATAGAACAATGCGTAAAAAGTCAATCGAAATTAAACAAAAATTTTACAAGCGCGCTGATAATATGAACGACCAACAACAACGGAGGGAACTTTGAGCAAAGGGAGCTATAAGTAACTATTTAAATTTGAAGAGGTTATGAAACAGCGAGTAATAATGAGCCTCACTTATATAGTGAGACTAACGCTGTGAATAAGTTAACTGTTAAGTAAAGAGGTGATTTTAGTTGCCGTACTTTTAAGCTCTTCTATCATAGCGTGTGTATTAACTCTTGATGTTAATGCTGCATCAAAAGATGAAATGCTTAATGCCGCTATCAACTTTGCGTTGGGTTTACCTATAGGAACGGAAAAATCAGTAACACCTGAAATAATTGGATTACCCTGTACCAATTGCCCTTGTTCAGCAATATCATTAAGCTCCTGATGAAATTTGCTTAAATCTTTTGACTTTAATTTACTATAATTTTTATCATGCTCTATCAACATACTGCGAACATGCTCGTTGCTGTTTGCTAACAGCAATTGCCCTGCAGTTGATTTACTTAAAGTAAATAATGAACCCTCAGCAATGCTCAAATGCATCGCACTGTGGCTGCGAGCTTGTACTACCGTCATAGCTTGGCTTTGATACAACATAGTTAAGTAGCACGACTGCCCTACACTGACCACTAAGTCTTCCATATATGGAATAGCGCATTGGCGCACTTGATCTATAGGTGAAATAGAGCGGGATAAATTATAAAGCTTTAAAGATAGGCTATACCGGCCAGAAAACTCATCCCGAATTAAATAGCCTCTAGACTCTAACCCTACCAAAACCCGATAAATTTCATTTGCACTACGATCAAGCCCAGTCGCTATTTCACTTTGTGAACATGCACTACCCTTATTCGCCAAATACTCAAGGATATCGAGACCTTTATCTAACGCCGGAACTGCGTATTTATTTTTTACTTTTGTGTTCATACAACACCATCAGCGCAAAAATGAATTAATTTTCCATCTTCATATATGAATTAAAAAATAATTTTTCTACCTTATTCACAGTGAATACATGTAGAAACAATTAGTTAATTAATTTTATGAATATTTATATATAAATACCATATTTTTATATAAATTACAGCTTGACCATTCAAATAAACACAATCATCATTGTTAACAATTTACAACAAATGGTCACTATCAGGACACTCAGTTATGAACAACAGACAACTCACACCACAACAAATTGCAGACTTTCATAGAGATGGCTACGTTATTGCAAAAGGCTATTACGATGAAAAAGAAATTTCGCGTTTGCAATATACAGCCTTTAATGATGATTCGCTTTACGAGCGAGCATGGCATAAAAAAGATGCCGATGGTGCCGTCAGTAAAGTGTGTTTATGGCAAGAAACAGGGGATGACTTTTACAGTATGTTTTCTCGAGGCCGTCGTTTGGTTGATGTCTGTGAAACTCTGATCGGCGAAGAGGTTTATCATACTAGCACCAAAATTATGATGAAAGAACCATTTGTAGGCGGTGCATGGGAATGGCACCAAGACTTTGGTTACTGGCATCGTGATAACTATATGCTTTATCCTAAAGCAATCAGTTGTATGGTGGCGATTAATAAAGCAACAATTGAAAATGGCTGCTTACAAGTTTTAAAAGGCTCCCACCATTTAGGGCGTTTAGATCACAGCAAAACTGGCGACCAAAAAGGCGCATGCTTAGAGTTTGTCGAAGAAGCCATGAAATACCATGAGCTGGTTAACGTTGAGCTTGAGCCTGGCGATGTGTTGTTTTTCCACTGTAATTTGCTACATAAATCTAACCAAAATAGAGCCTCTGAGCCACGTTGGTCAATGATCTGTGCCTATAACGCCGTCAGCAATCAATCATTTAAAGAAAATGAAGCGATTTACTATCCTCTCTATCGGGTTGATGATGACGCGATTTTAAATCACCCTGGATAACCACCCTTTTCTAGCCAAACCAACTCAAAGATTGTTAGCCCTTACTTTGAGTTGGTTTTTTTATTTGGAAATTACAATGCTCCAACAGTTAACTTTACAACAAAAACAACAAATTGCTCACGCAATACCAAAAAACGGACAAGACCCGCATGGCAAAATAGTGGGTCATGGTAACTACCAATACAAGATAGATGCGCACTGGGGTAAATTAGACCCCGAAGACTACCCCATCGAAAATTGTCACGCCATGGTGATGGACTCGCAAGGGCGTATTTTTATGATCACTGATAACACGCGCAATAACATTTTAGTTTACTCGCAACAAGGTGAGTTACTGGATGCATTTGGTACCCTATTCCCAGGTGGCCATGCCATTAAAATTGTGCAAGAAGGCGAGCAAGAGTATTTATATGTTGTCGATAGTGGATGGGTCGTTAACCGACATTGGGACGGTCACAGCAAAGAGCAATGGGATAGTCCCACTAACAATGTTATTCCACAAGCAGGATTCATTGCGAAAATGACTTTAGATGGCAAACTGATTTACACCATAGGTCATCCGCAAACATACGGTGCTTATACGCCAGAGCAGCCCTTTCGCCCTACTGATATCGCTATAGCCCCAAATGGTGATTTATATGTTACAGATGGCTACGGAAGCGATTTTTTACTGCACTTTGATAAACACGGCCGCTATATTAAACAGTGGGGTGGGCATGATAATAGCGATACCAACTACAATTTGCACAATACACATGGCATCGAGGTGGATCTACGTGATGAAAATAACCCAACTTTAATTGTCAGCTCGCGGTTTGAACAATGTTTAAAAGTATTTTCTTTAGATGGCCAATACCTTAAAACAATCAGTGCTAATGGCGCCTATATTGGTGGTCCCGTCTTCAAGGGATCCGTTTTTTATGCGCCGGTGTGTTGGTCACACGTTGATAATCGCAATGCCGATGATTCAGGTTTTATTAGTATTTTTGACGAAACAAATAAAATCATCGCTAACGTGGGTGCACCACAACCTTTTTATCAGGACGGTCAACTACAACCGATGCAAACTGATTGGCAAGTATTTAATCATGTGCACTGTGTTTGTGTAGATCAAGATGACAATTTATATGTTGGCCAATGGAATTCGACCAACAGCTACCCAATGAAGTTAATAAAACAGAATTAAAAGTGATAAATATGAATACGATCATTGTTTATTGTTAACAATGATCGTATGTTATTCATTCTAGTTTACAACAGGACCAAACTATAATGACAACACCTTGCCCTTCAATGACACTTAATTTAATTGCGCTAAGCTTAGCCTGTGTGTTTACCAATGGTTGCAGCGATACACATAAAGCGCCTGTGCAAGAGCCATCAGTTAACTCACAAGCAGACCCATTTACTGAGGTAGAAACACTGACCAAGCTGGTTGATTTTTCAGATCAACAACAGCAAAGTTGGCTTTTTGATAGTCATACATCTCATCAACTGATTGAGTCAGCAAATAATAAACAATTAGCGTTAAATTTTTCAGCTGAGGGAAATATTTCTGAGCTAAAAATAGCTCCACCGAGCCCTTGGGATGTGTCAGCATATAATAACTATAATGTGGCGTTTGACGTAGAAAATACCAGCGCCAACTCTATACACTTTTACCTCTCAATAGAAAACCCCAAAGGACAACTACAAAGCCGCTCAGTTAGTTTACCCCCAAGTTATAAAGGAACGGTATATTTTCCTTTAGATGGTAAAGAAGCCCTAACCAATACCGGAATGTGGGGAGATGCACCACCTTGGCAAACAAATGATCGATTAATGGTGTGGCGCTCTTGGCGAGATGATGGTGGCGACTTTACTAAAATTAGCGAAATGAACTTGTTCACCATCGGTGTATTAGAAGATAAATCTATATTAATTGGCGATATAAAGCTCAGAAAAAACCCACCATCTGATCC
The DNA here is from genome assembly GCF_017808125.1 of Pseudoalteromonas sp. PA2MD11. NCBI lineage: Bacteria > Pseudomonadati > Pseudomonadota > Gammaproteobacteria > Alteromonadales > Pseudoalteromonadaceae > Pseudoalteromonas > Pseudoalteromonas sp. PA2MD11. Next base: position 368,255 of record NZ_JADKNF010000002.1, read on the forward strand.
AAATTGGATGGTTAATATCATTGACAAATATGGTCAATACACAAAACAAACCAATGCGTTAACAATCACATCAGATGAACAACTTAAACGTTTTGCTGATATTGAACTAGCTGAACTTGCAAAATCCAAAGGTATGAGCGACCGCTCACGATTTGGTGGTTACGCCAACGGTCCTAAGTTAGAGGCTACAGGATATTTCAGAACTGAAAAAGTAGACGGTAAATGGTGGATGGTCGACCCTGAAGGTTATTTATTTTTCTCTCATGGGCCCGCTAATGTCCGTATGGCTAACCTAACAACAATTACCGGGATAGACTTTAAAGACGACTCAGTACGTAATCGCAGCAGTGATGAAATCACCCCCGAAGATTCTATGGGCATTGTTAAAGTCTCAGAGCAAGCCCGCCAGAGCCGGTTTATTACTTCTGAGCTGCGTCATAATATGTTCCAATGGCTTCCGGATTACGATGAGCCACTGAGCGAGCATTACAGCTACCGACGCTCAACCCATAAAGGCCCTGTGGCACATGGCGAAACATATAGCTTTTATCGTGCAAATTTACAACGTCGCTACGGCGAAACATCACCTAAATCGTACATAGATAAATGGCATGATGTAACACTTGACCGCATGAAGGATTGGGGGTTTACATCGTTTGGTAACTGGGTCGACCCAGCTTTTTATGATAAAGAATCGGTGCCCTATTTTGCTAACGGTTGGATTATTGGTGATTTTAAAACCCTTTCTGGCCACACCAACCACTGGGGTTTAATGCCTGACGTATACGACCCTGAATTTAAAAAACGCGCCGAAATAACAATCGATGCAATAGCACAAAAAATTAAAGCATCGCCTTGGTGTATCGGTATTTTTATAGATAACGAGAAAAGTTGGGGCGAGCGTGAAGGCAGTGTTGAAAAGCGTTATGGGATCATACTCGATGCACTTTCTAAAAATGCAGCGAATAGCCCTGCTAAGCATGCTTTTACTACACACCTTAAACAAAAATACAGCTCAATTACTGCATTAAATAAAGCATGGCAAAGTGATATCGCTAACTGGGATGAGCTCGACCAGGGCGTTACATTTACCACTTACAGCGATGCACAAATAGCTGATATTTCTAAAATGCTAGAAATGCTCGGCGAGCAATACTTTAAAGTGGTTAATGGCACCTTGGCTAAAAAACTCCCTAATCACTTATATATGGGCGCTCGTATGGCTAATTGGGGTATGCCCGATGAAATTATTAAAGCCTCTGTAAAATACTCAGATGTTTTAAGCTTTAATATTTACGAAGAAGGCATGCAAGATCATTATTGGCAATTTTTAGAAGATGTCGATTTACCCGTTGTTATTGGCGAATTTCATATCGGTACTGCAACCGACTCCGGCTTGTTCAATCCAGGCATTGTCCATGCAGCGAATCAAACTGACCGTGCAACCATGTATAAAAAATACATGCAAAGCGTTCTCGAAAAACCTTATATGGTAGGCGCGCATTGGTTTCAGTATGTTGATGAACCGGTATCTGGGCGAGCCTTTGATGGTGAAAATGCCAATATCGGCTTTGTCACTGGCACCGATATTCCTTACCCTAAAATGATTGAGGCGGTAAAAGACGTCACATCGACCATGTACGAAAAACGCTACGGTAAATAGTACAAACGCTTATATGACCGGCTTTTTAATTAAAGCCGGTCTAACGCCTAGTTACACAACCAAGTGTTGCTTTAGGTAATCTTTCATAGCAACATTCAGTTGCCATTGCTCTGTTATTGGTTTATTAGAATTGAGTTCATTCGGCATATAAGGCCAAGGACCAAACTCGGGGCAAATATAAAATGTTTGCTGACCTCGCGCTTTTGCTAAGTCGATGATCGTTTGCCACCATTGTACATACAGGTTTAATGTTTCACGCCATTGGCTACTAAAGGGATCATTTACTTGCGCAGATTGAGTATGCCCTACTCTTGCGTGAATATAGTAGCTCTGCTGTTGCGCTGCTAATAAGGCATCTTGTTGCTCTTCAAGCAAGCTTTCACTTACATTAGTCCAATGTGAGAAGTCTGCGTTTAATTTTAGTTCAGGAAATCGTTGAAGATAAGGCTCAGTAGCAAAAGCTGCATAATTAAAGCGCCCTCTGTGAGTCTCGTGAGTAATTGTAACTCCTAATTTTTGCTCTAACGCTAAAGCATCTTTGAGCAAAATACAGTTTTGCTCAAAGCTAAAAAAATCTTTTCCGGTATGAGAATTTATAAACACCGGATTTACATTTGCTAGGAAGTGCAACCGCGTATTAAATCTAGCTCGGTACTGTGCAAACGATTCTGCTTTAGCAGCCAACCACTGTTGTGCTACAACATCAAAGTTATCTTCACAAGCCGCACGTTTAATGGTTGCAATAAACTCATCGTCTTCAGGGAAGTTAATTTCAGCCCCATCAAAACCCGCAGCGAGTACGCGGGCAACAAACTGCTCTGCTGCTATTCCTTCACAACCCCAGTAAGGGCATAAAAACTTTAATTCCATATTTTCTCCTTTAGGATATCTAATATTCAATTTGGCTTATCAGACATTGCAGCTTTTAATAAGGCGCGATACACTTCAATTAAATTTTGTTAACAATAAACCATATGTCTAAGCCTGCAATCTATTGCGAGCCATTCACCATAAAGGATGGCTACGATTTTGAAATTCATCATGTTAGTTACTTGCAGCACGATGCTTATTCCTGTTTTATGCACTTTCATCAGGTCCATGAATTCATCTTTTTTGAGCGCATCGATGGCACTTATTTTTATCATCAGGGCGAATCAAAGCTATCTGATTATGAGGCCGTATTTACACCAGCAATGGAAACCCATGATTTTGAGTTAAACCCGCGGTCTAAATCTTGGTATATAGTCCAATTTATGCCTGAGCAACTAAATGACCCGGCTTTAAACGAATTTACAGAGCAGCTTAAATCGGGTATGCATCTTAGTTTCAGTGTCGAAATACAACAACGGTTGCACTGCTTATTAGCTTGGATGCTAAGCGAATACAACCAAAACCCTAGAAGCAAAACTTGTAAGCAGTTGTTTAATAGCCTTATAACACTCGTTTGCGAGTACGGTAAAAATGGCGCGACAACGGTCAATAAACCGCGCTCAGGCTTAGCAAGCTTTAAAAAGTTAACGCCGATTATTGAACAATTGAAGACCCATAACAGTATTAACGTTTCGTTAGAGCAAGCCGCTGATATGTGTCATTTATCGCCGTCGTATTTTTCTCGGGTTTTTAAAAAGCACTTTCGTGTTCCCTACTCCGATTATCTTATTCAACATAAGTTATATAACGCTGCGCGATTATTGGGTCAAACTGATATATCAGTCACAGATATTGCTTATGATTTAGGCTTTTCCAGTCCTTCCTACTTCATTAAACAGTTTAAGTTTCACTTCAAAGTCACGCCGCTACAGTATCGTCAACAACTGCGCGAATAAGCGCAATTATGTGCTCTGTAATAAGGTTTTACTTAATGTTGTTGTGCTCCTTAATAACGCCTTATTGACTGATAGCCCTTGTTTTAGCGCTTGCGTCCCTAGTACATAAGCTTTGCTACTGTTAACAGCTTCAACACATAACAAGGTGTCATCATGAAAATACCAAACAGAAAACTGCTCTGGTGTTTCTTTGTGTACTATTAGCTCATTATATCCATTTGCTAAGCCCACAATTTGTAACTTGTATTGATATTGATCAGACCAAAACCAAGGTACAGCTGCGGGCGTATACTGTTGCTTAGCAATAAACATGGCCGCCGATTTGGCTTGATCAACCGCATTTTGGACTGATTCTAAACGAATCCATCGCAGATAAATTTTGCTAAAATGACGAGTACAATCACCGATAGCAAATATATCAGGATGGGATGTTTGGCAAGCCTCATTTACTTTAATTCCCTGCTCGACCTCTATCCCCGCAGCACTTGCCAATTGGGTATTTAGCTTTACACCCACACCCACTAGAATAAAATCAGCGGGGTATTGACTGCCGTCGCTGCATACCACTATGTGTTTATTGCTTTGGTGCTTTATTTCGACTACGTCCTTGCTGGTTTGTAAATTTACCCCTTTGCTTTGATGTAAATCATTTAAAAAGTCAGACATCACCGCAGAGGTCACTCGGGATAATATTTTGTCTTGCTTTTCAATCACTGTGACATTGGCACCTAATGCAACAAATGACGATGCTGACTCAAGCCCAATATACCCGCCGCCAATAATCACGACTTGTTTATCGCGACTGTTATTAAGCGCAGCTTTTATTGCCTTTGCATCAGCAAACGTTCGCATAGCAAAATACTGATTACTTCCTTGAGAATCTACAGTCTTATTTAAGCCTTTAATTTCAGGAATAAACGCCGAACAGCCTGTGGCAATAACAAGTTTGTCAAAGGTTATTAAGCTCCCACATGCTAATGTGATAGTTTTTTTTTCACTGTTGATGGCTGTAACTGTTTTCCCTAAAAACAGAGATAAATTGTTATCTTTATAAGCTTTTTCTGCTTTCAATGGGCTAGCAATTGCGTCACTTGCTTGCAAGGCTTTTTTTGATAACGGCGGCCTGTGATAAGGTAATTCAGGGTCACTATCAATCAGTGTAATAGCGCCAAGCCAGCCCTGTTGGCGTAAATTAAATGCAAAATTAACACCTGCGTGGCTGGCACCTATGACGACTACATTTAAATCAATGCCGTTTTTCTCTGTATTTATATGTTGCATAAAAATTTACCGATTAATTTGCCACCACAAATGTCATACCATCTATGTCATCTGACACCTCAATTTGACAGCATAAACGACTATACTCAGTCACGTTATCGTCAAGTTCTAACATGTCGCTTTCAATTTCATCCGCGGCTCCTACTTTCTCAAAATCTTCAGGTGCAACATAAACATGACATGTTGCACAAGAGCACACACCCCCACAGTCACCATCAATGCCTGATACACCATTTGCCACAGCAAGTTCCATTAACGAACCACCGTTTCCTTCCACTGCAATTGCGCCATTGCTTTGGGTCATAAAAATTACTTTAGCCATGATTATTCCTCTTTTATTACTTGCACTTGCTACAGTGCGCTTTGTTATCGATTAATTATTTAGCAGTTAAACGAACGTGAAGACTGTTAAAGCCGACTTTTCTTGAAAATTCACCGAGTTTTTCTATGTTCTCATCGGCCTTTATCGTCTCAATATTGGAGACTTTATTAGCAAGAGATATCACTAATTGACGTAATATTTGTCGCGCATGAGTAGCGCCTAAACAATTATGATGACTAAAACCAAAACTAACATGAGGGTTTACTTTCCGATCAAAATCTACTTTATCAGGGTTTTTGAACACACTTTCATCACGATTTGCCGATGCAAAACACAAAGAGATACGGCTATCAGCTTTTATCGCATGCTCACAAACCTGTGTATCTTTTGTGGCTACTCGCCCCATATGTGTTAATGGCGAAAAATACCGAATAAGTTCTTCTACAGCACGATTAAGAATTTCTGGTTCATTGCAAATACGATGTAAATCATTGACGTTTTCACTAAAGTAAGCAATTGAGTTAGTGATTGCATTTATTACCGTATCGCGACCACCAGCAAAAGTTAGGATCATGACCCCTTTGACTTGCTCCTTGGTCATGGTTTGACCATTGACCTTGGCTGCCAGTAATACTGAGTACAAATCATCACTTGGTTGCGCCACTGCTTTATCAATTTGTTGATCTATGTAGTCGTACAGAATATTGGCTTTATCACCATCTAGATTACTGTCTTTACTGCGAAATACATGCGTGCCCCAATCAATCCACGTTTGTGCTGTATTCATTGGGGTATTAAGTAACAATGTCAGTGCCTTCGATTGCAGTGGCAATGCAAATTCACTAACAATTTCAATCGTCTCGGTATTCATAGCATGTTCAATAGTATCATCTATGATCTGTTGTAAACGAGCTTGGTATTGTTCTTCTAACGGGCGTTTGAACCACGGGTTTAGTAACTCTCGAAAACCGCCATGCTCTGGTGGGTCAACTTCAAAGGGAATTTGCCGAGTTTCTCTAATTGCAACTTCAGAAGGGATAACAATGCGGCCAGGTTTGGCTCCTGATTGAAACACAGTACAATTATGCGCGGCTTTTCGTAGCTCTTTTAGACCTAATATCATCTTTACGGGGTCATTTTGGTCATCCATTTGGCCTATGCCCGTTGCGGTACGTTGCCCTTTAAATGCATCGGCAAATTCACTCACCTTTGTGTTTTTTGTTGTCATGACATAATACCTTCATCGTAAAATATAAATTTGATGAACCATACTAGTCCGTTATTTTTGCTCAAAATACACAACTAACGCTTAAAAATGGTAATTTCATGTCCTATTTATTTTTTGTTAAAAAACTCACAAGCACAAAAAAGCCGATGCACTGCATCGGCTTTAGGTGGGCAAATGTGAGAGAATCCACCCTGCCTAATTACTTCTCATTTAAATACACTGTTTTCTTCTCAAGGTATTGCTCTAACCCGTACTGACCGTCTTCACCGCCCATACCGCTTAGTTTCCAACCATTGTGAAAACCTTGATGCTGCTCACCTAAACCACGGTTTACATACACTTCGCCTACTTCCATTTCAGCAATAGAGCGGTGAATGTAATCCAGTGTTTTTGTGTATAAATAAGCTGATAGACCGTATTCACTGTCGTTGGTATAAGCAATAGCTTCATCAATGCTATTGATTTTAATAATAGGTAATATTGGGCCAAAGGTTTCTTCGTGCACTAAAATATTATCTTGGTCAACATCCACAAGTACCGTGGGTTCGTACCAGTTCCCGCCTTCAAATCCTGCCACCGTCGCGACTTTGCCGCCAGTTACAAGCTTCGCGCCTTGAGCAATGCCTTTTTCAACAATTGAGTGAATATTATTAATTTCACTCTGGTTTACTTTAGGACCCATCTCTGATGTTGGATCCATTGGATCCCCCACTTTTAAGGCTTTAACCTTAGGGATGAACTTTTCAAGAAAGCTGTCGTATACATCACTGTGCACATATAAACGCTCTGCACAGGTGCACACTTGACCACAGTTTGCAAAGCGTGCTGTAACAGCATCGTCAACAGCTTTATCTAGATCTGCATCTTCCATTACGATAAACGGTGCTTTGCCGCCAAGCTCAAGCATAACAGGAGTTAAATGCTTACCGCTGGCTTGATGAATAATTTGCCCTGCACGGGTACTTCCGGTCATGGTGATCAGTTTTGTCAGCGGGCTTTCACATAAATGTTGACCCACCACAGAGCCGGTACCATTAACAATGTTAAGTACGCCAGCAGGAACACCTGCTTGGTTGGCAATTTCACCGAGTTCCATGGTTGCTAATGGCGTTTCTTGCGTTGGCTTAATAACGATAGAATTACCGGTAATTAATGCAGGGCCAATTTTACGACCTGCTAACGCCAACGGGAAATTCCACGCTGTGATTGCTACAACCACACCACGTGGCACTTTATGAATATAGATTTTTTCGTTTTCGTGATCAGAAGGAATGATATCCCCTTTGATTGTTAAGGCATTATCACATGCATATTCAATAAACGTTGCTGTGACATTGGCTTCCATACGAGCCACATCAATCAGCTTGCCTTGCTCTTGTACTAATAACTGAGCTAGGCGCTCATTATTATCACGAATACCTTGTGCAAAACGGCGTAGGATTGTGGCACGTTCACGTGGTGTTTTTTGTGCCCATGCAGTTTGTGCAACCGTCGCTGTTTCAAGGGCTGTTTGTGCATCTTCAACACTGCCCTTAGGAATAACACCCACCTGCTCGCCGGTACTTGGCGAGAGCACGCTGATGGTGTCACTATTTGATGAACTTACATACTCACCATTGATAAAGTTTACGTTATTTTTAATTGTCATTTTTTATCGTCCCATCCAGCCGCCATCAACTAGCAATACACTGCCGTTCATGTAGTTTGAGGCGTCTGATGCTAAAAATACAGTTGGCCCTTTAAAGTCGTCTGGTGTTCCCCAACGACCTTGCGGAATACGCTCTAAAATCGATTTTGCACGCTCAGGGTCATTTCTGAGGGCTTCGGTATTATCTGTTGCAATGTAACCCGGTGCAATAGCGTTTACATTAACACCTTTACTCGCCCACTCATTGGCAAGTGCTTTAGTTAATTGACCTATTGCCCCTTTACTTGCCGCATAGCCAGGTACGGTGATCCCGCCCTGAAAGGTTAACAATGACGCAGTAAAGATAATTTTACCTTGGCCACGCGAGACCATTTCTTTTCCTAGTTCGCGACTTAAGATAAATTGTGAGTTTAAGTTAATCTCAATGATTTTATCCCAATATTCATCGCTGTGTTCAACTGCTGGATCGCGCAAGATTGAGCCCGCGTTATTCACTAAAATATCTATTTTAGGGTGATCACTTTTCACTTGCTCAATAAAAGTATACAAGCTTTCTCGTGATGAAAAGTCACATTGATAAGCATGAAATAGCTGACCGCGCTCCAAGACTTGGGTTTCAACATCTGAGCCAGACTTTGCTAGACTTGCTGATACGCCGATGATATCGGCGCCCGCTTCTGCTAATGCCAGTGCCATTGCTTTACCAATACCACGACTACACCCTGTGACTAACGCTGTTTTACCTTTTAGGCTAAATTTATCTAACATAATTTTTTTCCATTACTTAGTTTGGCAAGAGACAAGTGCTTTCATACCCATTGGATTGTTATCCATACTGGCAAATGCAGAGCTAATATCAGCAAGTTCACTCACAGAAGTAATAAATGGTTCTAAATCAATTTTGCCGCTAGCAACTAAATCAATCGCCATTTCAAAATCCGCATCTTCATAAACACGTGCGCCGACTAGTTCAAGTTCACGCCAGAAAAATTGGAACAAATCAACTGGCGGTTTTTGTGAGTGGATAGCAACCATACAAATGCGGCCACGTACTGCTGCAATTTGGGTCATAGCTTCAACCGCAGGCTGCACACCAGATACTTCAAACACAACATCAGCGCCTTTTCCATCGCTCCATTTAGACACATATTCTTGTAAATCTTGCTCTAGTGGGTTGATGGTTTCAATATCAAAACGCGCAGAAAACTTACGACGCTCGTTATTTACTTCAGAGATCAGCACGTCGGCACCCACGCTTTTAGCAACCAAGGCTACTAGTTGACCAATTGGGCCGCCACCGATCACCACTGCTTTTTCGCCTGCTTTTAAGCGTGAACGCGAAATATCATGACAGGCAACAGATAAAGGCTCAATTAGTGCGCCTTGCTCAAGTGTTACATTGTCAGGTAGTTTATGAATAGTACGCGCTTTTACTGTCCATGAATTTTGGAATGCGCCAACTGAATCAATCCCCATAAATTTAAGGTTATGACACACGTGGCTATGGCCTGCATTACAGGCTGGGCAGTCACCACAATAATCAAGTGGACGTACAACAACACGATCACCTACTTGTAGGTTAGTAACCTCACTGCCAAGCTCAGCAACAACACCTGAAATCTCATGTCCTATAGTGTGTGGTGGGTTTACACGTTGATCCATTACGCCGTGGTAAATGTGCATATCAGTACCACAAATACCAACAAAACCAACATCTAAACGAACTTCATCTGCTTGTGGCTTTATCGCTTGACCTGCAACGATACGAAACGATTTATTACCAATATATTCTGCTGCTTGCATAGTGATACCTTATGATTGTTTTACTAAATGTGGTTTAACTAATTGCGCGTCAAACTCTACGCCAGTACCGATAATATCTGGGGCGCAGGCTTTACCGTTATCATCAAGTTGTAACGGTCGCGTTGTGTATTCATCAATCGGGAACGAGTGAACCTCTAAAAATCCCGCGTGAGGTTGTGAAGCCAGAAGCGATACATGTAATTCATGCATACCATGGCTACAAATAGGTAAGTTGTGGGTATAGGCTTGACTTGCTACATGCAGCCAGCCAGTGATACCGCCAATGTTAGAAGCATCAGGTTGTAAAAAACCTAGTTTGGCTTGATCAATTGCATAGCCAAATTCATGCAAAGTGTGCAAGTTTTCGCCCATCGCTAAAGGAATAGAAGTCGCCTGTGCTATACGAGCAAAACCTTTGTAATCATCAGGGATGGTTGGTTCTTCAAACCACGTAATATCAAATTTTTCAATTGCTTTGGCAAAACGAATTGCATGCTCTACGTTCATTGAATAATTAGCATCGACCATTAATATTCTATCATCACCAATCAACTGCCTAACGGCTTCAACGCGAGCAACATCTTCTTTATAATTCTCTTTACCAACTTTAATTTTAACGGCGTTAAAGCCACGCTCTAGGTAGCCTTGAATATTCGCCAGCAGCTTTTTCTCATCAAAATTAAGGTCGATTCCGCCAGCGTAGCAGGCTGTTTTATCGCTATGACCACCAGCGACTTGCCACAGCGGTGCTGATAACCGCTTACATTTGATATCCCACAGCGCAATATCAACGGCAGAAATAGCAAAGCTTAATAAACCACCGCGACCAACATAATGCAGATCCCACTGTAATTTATCCCAAATTGACATGATTGCTGATGAGTCGGCGCCAATTAAGCCTGGTTTAATTTCATCATTTAATAATGAATAAATAGCACGGCCACCTTTGCCACCGGTGTAGGTATAACCCATGCCTTCATAGCCGTCGTTTGTCATGATGCGCACAGCAATCACTTCAAAATGGGTATGATCTCCATGTTTAGCATCACTTAACACCTCAGCCAGAGGAATTTGATAATACTCCACCTTTACGCTTTTTATTTTTAGTAATGAATTTCTCATCTAGCCACCAAATTAGTTTACATGATACTGTCTATTGTTAACAATCTACAACAATGCAAATTTATTGTAAAGGATATATAGTTAATAAAATGAAAATAACTTAACGCGGAAATTTGCTTTGAAGTAAAGCGCGAGCAAGTTAATCAACTGATTTGACATGCTCGATGAGTTGTAATGGTGAACATTACTAGCTTAATTCTTTAATGAGAGCGCCAGCAAGTGTTGATGTGCAGTGATATACACCCGATTTTGCTGAGCATTAAAGGCTAAATTGGCACTGATGTGAGGCATCCTTACCCGTGCCAATAACGTGCCTTGTTCATCAAATAGCCAGAGCCCGTTAGGCCCGGTTGCAAAAATAATCCCGCTATCTGCATGTATTTTTAAGCCATCTGGCAAGCCATGGCTATCCGATGTAACAGCAGGCAATTGATACAGTAACGTTTTATTTATTACCGTCCCGTCTTTATGCAATTTGTATTGATACCATGCAGGCTTTTGCGGATTGGATGCGGCCACATACAAGGTGCTTTCATCCTTTGATAACGCAATACCATTTGGGTAAATCAGTGTCTTGTCTAACAGCTGTAACTGCCCTGCCGCTGTTAGGCTATAAACACCTTGAAAGTTTAGCTCTTTAGCGGGATCGTCCAATTGCTTGGCTAAACCATAAGGAGGGTCGGTAAAAAACAACTGGCCTTGGCGATTAAATACGCCGTCATTAGGGCTATTTAACCGCTGGCCTTTATATTTGCTAACAAGTTGTTGATAGTTGGCCTTAGCTGACGTTAATGGCGCGGCCATTTTAACTACTTGACGTGAGCGCGATTGCAACAACACCAGCTCGTTCTGTTGATTCAGCAATAAACCATTTGAATAACCACTGTGTGCTAAATATAGCTGCACTCCTTCGCCTTCTTGATACCGATACACACGGTGCGTGGGAATATCTGAAAACAATAAGTACTGGCCATCATTCACCCACACTGGTCCTTCTAACCAATCAAAGCCTGATGCCAGTGTCTCAATCGTTGCATCTAAATCTAAAAGCTGTAACGCTTTTTTATTGTATATCTCATAGGGGCCTTGCTTTATGAGCGGCTTAACCTCGTGTTGCTGTGCATATACAGATAAGGTAATCACTAAAAATAAGCTAAAGGCAAAGCATTTAGTTATCTTCATGACTAAACCTGCGTTGATACAGTTGCTGATTAACTTCTTTCGCGGCGTTGACAAGCGGCTGATACGGAATGTCTGCGACATTAACAAAGCCAACATTATAGTTTTCGCCATCATAAGCGCGCCCAGTTAGCGGCGAATCTATATATTGAAACCAATGTGCGCCAACAAAGTACGGGTTATCGATAACACTCTTCATGTATTGTTGATATTTAATGCCACGCTCATGTTGTGACTGAGTATGAATAAGGCCTGGGTTTAATAGCCCTGAATCTAACGCCCCATTATGAAACTCTCCAATAATACTGGGCTTATCAAGTGCGGCTAAAAAATCCCAAAAATCATCATTTAAGCCTTCACGGTAATAATTATAACTCATTACATCTGCGTGCTCGCTTGCAGCTTGACGGATCTCAGGCGTCATGCCCCAATCAGCAAATCGCGCGCCCATGTATAGATGATTAGGCAAGTGCTTAGCTGTAGCTTTCTCAACAACGGCAAAGTATTGTTTTGCGTAGCGGTATAACATCACTGAAAAATCAGCTTGTACTGCCTCGTTGATATCTTGGATAACCACCCCTGAAGCAAATTCCTGCCAAGATGAAATATTAGTTTGCCAGTTTACATTTAATGCTGAAATGTCTTTGTACTTTTCTTTCATCAGTGACACAAATTCAGCTTTTGTCGGGCTTTGTTTTGCATTGACTGTTAATGTGTTGATCACTAAACCATATTGTGAATTAATTGAGCCCATCATGCCCCAGCTCTTTTCGTTATCTATAAATACACCAACACACCATGGGTTATTTTTAACTTGTGCGGCTAACGTTGCTAACGTCACATCAGCACGTTTAATAAAGGCGGGATCAAAGGGGTCTGGTAGTGGGCTCCAGTAATCGTTGCCACTGCTAACGGTTTTAAAGTTGCCAATGATCCAAGCATTCGCAAAATAGGGCATGCGATCTTCTTGGTAAAAATCCTCATCAATCCAGTTACCGAACGAGGTAAAACCCCATGTTAGCATACGGTCGATGGTGGTATCTCGCCATTTTTGCATCAATACTTGTTCGTTTTGAGTTTCATATTTGCGTTGTAAATTAGCTCTATAAAAACTGAATGTTTCGCCTTTTTTTAACGCACCACTGTGAACCTCACGGCGATATCCATAATTATCTGCGAGCGGATCATCAACAGCGGGTAGCCAATTAAACATATTTGCTCTTAATTCTGAGCTAATATAACGTGATGGCCATGCCGATTTCGGCGCAGGATTTAAACCAATCGAATCTTCAGGTGTTAAATCGCCGGGCTCTCTTTGCACTATGTATTTTTGATCAAAATCGTAACCTGTTATGGTGGTGGTATTGGCTAAGCGTACATTGGCGATACCGGTTGAAAAAAATAAATAGCCTTGTGGGTCAACCAGACTCCATTTTCCATTGTACTTTTCGGTCCTAAAGTAGCCTGTAGCCTGAAGTTTTGGCCCCTGCTGCCATCCACCAAACTTAGAGCGACCAGCTAAAGGGACTTTGCTAAGGTTGGCTTGCTCTTGTTTTGAAACTGCAATTAACTGCTCAGTTGAAGATACTTTATTGGCAAAATCACGCTTGGCGTTTTGGCCAAACTTATCCACTAAGCCTGTTAGGTACTCAGTATCAAAGTTTGTCGGTTTTATTAGCCTTACATTATCAATGAGTAAGTGTTTGTCTTCTAATAAGCCCTTTGTGCCAAAGCTTACTTTTGTTACTCGGCTAACATCAATATTTTTTGCACCACCTCGATACAATACCGGTGTGTAGCTGCTTTGCCAACTCGGAGGGTTAGAGCGTATACCCGACTCTATATTTAAATCAGCGCCTTTTAATTCAATATAATAAGTATTAGTTGATTCGCTGGGTACCACTACACTGCGGCTTTGCGCTTTGCCAGTTTTATCAATTGTTTTTATATATAACTGTGTAGACACTTTATCAGGGTTTTCAATATCTAAAGCAAAAGCGAAATTACCTAAAGCTTGCCAATTCCAAGTTTGGTCATTGACAAATTCAATATCACTTTCGTGATGCGTTTTTGCAGCAAATGTAACCTTTAATTTATGGTTGCCTTGCTGTTCAATTAGACTTGTAGTGGCATTGTGGCTTTTTAAAAAAGGCTGGTAGTCAGCTTTTTCAAAATCCCACAGCATGTGTTCTTTTTTTGTAGTATTACTAAGCTGTGTGCTTTGTTCTGGTTGATTATTAGTACAGCCGATAAGCCCATTGCCTAACAACAGAGCTATTGGAATATAAATGGTTTTATGTATGTGTTTCATAGCAAGCCTATTCTTTTATTATTAAAGAACCGCTTTTGTAAAAAAGCGGTTAGGTACTATGTTGAATAATTACACAACACAAAATAAATAACAATTAATTGTTAACAATTTAAATTAATGTAAAAAATTTTACTAATTGTTTTATTCAATAAATTGAAAACGTTGATTGTCGCCGTTATAACACTGCCACTGTACAATATCAGCACCATTTGTTTGCAGTTTACCTGCGATATCAACACATTTATTACTTAAACTTGATTTGAGCTCGAAGTAGCCATCACCTGTGCTATTGAGAGTAAAGCGTTGACTGGTTTTTGCATGATCACAAACCCACTGCTCCAACTTAGCGCCATTACTTGTACTGGCGTTTTCAATCTGCATGCACAAGCCACTTAACTGCGAGCTAATTGCATATTCATTATTACTTAACTCAACAAGGTTAAATTGTTGGTTCGCATTATCAGAGCCACAACCCCACTGCTGATAATAAGAGCCATTACTCATTGCGCCAGCTGTTATATCAATACACTTTTGACTATGCTTAGCTTTGATCTGTGCACCATTACTAACACTGTTTGTATTGGACACATTAACAGGTTTATAAACTCTCACCCAATCGACATACATTTTATTTTTACTACCGTCCGCCAAATCGGCATCTGTAGCAATATTTCCTGCCTCTGAACGCCAATCGTGATCTTCTGTATCAATAATGATATAAGCAGATTGATCCATATTATGTGTGTTCTTGTTTAACGTCGCACCGGTATAGTCTTTATCTTTCATCACCACCTGCGCCCACGAACCATCAGGCGTTTGCTGGCCATCAATGTAAAATGTGACTTCTGTTGGGCTTTTCCAATACACGCCAAAACGATGAAAACCTTCACGCCAATACGCTCCCCAACTAGGCGTATTATGCGTTTGATCATTGTAATCACTGATTATTTGATTTGTTTGTGGATCACGAATAAATACATGAAAATTCGTCGACATATTTTTAGCAAACCAGTCATCACGTGCCCCACCGTATACCTCAAGCACATCTATTTCTCGTTCGTCATTGTCACTAAGAAGCCAAAAATTTGAGGATAACTCCAGATTACTTACCTTAATGTTTGCCTCTAAAAAGATTGGAAAGCTAACTTTTGTCTTCGAGGTGATCACCCCTGCATTAACTTTATCTGTGCCGGCACGACGCGAAGCACTAATTATAAGGTTGCCGTCTGAAACCCATGACTCATCTTGTTGCCAGTAAGTCAGGCCAGGACCTGTCCAACTATTAAAATAAGTATCATTCCATTTACTGGTGAACGCAGCAGGTTTACCTGTGTAATTAAATGAATCGGAGTATTCTTCCTGTAGCTGCCAAACTTTACCTGCACCAGGAGTAACCGGTAAAGGAATTGAGTCCCAATCATTTGCAAACAAGTTGGTAGTAGTGAGTAAACAGCCGATAAACAATGTTGTTTTGTTCATTTTTGCCTCTTTAAATTAATGTTGTCATTTTGGTCACACACTGTGACCAATACAGACTAGTACAAACAAGAAACAAAATAAACACATTGTTAACAATTAAAAGTTAAATAAAAGGAGAAGTAATTGAAATAGCCATAAAATGTATTAATTAAAGTTTCGATTATTCTCTGGCATTTCAATAGATATTTGCGCGAAAAACAGACATGAAAGCTATTAGACATCAATTTAGTTGTAATAAAATCTATATGAAATAGTCAAAATTCTTAGGGCAATAACCACCATTAAATATGCCTGCTACCCTAGACTTAAATCAAAGTGATTGGTGTTGATATGTAATTAAATCCTCAATTTTACAATCAAAATATGTGCATAATGCATCCAATGTGCGAGTCGTTGTCGAATAGTTATTATTTTTAGCCATTTTAGAGATAGCAGCTTTTTGTAGGCCTGCCGCCTCAGCCACTTCTGCCATTGAGATTTTTCTACCCTCTTTAGCTGACTTAGCGTCTATTAATTCCTTTATGTGATAAATAACCATTAGCATATAACCATAAATTATAAAAAGTATCTTTACAGGAAACCACCCAAGTGCTTTAATTGCTTTATAGGTTTCCTGTGAGGATACAACATGCAAAATGCTCAGTATACTTTATTAACAGCCAAAGAGCTTTCTGAACATATTAAGTTTAAACCAGACTATATCAATCGGAAGCTCAAAGACAATGTTTTTTTTGAGGGGCAACATTACATCCAGCCTTTTGGCTCACGTAAAGTTTTTTACCTTTTAGAGAATGTTTTAAAAGAAATGTATAAAGCTAGCAGCCCTCAGGAGCAAAAAATTGTGATCCCTTTAACACGAGGAGGTATGTGTAATGGCTAGTATTCGCAATCGTTCAGGGAAGCTATTTTTTGATTTCTATTATCAAGGCATTCGATGTCGAGAGCAAACTCTTTTGCTCGATACTAAAGCAAACAGAAAAAAACTTGAAAAAGTACTAGAAAATATTGCGGCTCAAATCATGCTTGATAGATTTGTCTATCGTGATGTATTTCCTAAAAGCAGTCGATGCTCTGTATTTAAAAAGTATGATGACCAAGTACAGACGTTAAAAGAGACAACGGCAAATAAAAGCGACCTGATCGTTGTAAATACGCCGACATTCGAGCAATTTGCTTACGAGTGGCTAGATGAAAGCAAAATACATTGGAAGATCAGCCATTACAAAAATGTGGTAATGATATTCGAACGCTATTTAATCCCAGAATTTGGTCAATTTAGGTTAGATGAAATTAATCGTACGCATATTATTAAATATCGTGCCTGTATTTTAGAGCCTAAGCGAAACTTATCAGTAAAGAAAAATCTGAGTAATGATTGGATCAATCACGTAATGACTCCACTGCGAAAAATGCTTAAAGAAGCTTCATTACGGTATGATTTTCAAACACCTTTTATTAATATTCAACCTTTAAAAATACCGAAAACTAAAATCGAACCCTTTTCATTAAAAGAAGTGCAACACTTTTTAAAGCATGTGCGGGCTGACTTTTATAATTATTACACTGTTCGCTTTTTTACAGCAATCCGTACTGCAGAGATAGATGGCTTGAAATGGGAGTATGTTAATTTTGACAGAAACGAAATAACAATCCATGAAACTTTAGTTGATGGGAATACAGAAACACCTAAAACACTCGCATCTTATCGAAACATCCAATTGTCATCAGTGGTTGTAGATGCATTAAAAGAACAGCATAAAGTTACCGGTCAAAATACTTACGTATTTTGTAACACAAAAAATAAGCCACTTGATCATCGCAATATTACAAAAAGAGTGTGGTACCCAACACTTAAGCAATTAGGCCTAAAAAAACGTAGGCCCTACCAGACTAGGCATACATGCGCCACTTTATGGCTTGCCTCTGGAGAAAACCCTGAGTGGATTGCAAAGCAGATGGGTCACAGCACGACTAAAATGCTATTCGAAGTCTATAGCCGATACGTACCTAATAACACTCGCCAAGATGGTAGTGCTTTCGACCGTTTACTCCAGAATGTTAAAATCACCAACAATGAGGTTTAAAATAATGGATACAAATTATGTATGGGTTCAAAAAATCACTATTATTGATTCAATGCCGATAGCGCATTATTCATTAATTATAAACCAGAATTTAGTGCATGCTATTACTTCTATAGAAGTTGCAAGAGCCAGTAACTTTATTTATGGACTTGCTTATGCGAGCCTTGATAAAGATAAATTTGGAAACATCATTCTTTGCCGTATTAAGTCAATTGATGCAAATTGTAATTTAGAATTATTTCAAGCGATGATGTTAAAAATGGCTGATAATAAAGCCAACCTTATTGGACGATTTTTGAGATTGTTAAGCTGTATCACGCTACCTACTCTTACACCCTTTTCTGACTTTATCCTCACGCGTCAAAATATTTTAGATAAGTTTCTGATTGCATCTGGAGCTGACGTACATCATGGGTACCAACATGGCTTGCTAGAACACAGTATTGAAGTCGCTGAAATGGCATACAGTAACGCTCGCCGTCTTCAATATAGCGAGCTCGATTGCCAAGTAATTTTGGTTTCAGCACTGTTTCAAGATATTGGTAACATATTCACAATGATCTTTAGTCAACATAAAGCGGATAAATACCAAAATGATGCTAATTTTAACTTTGCTATACTAGCAGAGCCTCTAGCTAAACTTGCAACAATGGACACTGCTCTACTTCGGTATGTAACACAAATGCTTACTCTCAAAGACACTGAAAAAAGTGAATACAGCCCTGCCCAGCAGGTGTTGTTATTAGCGGAGAAAGTAACAAACGAATCTAAGACTCCTTTTAAATGAAAAGTAAATCAATTGCCCGGCAAATATAAACCGTGGCCGGGCTGTGTTTAGATTAACCTTACCATTATTAAATCTTATCTGTAGTAACTAATATCTTATCTCACAGCTTAGGAAGAATTAGTTTAGACTTCATCTGAGAAGCAAGTGTGATTCAATATAGAGGGTAAATCTAACTCACTTATGGACATAAATGAGTTAAAGCCGACGGGAGGCTTTGTGCCAATAGCGGACGGTCGAGCTTTGGAGTTCAACTGACTGCTCTGTACGTATTCCGGACCTTCACAACTTTGTTTTCCATTTTCAACTATGAGCGTCAGAGCGACCTTCGATAAACAAGGCTAGGCTTTTTGCTACACGGACCAAAACGGTCATTCAGAAATCGTTCCGACCTTATGACACCGTCACCACCGCTTTACGCTTATCTTCTTTTGAAAACCTTAGTGCGTTGTTTAACTCATTAAATTCAAACAGATTAGGCATATCAACAATCAAAGCCCGCGCGGCAACTTGTTCAAGCAGCGCTTCACCGTCTTTTACCAAGCGCTGCCATTGTGACAAATCACCATAATCATGCAGCGCGCCTAGTGCTATCTCATGATAAGAAATAGTGCGAGTGAAAGGCGCATCAACAGGCACCTCAATACGGCCCAGAATACTCACTACGTGACCATTAGCTTCAAGAAGTGGCACAAGTGACGCGGCATAGTCTGGACCATTCGCGTCGAAAAGCGCGTAAAATGTTTGTCCTTCAGGTTTACCGCGATGGATGGCTTTTACGCCCATCTCACCGGCTTGCTCTTGCGAAAAGCTTCCTGAGATAACATGTACACTAAAACCAGCCTGAGAAAGCATTTGCGCCAGCAATTTGTTAACGGCGCCCATACCGCTAACCAACACGTCAACACCCTTTCTTACCGGCACTTTGCTGAAGGCTTGCCAGGCAGTAAGCATCGGGCATGGCAAGGCAGCGGCTAATGCAAAATCAACGCTTTCTGGCACAACCATTACACGGCTAGCATACACCTCACTATGATCGGCAAAGCTTCCGTTTTCACCTAGGCTATGATGGTATGCCACTCGCCTACCCAATAGGCCGTCATCGACGCCCTCACCTACAGCGACAACAACACCCGCGCCATCTACACCGGGAATATGCCCTTTTTCCCAGTCGCGGGGGTTATCATCAATAAACTTCCAGTCTACGGGGTTAATGCCAATAGCATAGTTGCGCACGATAATACGCCCTGCTTCCGGCTCAGAATATTCCCTTACGTTTTGCACCAGTGCTGCACCAGCTTGTTCAAATTGCCAAACGTTAGCTTGCATAAAAGCTCCTTAACAAGGTGATGTTTCCAATTAGTCCCACGCAGGTGAGAAATCTGGGTTAGCTTGACGGTCACCACAATCTAGCGCGTCAATCTTTGCTATATCATCTGCGTCTAAGGTAAGTTCAAGCGCTTTGAAATTGGTTTCCAGATTCTTGCGCTTAGTCGACGATGGAATAGTGACTAAACCATGGGCCAGCTCCCAGGCTACAACTACCTCAGCAGTGCTTACAGCATATTTATCTGCAATCGCAGTGATAGTCTCGTCTTTTAGGATTTTGCCAACAGCAAACGGCATATACCCTGTAACTGTGATGCCATGCTTCTCGCACGCTGCACGCACTTTTTCATTAGTAAGATAAGGGTGCACCTCTACCTGATTCGTTGCGATAACGCCGTCGCCTAAGACACTCACCGCTTCTTCAATTTGTGCCACGGTAAAGTTAGAAATACCAATTTCTTTTGTCAGGCCTAGCTCCTTAACGCGCAGCAATTCACCTAGGTACTCTTCCATGCTTTCGCCGTTTTCCAGTGACGGCCAATGAATAAGTAGCAGGTCAACGTACGACAGTTGAAGCTTTTCCAAACTCTCTTTTACGCTATCCACAAAGCTTGCTTTATTCAGTTTGTCATTCCACACCTTGGTGGTGACGTAAAGGTCTTCACGTGCAACAAGGTTGTTTGCAATAGCGTCTTTAATAGCGCGACCTACCGCTTCTTCATTGCCGTAAATTTGCGCCGTATCAATGTGACGGAAACCCACTTCAAGTGCCATTGTCACGCTGTTATAGGCTTCATCGTCTTTTAAGCGAAACGTGCCTACACCTAGCGAAGGAATTTTAGATTGTGACTGATTTACATTCGGCATGATGCCTCCTTGTTGGTTCCGTTATTTATGAAAGTGAGGTAATACGTTGTCAGCAATGCGCTGCATCGCGTCTTCTACTGGTTGCGTATTACGTCTGAAGTGCAGGCCAATATGGTCAACCCCCGCTTCTTTCATTGCATTGAGTTCTTTGATAAGCCCATTTACACCAGTTTCAACCCCGAATCGGTGGCGTTTTATGGGCGCTTCGTCGTCTTCAACCAAATTAAGATGAATAAAGCTAACGTAAGGCTTGTTGCCCGCGACATTTCGCCACATCTCTACGCGCTTTACATGCTCGTTCGGTGTACCCGGATACGCCAACCAACCGTCCATATTTTCTCCAACCCACTGAGGGCTTTGCTGAGCGAGCCCTGCAACGTACAAAGGCGGCGTGGTTGAGCGCGGTAACAGTGACATGCCAGGCTCAAGGGAATTCTCACCGTGCTTTACAATTTCAAGTGACTGCCTGAATTGCTCGCCGCGACTGTCAAAATCGACATCGAACAACGGATACTCGACCGGTCTATCTCCACTGGCTACACCGAGTATAAGGCGGTCGTTACTTAGCTGCTGCACCGTTGCTGCCGCCTTTTTAACAAGCCATGGCTGCCTAAGAGGTAAAACAACAGCGGCTGTGCCTAATAGAATATTGTCTGTGATACCCGCTAAATAGCCCAGGTAAGTGAATGTTTCGAAAACCTGAGCGGCATCACCGAAGCTAGGGTCGTAAATTGGTACATCTCGTACCCACGCTGCTTTAAACCCTAGTTTGTCGGCTAATTGAATACGGCTGTGATGCTCGGCCATATCAGGTACGCCGAATGGCGTACCTTTTGTGGCGTCGAAATGCGCCCAGTCGTTATCTAGCGGAAGCTCTACACCTACTGAGAACGTATATTGTGCAAGCTTATCAAAGGTATTTGTCGTCATTGTGACCTCCCTACGCGCTCGTTGTGTTATTCGCCGTATTCGTAGTACTGAGTGCGCGCTTGTCTAAATAGCCGCTGTAGCGAGTAACAACCAAGGCTGCGACAGAAATAAGCGCACCAATCCATGCAGTATCTGATAGCTCCATGCCATCGACAATTGCGCCACCTAAGATGGAACCCACTGCTATGCCTATATTAAATGCTGCGATGTTTAAGCCTGAGGCAACATCAACGGCATTGGGGGCAAACTTCTCTGCTAATTGAACAACGTAAACTTGAAGCCCTGGCACGTTACCAAAAGCAAATGCGCCCCATACCAATACAGTAATCACTGCGGCAACTTTACTGCCCATGGTAAATGTCAGCGCAAACAAGATGACTGCAAGGGCTGAAAAGATGATTGTTAGCGCACGGATTGGGCCTTTTTTGTCGGCAAGTTTGCCGCCATAAATATTGCCTACCGCGACAGATACACCGTAAACCAGCATAATTAAGCTGATAGCTGAGGGCGCAAACCCCGCCTCTTCCTGCAATATAGGGGCAAGATAGGTGAATGCCGTAAATGTGCCGCCATAGCCCAATATCGTCATTAGATACACTAATACCAGACGAGGCTGAACCAACACCTTCATTTGTTCACTCAAGGTGGCCGGTTTACTTTGCTTAAGATTGTTCGGCACCAACAACGCACTGCCTATTAGCGCAAGTGTGCCAAGCGCGGAAACCACAAGGAAGGTTGCTCTCCAACCGAAGTTTTGACCAATCCAGGTACCCAAAGGTACGCCAGTAACCAAGGCTACGGTTAAGCCCGTAAACATAATGGCAATAGCACTGGCTTCTTTTTCTTTTCCACTAGCCCTGTAGCAATAGTTGACCCTATGGAAAAGAACACACCGTGGGCAAGGCCTGTCAGTATGCGGGCTAGAATTAGGCTCTCGTAGCTAGGGGCTTGCCAGGCAAGAATGTTACCTGCCACAAATAGCGCCATTAAGCTTAGGAGAACATGTTTTCTATTCCATTTTCCCGTAAGAGCAGTAAGAACGGGCGCGCCAACGGCAACACCCACGGCGTACAAGCTTACAAGTAAGCCTGCACTTGGTAATGTAACGCCAAGATCTGTAGCGATAATAGGTACAAGCCCCACTATCACGAACTCTGTCGTGCCAATAGCAAACGCACTTAACGTTAACGCAAATAATGCAATAGGCATTTCAATTATCCTCAAAAAGTAAGTAACGTAATGGGAGTCGTTGCCGACGCCACCAATTCCCTTCAAGCGGACAACTAAACCGTCTTTTGGGGAGTCATTTTTAAAGTGCGTACAGTTTGACGATAAATTTATTTGCAAAAAACAGCACTAATGACAAAATACTTTTGCGATATTTGAAAATATAAGGTATGTGATGCCAGTCTCATCAAAAACTGAAGATTTAGAAGCCTTCCTAACCGTTGTGGATACAGGTAGCTTTTCCAGTGCTGCCAATCTACTCAATCAGCAGGTTGCAAAAGTGAGTAGAGCGGTTACCCGTCTTGAAGATGGCTTAGATGTAACCCTATTGAACCGCACTACCAGACGGTTGGAACTAACAGAAGAAGGTGAGCTTTTCCTGCAATATGCCAGAGACGGGCTAAACATATTAGAAAAAGGTGAAGAAGCATTACGGCTATTAAAGCGCGCCCCTTCTGGAAAAATTCGGGTCGATGCCGCGAGCCCGTTTGTATTTCACCAGCTAGCGCCGTTAGTGGGTGAATTTCGAGAAGCATTTCCTGACATAACCCTCGATATCACCAGTCACGACAGCATTATCGACCTGTTGGAACATAAAACCGATATCGCAATACGTATTGGTGATTTAAGCGACTCTAACTTGCACGCCAGACGTTTAGGAAAAAGTAAGCTACATATAGTGGCAAGCCCACTGTATCTTGAAAAATATCCCATATCTGAAGACGAGGATGGAATTAGCACGCTAAATAAACATACACTGATTGGCTTTAGCGACTCACCGAGTTTAAATAAATGGCCGCTCAAGTATGATATTAACTTGCAGTACAGTCTTCGTGCGTCAAGCGGCGAAACTATTCGCCAGCTGTGTCTAGCGGGGCAAGGTATAGCCTTACTTTCAAACTTTATGGTGTATAGGGATATTAGTACGGGCAGACTCGTCGAGCTATTTAGCGACGACATCGTCAGTCCTAACCGCAGAGAGTCGGTGCAAGCGGTATACTACAAAAATAGTGCAGTATCGTCTCGCATCTCCGCTTTTTTAGATTTTATACAACCTCGTCTAACTTTATAAATTGCAATAAATAAAAAGTTAAGCTGTGACTTACTATGGAAGATCAAAATTCGATAAGAACTTTAAGGCGGGCTGTGACATTGGAAGCTATAGTAATGCTATCATTTTCTTGCTCATACAACGCTGAACATGTCAATTGTTGCGGGCATGAAGTTACTTAAACGTCTTCTGCTTACCTCGGTGGTTGCTTTTCTAAACTGGGAATTCATTTGAGCAACATTGGTTGACGAACTGAACATAGCACAGGCTTGAAACAACAAACAGATGTTTTGAATGTCCGCTTCTTATCTGAAACGGACGAACATATAAGAACAAGTCAACGTCCGCTCTTCGCTCAAAGGCGACCTTAGAGTATTTACGTTAACTCATAAAGGGGCATAAATGATTCATATCGAAACTGCTGATTTTTGACTCAAATCGACTATATACAGTCAGTTCCCCTTGGTACACATTTATTCACCTTATCTATTCGTATTAAGCTTTTCGCATCCATTTCTTTTTACTATCTTTGCATTAAACGATCTTTTTAGATTTAGCAAGATGATTACTAGCACGTGTAAAGCCACTTCTTGCTAATCCCAAACTCTCTTGTAGTGCTAAAGATAAATTCTGTGGTGAACTTAATGCATCAAGTAGTAGTTGCTCCGGTGTAGGTTTTGCTTTTTTAAGTTGAACAACATTCTGCTTTGTCTTGAACACTTTAAATGTAGCATCGCTTGATTGACACTGAAATTCAAACGCTGAAATTGAACTTTATTGATTTCTTGGCGTAAAATTATACTTAGTACTTTAGCTAGTTGAGCAATGATTAAAAAGTCAGCTTGATTTTGCCCTGTAGGGAAACCACTAAGCACTTAATAAAATTTCTCTTCACAATACAATATTTTCAAAGTCGATGAATTTAAATTTAATCATAATCACTCCCTGTATGTAACGAGCTTCAAAATTAAGGTTTGAAACCTCTACTCTATGTCATTCGCTTTGAAAGCTGAGTATTAATAACAAATGAAAAAAGCTAAAAAGGCTATGGTGTCGTTGTTCGCGTTTAAAATTAGATTTTCTGCTTATCAATACTGCAATTTCAAAGTAGCCATGCCCTGCACTATTTTGTAGATAACGACTTTCAGATAAAGCAGCATCTTTAATTTTTGCTTCTTTATAGCCAACTCTATTTTTCAGCTGCTCCCAAACTTGCTTAGCTTTAGTCGCTTCAGAAGCTGTAAGCTCTCCTCTGTGAAATTTTAAATTAAAGTGCCTATCTTTTAAATTCAACTTACTGCACAAAATAAGAAATTGCTCATTCACAAATAGATCGGGTGATCTAATTGCAAAGCTTTTTCCTGCTGCAGCATACTTTAAAATTTTAACAGCATGATAAACTTCAACTAATGTTAACTTATTACTTTTGAAGAGTTCATCCGCTTTATTACATAAATGTACAAATGCACGGTAACTTGTTTTACCTTTAGGTTTTTTTTTATCCTGATCGCCTGGACTAACATTAAAATTGGGAAAGTGTGGGATGACAGGAAGCTTCTTACCAAACTCAGGAAACATTTTATGCACCTTTTTTGCATTCTCATATAGACCAATAATGTGCTTAACTGATACCCCATACACTTGCGCTATTTCAAATGGTGAATTTATTTCTAAAGCGTTTAATATTTTTCCATAGTCTATCAAAGATACAGCTCTCATCGTTTTAAAACCATCATCTACATCATTAAAATTTGGTAAGTTATGAATATAGTATTTAAAGAATTGATCCCATGGTAATGCGCTTATTGAAGACTCTTCGTTTTTTGAGTAAAACTTAATACGCTCAACCAAACTATTGTTTTGTTCAATACCCTCTAACTTGGCTCTTCTAAAGCACTCATTTAAAAATTTTTTACTCACAGAAAATTGACTATTTAGCTCAATATAAAGCCAAATATCTTTTAAGTGCATATAACTAGATAGCGTTGTAGTAACAGACTTATGCCCCATGAGATGAGATAACACAAACATTTTTGAACGCGTGTTACTTTTAAGTTTTAGTCTGTATTGGAAACGCTCATTTAGTGATGATTCAAAAAGAACATCATTGGTAAATTCAAATTTAAGCTTCATTTCATCTAGCAAATTGCTGTTCATTCTACACCACGTCCAATTAGCAAAACTATGACGTAAATGATGGACTTTTATAGTGTAATCTTGACAATAATGCTGCAGTAAATGTGTGATTAACTCGAAAGAACGATCAACAGTACTTTGACAATTAAACAGCAATGCTCTTTTATGATTATTGTTTTTTAGCTCTTGATAAAAAGCTCTTAATATCTTTAACTGTTCGCGAGGCCACAGCCCATCCAAAGGAATATCTCGCCTTGCGGAGGCTGACTTTAACGCACGAAATTTATTCGGCCTAACACTTAATCTGCACCAGTCAAATTCACCATTTTCTGGTGCGATAGGCGAAAAATCTAAATCACTGATGTACAATTTTGCGGCTTCATTTCTTCTCAAGCCACTATAGAAGCAAAAGCATAGCAACAGATACGCATACAAATAATCTAAATTTATGAACGGTGAAGAGGTTTCAAGTTGGGAAAGATATCGCTGATATAAATATTCTAAAGTTGCTGTAATGTGTTGGGCTGATATTATATTTGCACTTACATTTGCTTTTGTTGAAGCAACATCTAAATTATCAACACTTAACCCCTGAACTATACCACTGCCCTTTAAAAAATCAGCAAAATAATATAAATACTTTCTTCTTTGCCCTGAGCTGAAATAGTTAGCTGCTTCATTTAGCTGATTTTCCCAATCACTACTTTTAAGGTGTTTATAATCGCATGATGTAAACACTATTAAAAATGGATGGCTGACACTCTTGACATAATCAATAACCGTATTAACTTTTAATTTTTGCTTATTCACTCCCCCATTCTTTAATAGATGATACAACCAGAGCATTAGAAGGTTTTGATAAACATTTTGATTTTTATTTTTGTTAAGAACTTGCTTAAAATCTAAAATCAGTTTTGCTCTAGATAGTTGTTTTTCTTTTTGTTTCAATTCGCTATAAACTAATTCAAGCTCAGTTTTTATTTCACTTGCAGGTGTATAAATAGAGTTAACATTTGATAAAAAATCAATTTCTGATGTTAGTGAACTATCATGCTCTAGCTCCAATAGTTCATTCGTTGAAATAGCTCTCCCTGTTAAAAGTCTCAAGAAAGATGTTTCAGATAATGTTACAGCCAAATTTACTTGAAAATACATCAAATACAAAAGCGGACTTAAATAAGTAATGTAAGCCAGCTTTCGTAATTTTTTTACTTTTGCAAATGTTATAGATGAAGCACCCAGTTCAGTATCCGAATGATGATATAGAAATGACTTAAGATAGTTATTTGTTTTTGTACTGTTATAAACTGGTAATAATTCAAAATTAGCCTTTGACTGCAGTTTAAATATCAACAATGCAACAACATCACATAAAAGGTAGCGTCGTGACTTGCTTTTTATGGACCCTAACCATAAAGTCAGCCCTCCACCATAGATTACATTTTCTGGTTGGTTGATTATTTCAGATATTTCATGCGGGTTACGAATGTCTGTTGTTAATAATATAAAAAGGGCTAAACGCCCATACTCTGCATCTACACCTAAATCTTGGCTAGGCTTCCTGATCTCTGCTTGTATTATTTCAATCAAGTCTATAGCTACAGGAAGCATAGTCATACTTGTCGGTACTATAATAGGTTTATCTTTTTTTAATTCTACGATTGAAGATACATTTAAAGCTTTAATCCCGTAATGCGCTTCTCCATAATTAAAAATCCCTGAAATGATTTTTAATTGTAACTGCCTAGTTGCTAAGTCTGTTTTAAGCTTATTTTGAATCTTTTTGAATTGATGTTTACAATATTTGGTTGAACATTTTTTAAAATAACGAAAGAGTAATTCACATATCTTACCGTAAAGGTCAGAAAGGCCAATATCAGTATAGTTTTCCTCAAAATCACCGCCATGCTTCAAATAAGCTTGCTCAATTTCTTGGTAACATGGGTGTAAATGTTTTTGCTTAACAAGATCGTCTAAGTAAGTATAGATTTTACTTTTTGCCACTTTACCTCCTCAAAAGCTTCGTCAAGATGAGGTAGCAATTCAACGGATACGCTCTTGTACCTTAAAGACGAATATTTAGCTAATGGCAATTGACCCACTTGCCAATGCCCCATTTGAAGGTCAATGAGTTCACTAGTAACGCCAACAGCAAGTAACTTACTTTTAAGCCAATGCCGCCCAGCATTTGAAGGAATAGATATTCCACTTGGTAAACATTCAATTAGTTTTTTTGGTGAAATTGGCTTCACTTTTAAACCAGTTGTTAAGTTTTCAAAAATAAATAGTGGACCATAATTTCTCCTTGAATTCTTAATGTCTAAATACCAAGAAGCAGTCTCTTCATAAGACATTTTTAGACTTAATTCTTTTGATGAAATAAAGTGGTCAATTTTCAATGCTAAATGAGGATTCAAAGCCCTAATAAGGCCTCGTAAGGATGTTAAATGCTCTTGGTAATCTTGAATTTGAAGTTTAAGAATATTAGGAATACAAACTAACCTAGAGTGTGTGAAATCACTATCATCTTTATCACTGATCCCTAAAAGATTAAATTGGGCGATAAATAGAGAAAAAGTTGGTAGAGGGTTCCAAACAGCCCTGTAGCCGGTACCAAACAGTAACATCCAGCTTGTGTAAACTACATAAGCATTATGATAAGCGACTAACCACTCTAACTTATGCTTCTCTGTTTGATTTTTATAGTGTTCAATTTCTTTTCTTAGGTCATTAATTAAACATGTAACTGTCTCATCTTTAGGGGTTAATTTAGAACCAACTGTTCTTGCCTCTTGGTGATAATTTGTCAGCTCATATAAATTTATACCTAATTTTTTTCTATGATAACACTCATAATCACTTTGAATTTCTTGCCAAAACTTGTTTAGCATTTCACAGCGAAAAAACTCACCTAAATTACTATAACTCTTTGATACTCTTGTAGAATATAAATTTAGGTCATAACTAAAATCAAAAATAATAGGATCGATAACACTAGTGGCATTTAAATAATTAACAACAAAATTACTAATTGAAGTTATGCTTATGCGAGATGACATTGATTTTTCAGATAATTTTTTTAATTTTTTAACTAAACGAACCTTTAAATACTCAACATTTATTGCTTCAAAAATTTTATTTGATTTACTTTCCTCCTTAACATTAGAAAGTATCAAATTACTTAAAAAATCCGGACATTTAGTAATAGCAAGCTCTTCCACTGTGAACAAACCCCGGTGCGTAAGTAAGGACTTCAAAGGCTGATTAACATTAAACACCCACCAAGCGACATTATTTTTATCAAAGTAAAGACCATTATTGGCATTTTCTAGCTCTGTAGTAAAATTAAGCTCCAAAGCCTCTTCAAATGTTTTGTTTAATAAAAACATACACCAACAGATCACGGCTAGTACTTTATTTTGTTTCTGGCTGGCCCATTTTTCTAATGCAGTAAAAAAAACTTCTAAATCTCTCTCACAAAGCAAACGCGTATCTTGCTTAGCCATGTTATGGCTACGAACTACATTGTTGGTAACATCAACCTTTCTTTTTACTCGCGTATCTTTACTAAAAACTTTATCTACACTTTTAATTTCTAGTTTATTCTCTTCTTCAAACTCATCAATTAATACATAAGGCATTTGCTCAAACAAATCATCATCTAAGACCCCATTCCCATCAGGTAAAAACTCCTTATCTGGCTTCAATACTTTAATACTGTCATTAGCGAGCAAATTTTCATATTTAGGTTTGTTGTAACGTTTAAATCTTAAATCACCTGTTCTACCTGAACGATTATATGACCTTGCCGGTTGCCAACTATCATTATAGAAATGAATTAAGCAATTAAGATAACCTTTGTTAGTTTTATTTTCATCATCAGTCTCTATGTATCTCTTCAGCTTACTAACAACTTTTGAACTAGGATCAGCTAAGTCTAAAATAATTTGATCAGGGTAAAAATCTGTATTTCTATTTAACATCAGAAGTCTGAATTTAGAGCAGACTTCATATTCCCTTGTGAATGTCTTTGTTGCTAGCTCGCTACTGATCAGGCTTTCCTCAACAACATAGTAATGTTTTATAAAGTGAACAATGAAATCTAGTGCCCTAGGTTCATGCTTATAATCATGCGATTTAATTAAAAAAACATATAACGGATAAGCAGCACACCATCCTTTTTTAAATGTTTTCTCCCTGTAATTAGTATTGTTTTCTTTTGAAAGTTTAATTTCATACTCGATAAAAAGATCAAAGATATATTTTTTAAGTGCAATTTGGTGTAACAACGTTTTATAAGCAGTTTTTGATGTATCACGTACAATTCTTATGAAATCAAAAACCCAATATAACCCCCTTAAATCATCAACTGGTGCTTTAATTTTCAATAAAAACTCATCAAAGTCATTTTTGATATCTTCTTTATCTATCTGAAAGCCTGTATTTTTGCATCCATCGACTAAATGGGTAATTAACTCTCTTCGTAAATAACTCATAACTTTATAACTTTATTACTGATTTTTAGCCATTTACAAAACTCAGTTTTTGTTTTTATTTTAGGAAAAAGCATTTGCCAATGTTCAGTTTTAAAAATATTCTCCTCACTAAGAAAAAGGCAATTTAACAACTTTGAGATAGAGTCACCACTCACATTGAAGTACTGCTTTAGCATTATTCTAAGCACGTCATTCAAAAAAATTAACTTACGCTGTTCGGGTTTTGGTCTAGAGGATACAATCAAGCAAGGGATAGTTGCGTTAACATTACTTACTCTTAAACGTTGAGACTTCATATATGTAAATACACCCGAAAAGGCAAAATATTTACCATCAATTTCGTAGCACAGAATTGGGGCTTGATATGCGTCAATTAACAATGACTCTAACTCATCAAAACTATCATCATTATTTCCCTTAAGGAAACTAACTAAGTTAACTTCTGAAATGATTTTCTTGATGGTTCTATCAAGCAGAACATTATCAAGTGCTACTTGTTCAAATCTTGCCGTGCAGAAAATTGAATTTATCTTCGCATACTCTTTTTCATACTTAGTGGGTAACATAGACTTCAACACAATAGTGGTAATAATGACATTTTAAGTTTGTGCCTAAACTGCGCCTTTTTCAAATGCAATTACATAAAAAACACACAAAAATACACAAATTAGAAAGCAGCAATAGATCATAAAATGTTGAATTATAAAGAATATAGGCTCTACATGTATCAGCATAAGTTAAATAGAACACGTCTTGACATGGTAGGGGTCGGTGGTTCGAATCCACTCGGTTGTACCAATCTTGATTTTAACATCCCAGTACGACCGTAGCTCAGTTGGTTAGAGCGCTACCTTGACATGGTAGAGGTCGGTGGTTCGAATCCACTCGGTCGTACCAATTCTTAATGTTCCAAATTTAAAACATCTGTAGCTCAGTTGGTTAGAGCACTACCTCTCTCTATGACTCACGCCAAAATCAGTGGTTCGAATCCAGTCGGTCGTACCAAAACATTTAATCTACTTCAGAATTAAATGCCTGTACGACCGTAGCTCAGTTGGTTAGAGCACTAACACTCTCAATGACCCACGCCAAAATCGGTGGTTCGAATCCACTCGGTCGTACCAATTCTTAATGTTCCAAATTTAAAATATTTGTAGCTCAGTTGGTTAGAGCACTACCGCTCTCTATGACCCACGCCAAAATCAGTGGTTCGAATCCACTCGGTCGTACCAATTCATTCAAATTCCTCATAATTTTATTATCCTAAAATCAATATTATACAGTTGAAACTCAGTTGGTTAGAGCACTACCGCTCTCTATGACCCACGCCAAAATCGGTGGTTCGAATCCACTCGGTCGTACCAATTATATCTTTATTGCTACTTTGTAATTCCTACAACTTATATTAATAAATACACTAATCTAAAAAGATTTACTCAGTTAGTTAGAGCACTACCACTCTCTATGACCCACGCCAAAAGTCTGTGGTTCGAATCCACTCGGTCATACCAATACTTAATTTTCCAAATTTAAAATATTCCTTAGCTAAGTTGGTTAGAGCACTACCGCTCTCTATGACCCACGCCAAAATCGGTAGTTCGAATCCACTCGGTCGTACCAATTCTTAATTTTCCAAATTTAAAATATGTAGTTCAGTTGTTTAGCGCACGACTGCTTCAATCGTTTGCTCTCAGTCTCATACCCTTAATTAGCGTTATGAAACTGAGTAGGAGCAGTAAAAACTATATTAATTAGCGAGTTTCAAACCAATAATACCAAGAGCAATCAGTAGTAAGCTGGCTATTTTTAATAGACTCACGCCTTCAGCTAATAGTGTCATGCCTATTATTGCTGAGCCAATAACGCCGATACCAACCCAAACCGCATACGCCAAACTAAGTGGTAATGATTTGAGCGCCACACTTAAGCAATAAAAGCTGGCAGCCATGGTTAAGATTGTAAAGTATGAAATGAGGGGTTTTGTAAAACCGTCTGATTGTTTTAAGCCATAAGCCCAAGCGACTTCAAGTAAGCCAGCAGCAATAAGTAGGATCCAATTCATGGTCGACCTCTTTATGGGGTCGTCCCCGAATTTAAATTACAACTTTAAGGTCGTCCTCAAAGCGGTGCAACGCTGCGCTACACTTGATGAAACCTAGCACGCCAAAATTAGCAAGGCAACTATAGTTATAAAGAAAGCTCAGCAAGTACGTTAGATATTGTTACAGTTACTAGGTTGTATATTTACGACAAAAGGCTAAGCTTTAGATAAATAATAAAAACTTAGATAATTTATGAAACTATTAACAGTGCTCTTTTTATTCGCCTCATATCAAGCCCTTGCGGGTCTAACACCTGTTAGTTTTGAAAAAAATGGTGAAATCGTCACTGAAGAAGCGGTGCGTTTCAACGGCGGATACGGTTATAACCTAAGTGCCAAACATGTTTTAAAGCTCGTCACTTTAGATTGGCCTCCTTATATTGACGAAAACTTGTGTAACAAGGGCTGGCTCTATCAATTTACTGTCAGCTCACTTCTTGAAAAAGGTTATGGCATACACATTGGTTTCTACCCATGGGCGCGTGCCGTAAGAGAAGCTGAATTAGGTCGCGCTGATATTCTTTTTCCTGAGTACTTCATTGAAGATGATGTTGTATCAGATAATTTTCTTAGTAAAACTCGCAACAATTTACTTGCTTTAAGTCATGAAATACCTGGTGGAGATCTATCATTCGTGGCGTTAAAAGGAAATCAAATCCCTTTCAATGGTGATTTAAAATCAGTTGAGAATTTACCTATTGGTGTAGTCCGCTCTTATAAAAATACCAAAAAACTCGATGCTATGATTGATAATAAAGAAATCGATACAATCGTCGCAAATAATGAATACCAGTTAATCCATCTTTTACTAAGTAATCGAGTAAGTCTGATTGTGGCGGACCTTGAAGTTCTTAAAGCCAGTGTTTATAAGTCTGAATTATCAATTAGCGGCAAACGACAAATTTTAGAATCACTGGTCGCGCTAGAACCAAAGCTTGAATACAAACCGCTTTATTATTCTATTAGTAAATCAACGCCGCACTGGCAAAAAGTTTTACAAGATTTAAATGATGAAATTGAACTGATGCAACAAAGCGGCAAGTTTGATGAATATATTGAAGGAATGAAACAACAGTGCTACGGATCAGACAAAGCGGCGTAACCGCCGCTTTATTTTGATAATATCAGTACGCGATTGAGTACTACTCGGGCACTCTAACCCAACCTTCCATCAACACACGCGCACTTCGGCTCATACTTGCTTTAGTGACTTGCCAATTGCCATCAACAAGTGTTGCAGCAGCGCCGACTTTTAAAGTGCCAGAAGGATGACCAAAGTTTACCTCTTGTCGCTCACCACCGCCTGCCGCAAGATTTACTAAAGTTCCAGGTATGGCAGCTGCAGTACCTATTGCTACCGCAGCCGTGCCCATCATAGCATGGTGCAATTTACCCATCGACATAGCACGTACCACTAAATCAATATCGGTTTCATTTACAACTTTACCGCTTGATGCGTGATACGTTTTAGCAGGTGCTACCCAAGCCACTTTTGGCGTATGTTGGCGTGCCTTTGCTTCATCAATATGAGAAATTAGCCCCATTTTCAACGCCCCGTAGGCTCGAATTGTTTCTAATTTTTCAAGTGCCGATGCATCACCGTTAATGGCTTCTTGCAGCTCTGTGCCATCATAGCCAACTTCACTGGCGTTAATGAAAACTGTAGGAATACCCGCATTGATCATCGTTGCAGACAACATACCAATACCCGGCACTTCTAGCTCATCGACTAAGTTACCTGTTGGGAATAAGGCCCCTTCGCCATCTGCAGGGTCCATAAATTCAAGTTTTACTTCAGCGGCTGGAAAGGTCACGCCATCAAGCTCAAAATCACCGGTTTCTTGCACTTCGCCGTTAGTAATTGGCACATGTACTATAATGGTTTTACTAATATTGACTTGCCAAACTTTAACTTCGACAACGCCGTTGTCTGGAATTTTGCTGGCATCAACAAGGCCGTTCGACACAGCAAAGGCTCCGACTGCAGAAGTTAAATTTCCGCAGTTACCACTCCAATCAACAAACGCTTTATCGATAGCTACTTGACCAAATAGATAATCAACATCGTGATCAGGTTTCGCGCTTTTTGATAATATTACCGTCTTACTGGTACTTGAGGTTGCACCGCCCATACCATCAGTTTGTTTTTGGTAAGGATCGGGGCTACCAATCACACGTAACAACAGGTTATCGCGCGCCTCACCTGCCACTTGGGCAGGCTCAGGTAAGTCAGTTAAGTTAAAGAAAACCCCTTTACTGGTGCCGCCACGCATATAGGTCGCTGGCACCTTAATTTGTGGTTTAAACGCCATCGCTTAGTGCTCCTCAGATTCTAAAAAATCTTGCGCGAAACGTTGCAGTACACCACCCGCTGAATAAATTGACACTTCTTCAGCGGTATCTAAACGACACGTCATTGGTACTTCAACGATTTCACCATTGGCACGGGTAATTACTAGTGTCAGTGTTGCACCTGGTGTTGGCTCACCTTTGACACTAAAACTCTCACTACCATCAATACCTAGCGTAGTTCGCGTAGTACCTGCTTTAAACTCAAGCGGTAATACACCCATACCAATTAAGTTAGTGCGGTGAATACGCTCAAAGCCTTCTGCTGCAATCACTTGAACACCAGCTAGGCGAACACCTTTTGCAGCCCAGTCACGTGACGAACCTTGACCATAATCAGCACCAGCTACAATGATAAGCGGTTGTTTGCGCTCCATGTAGGTTTCGATAGCTTCCCACATACGCGTCACTTTGCCTTCTGGTTCAATGCGAGCATATGAACCTTGCTTCACTTCACCATTTTCTTTAACCATTTCATTCAATAACTTAGGGTTAGCGAATGTAGCACGCTGTGCTGTTAAATGGTCACCTCGGTGAGTAGCATAGGAGTTAAAATCTTCTTCTGGGAGACCCATTTTAGCCAGGTATTCACCAGCAGCACTTGACGCTAAAATCGCATTCGAAGGTGATAAGTGATCAGTAGTGATGTTGTCGCCCAACACAGCTAATGCACGCATATCACTCAGAGAGCGTTCACCCGCTAATGCGCCTTCCCAATAAGGAGGACGGCGAATATAAGTACTTTGTGGACGCCATTGGTAAAGTGGATCGTTGTCTTCACCGTAATCTACACTTAAGTCAAACATTGGCTCGTAAACCTTTTTAAATTGTTCAGGTTTAACACTTTGTTTGATCACTGCATCAATTTCTTCATCTGATGGCCATAAATCCATAAGGCGAATTTCGTTGCCTTGTTGATCATGCCCTAATACATCTTTTTCGATATCAAAACGAATAGTACCGGCGATAGCATAAGCAACAACCAGTGGCGGTGAAGCTAAGAATGCTTGTTTAGCATAAGGGTGAATACGGCCATCGAAGTTACGGTTACCCGAAAGCACAGCAGTTGCGTATAAGTCGCGGTCAATCACTTCTTGCTGAATTTTTGGGTCAAGCGCACCACTCATCCCGTTACAGGTTGTACATGCAAAGGCAACAATACCAAAACCTAGTTGTTCAAGCTCAGGTAATAAATTTGCTTCTTCTAAGTAAGACTTAACCGCTTTAGAACCCGGTGCCAGTGATGTTTTAACCCATGGCTTACGAGTTAACCCTTTAGCGTTAGCATTACGCGCAAGTAAACCTGCGGCAATAACATTGCGTGGATTACTAGTATTCGTACAACTTGTGATTGCAGCAATGATACAGGCACCATCTGGCATTAAGCCTTCTTCATTCTCAACAACGCCAGTGATACCCGCTTTATCAAGTTCGCTTGTTGCAACACGGCGATGTGGATTTGAAGGGCCCGCAATATTGCGACCAACTGATGATAGATCAAAGGTTAACACACGCTCATATTCTGCCGTTTTAAGGCTATCACTCCAAAGGCCAGTTTCTTTTGCGTAAGTTTCGACGAGTTTAACTTGCTCTTCTTCACGGCCTGTTAAACGTAGATAATCAAGCGTGTTGTCATCAATGTAAAACATCGCAGCTGTTGCGCCAAACTCTGGCGTCATATTAGAAATAGTTGCTCTATCGCCTAAGGTAAGTGCATCAGCACCTTCACCATAAAATTCAAGGTAGGTCGACACAACTCTTTCATTACGTAAAA
Source organism: Pseudoalteromonas sp. PA2MD11 (assembly GCF_017808125.1). Classification (NCBI taxonomy): domain Bacteria; kingdom Pseudomonadati; phylum Pseudomonadota; class Gammaproteobacteria; order Alteromonadales; family Pseudoalteromonadaceae; genus Pseudoalteromonas; species Pseudoalteromonas sp. PA2MD11. Next base: position 405,245 of record NZ_JADKNF010000002.1, read on the forward strand.
ATTCGGTGATCGCTAATACAATGTCGGTTGCAGTAATACCCGGTTGTGGCTTGCCTTTGAGTTCAACACCCACAATGTCAGGTAAACGCATGTAAGATGCACGGCCAAGCATCACGCTTTCAGCTTCAAGACCACCTACACCGACTGCAATAACACCTAATGCATCGACCATAGGTGTGTGGCTATCTGTACCAACTAATGTATCTGGGAATGCCACGCCGTCACGTTTTTGGATCACAGGTGACATTTTCTCTAAATTGATTTGATGCATAATGCCGTTACCCGGCGGGATCACATCAATATTTTTAAATGCTGTTTTCGTCCAATTAATAAAGTGGAATCGGTCATCGTTACGACGGTCTTCAATAGCACGGTTTTTTTCAAATGCGTCAGGTTCAAAACCTGCGTGTTCAACCGCTAATGAATGGTCAACAATTAACTGTGTCGGTACCACAGGGTTTACTTTTGCAGGATCGCCGCCTTTTGCAGCTATGGCATCACGCAGGCCTGCTAAATCAACTAACGCTGTTTGACCTAAGATGTCGTGACACACAACGCGCGCAGGAAACCATGGAAAATCTAAATCACGCTTGCGGTTAATCAATTGCGACAGTGCATCATTTAGCATTTCAGGGTCACAACGACGAACTAAGTTTTCGGCAAGTACTCGCGATGTATAAGGAAGTGTGGCATAGCTGCCCGGTTTAATTGCATCAACAGCAGCGCGAGTATCAAAGTAATCGACGCCGGTGCCTGCTAATGGTTTTCTAAAATTTGTATTCATGATGATTCTACTTGTACTTGGTGACGGTGAACAAAGGTGGGCTGATTGTTTTTGTATTTATTTCGCCCCTTCATAAAGGGGTAGCCAAGCCACCCCTATCACTGATTTAATTAACGATTAACGCTCAGAAATTGGCGTGTAGCTACGCGCTTCTGGGCCAGTATAATCGGCACTTGGGCGAATAATACGGTTATTAGCACGTTGCTCTTTCACGTGTGCTGTCCAACCTGTTACACGGCTCATCACGAAAATTGGCGTAAATAACTTAGTTGGGATACCCATGAAGTGATACGCAGATGCATGGAAGAAATCAGCATTACAGAATAATTTCTTTTCACGCCACATAACTTCTTCACATCGAACAGATACAGGATATAGAACATCGTCACCCACTTCTGCAGCCAGCTTTTCTGACCATTTTTTGATGATCACGTTACGTGGATCTGATTCACGGTAAATAGCATGACCAAAGCCCATGATCTTGTCTTTACGCTCAAGCATACCCATCAGCGCATCTTCAGCTTGGTCTGCACTAGTAAAGCCTTCAATCATATCCATAGCCGCTTCGTTCGCACCACCATGTAATGGACCACGTAAGCTACCAATCGCACCCGTAACACAAGAGTGAATATCAGACAATGTTGATGCACACACACGCGCAGTGAATGTTGATGCATTAAACTCATGCTCAGCATAAAGAATTAAAGACACATTCATTACTTGCTCGAATAATGCAGATGGTGCTTCGTCATGTAACAAACGTAAGAAGTGTGCACCTACCGAATCATCATCTGTTTCAGTTTCAATACGAACGCCGTCATGGCTAAAACGATACCAGTAACAAATAATGCTTGGGAATACGGCAACTAGGCGATCAATCGCATCATTCGCCTCTGAGAAGTCTTGCTCCATTTCTAGGTTACCTAGCATTGAACAACCCGTACGCATTACATCCATTGGGTGCGCGTCTTTAGGAATGTTCTCAAGCACAGTTTTTAGTGCGTCAGGTAAACCACGAAGTGATTTTAGCTTTGCTTTATATTCAGTCAGCTCAGACTCTGTTGGTAATTCACCGCGCGACAGTAAAAAAGACACTTCTTCAAACTGTGCTTTATCTGCTAATTCACTAATATCATAACCACAATAAGTTAAACCTGAACCTGATTTACCTACTGTACACAGTGCTGTCTCACCTGCTACTTGACCACGTAAACCTGCGCCGCCTAATGCTTTATCTACCATGAGTGTTCTCCTTAAATGTTGTCGTTATGATTTTTTAGCTGAGAAAAGGTTATCGAGTGTGTTTTCATATGAGTGATAATCTAAAAACTCATATAATTCCGCACGTGTTTGCATATTGTCTACTTGGCTTTGTTGCGAGCCTTCGCTAAGAATAGATGAATACACATTAAGTGCTGCTTTGTTCATCGCTCTAAATGCACTAAGTGGATAAAGTACAATTTCAACACCCACTTCGCTCAATTGCTCTTTTGTATAAAGTGGCGTTTGACCAAATTCAGTGATATTCGCGAGAATTGGCACATTTAACGCCTTAGCAAACGCTTGGTAATCTGCTAAATCATGTACCGCTTCTGCAAAGATGGCGTCTGCACCAGCTTCAACACACGCTGCTGCGCGGTCAATCGCGGCATTTAAGCCTTCTTTTTGGAATGCATCAGTACGCGCCATAATATAAAAATCACTGTCTGTTTTGGCATCAACCGCAGCTTTAATACGGTCAACCATTTCATCTTTAGACACGATCTCTTTATTAGGACGGTGACCACAACGTTTTTGTGCTACTTGGTCTTCAATATGGAAGCCCGCTGCACCTGCTTTGGTCATTTCTTTAACGGTACGAGCAATATTAAAAGCGCCGCCCCAACCTGTGTCAGCATCAACAAGAAGCGGTAAGTCGGTAGCGCTGGTGATTCGACGAATATCTTCAAGTACGTTATCAAGGCTAGTCATACCTAAATCTGGCATGCCGTATGATGCGTTAGCAACACCCGCACCTGAGAGGTAAAGTGCTTGGTGGCCTGTTTTTTCTGCCATCATTGCGCAGTACGCGTTGACAGTGCCAACCACTTGCAATGGCTTGTTGTTGGCGATTGCCTGTTTGAATTTTAATCCTGCTGACATTGGATAACTCCTATCTTTGAACGGTTTCAGCTCTTTGGCTAACTCTATTTTTTAAATCTAAATTGTGACTGTTTAACTACGGCGCTACTGATTTTTTTGCTGCGAGTAAGTCAAACTTCGTCTGAATATTTGCCTGAGACGCACTAATATGGCGTTTCATAAGCATTTCGGCTAATTCACCGTCATGGTTTTCAATGGCATTAATAATAGCCAAGTGTTCATCAAACGCTTTTGATACACGTGGCCCAACCATCCCCATTTGTACACGGTACATACGAATTAACTGGTACAACTCATTACATAACAGATGAATTAAGTGTGCGTTTTTCGACCCTTTAATAATGCGATAATGAAAATCAAGGTCGCCCGCTTCTTGGTAGTATGATTCACCTTCTTTTACACGCTGTGTTTGTAAGTGCTGATTCAATAACTGTTTTAAACCCTGTACTTCTTCAGGTTCCATGTTGTCGGCAGCTAACCGACAAGCCAGCCCTTCTAAGGCACTACGAACCTGATAGACTTCGATTAAACGCTCGGCGGTTAGCGCAACAACACGACAACCGACATTCGCTTTACGCTCTACCAAATAACAGCTCTCTAAACGATTTAGTGCCTCACGTAAGGTGGCACGGCTTACACCATAGCGTTTAGCAAGTTCTGGCTCAGAAATTTTGCTACCCTGCTCGATGGTGCCTTGGACAATTTCACGACGCATGTCGACAAACACTTGGTCTGAGGCTGTTGTTATCGTGATATCGTTGTAGTTATCGTTGGCTTTTTGCTCTGTCATAATAGGTCTATCAAAGTACTAAATTAAGATTGTCGACAATTTATGAGTTCACTATGCGCCCTAACATTGAAACTGTCAACCTTGAGATCTGAAAAATAGGCTAAAAAACCAGCAAAATGTCGACATAAATTGATATTTATCAAAAATAATGGCTATAAAGAACATTTATATTAGCAATATGTCGACACTTCAATATCGCTCTTAAAAAGCTAAAAATATCCCCTGATAGCGCTATAAATGGTATGATCCAGCTATTATTACGTGATGTGAGAGCCATTTAGTGGACGCTAATACATATATTCCTGACTCATTTATTGATGATGTAAAAAGCTACCTTCCTGAACATTTATCATTAGACGACTTTATTGCAGCCTGTCGCCGCCCACTAAGACGATCTGTTCGCGTAAATACATTAAAAATGTCAGTCGATGAATTTCAGCGTCAATGTGCCAAAAAAGGATGGGAGTTAACAGCAATTCCATGGTGCGAAGAAGGGTTCTGGCTAACACGACCAAGCGACGAAGAAGCCGCCCTTGCAATCGGTAATACCGATTTACATTTAAGTGGTGCTATGTATGTGCAAGAAGCCAGCTCAATGTTACCGCCGGTAGCACTGAGAGCCGAAGTTAAGCAAAGCGACGCGGTACTTGATATGGCATCGGCACCAGGTTCAAAAACATCACAAATCGCCGCCATGATGGATAATAGTGGCGTGTTAGTGGCCAATGAGTTGTCATCGTCACGCTTAAAAGTATTGGCTGCAACCCTCAAACGTATGGGTGTGGGTAATTGTGCATTATCACATTTTGACGGTGTGATATTCGGGGATTACATGTATGAGTGCTTCGACAACATTTTGCTAGATGCCCCGTGTTCAGGTGAAGGCACGGTTCGTAAAGATTCAGACGCCCTAAAAAATTGGTCAATCGAATCTAATATTGATATTGCTGCTGTGCAAAAAGCCCTTATCAAAAGTGCCTTTTATGCCTTAAAACCAGGCGGCACATTAGTCTATTCGACCTGTACTTTAACACCCCTTGAAAACCAACAAGTGTGTGAGTATCTATTAGCAGAGTTCCCTGATTGCATCGAAGTACAACCGCTCGACAGCCTGTTTGATGGCGCAGACAAAGCGACAACCAGTGAAGGTTATTTACATGTTTGGCCGCAAACTTACGACAGTGAAGGTTTCTTCATCGCTAAATTTAAGAAAGTAGCATCAAGCGATAACCCAAATCAAAAAGTTAAAAAAGGCGCATTTCCGTTTGCTGAATTTGATAAAAAGCAAAGCCAAGCGTTTATGCAAACAATTAAAAAACAGTTCGGTCTAAAATCACTTCAAGGCACCTTAATGCAACGTGATAAAGAGCTTTGGTTGTTTCCTGATGGCTTTGATGAACTGCATGATAAAATTAAATACTCACGTTTAGGTATTCAACTTGGTGTGATCCACAAAGGCGGTGTTCGCTTAACTCACGAGTTTGCCACTGTCTTTGGCCAAGATTGCGATAAAAATACCTTTGAGATGTCTGCTTGCCAAGCAAACGATTACTTTAACGGTAAAGATATTAGGCTCGAAAAACCAACGCAAGATAATGGTGAAGTAGTTTTAATGTTATGTGGTTGTCCGGTAGGCCTAGGTAAGTGGCAAAAGAATAAAATTAAGAACTCATTACCTCGTGATTTGGTCCAAAATGCCCAGTTGATAACTTGGGTATAAGTTGCGCATAAAGACTGTATAAATAAGGCGCTAATTTAGGTAAAAAGCTGTAACAGACTGATTTTAAACCAGTATAAAATTTGTACATTTACCGTGCAATTTCCTGTTGATTAACTACACTTAAAAGTACTTTCTACTTCTCCCTACTGAATTTAGAAGGTGTTTTTTTTATAGTTAGCGCAGGCTCACACGAGCCACCCCCTAAGCCCAGAACAATGCGGATTCGTTCTGGGCGTTTTTTTATTCTAATGTATTCGATTAATTATCGTTTAAATCGAATTCAGTTATTTGGTTATCAGCGTGAATAAGTTCATATTTAGCAAGTAAACCGTCATTGAGCTCAATTAAGCTGATAGCCGCATTACTGACCAAATACTTTTGTCCTTCGCCTTTGGTTTGATGTTTATCAACTTCCATTTGCCAACGTTTAGTGAAAAAGTTAAGTGGGCTTTTCGGGGCATATAAAATTGAGTCGAGTTTATCGAGTACATTAATAAGTTTGCGTGGGAACTCATTTTTAATGCCACTGGCAGTCAATTGCCAAATTCGGTTTTTATGTTTACCAAAGCGCTTTTGAACTGAAAAACAAAATGAATAATGAACATCACCAGAGAGGATCAAGGTTTCTTTTGGCGTATCTTCACGGCGAAAAGTATCTAGCAGTTTTTTAGCAGAACCTTCATGGGCCATCCAGTTTTCAACATCAACCAACAATGGCTGCCCGCAAAAATTAAAAATAGCTTGGATTGCTTCAATCGATTTAACACCAAACACCGGTGCTGGAGATACAATAATCACTTTATCGTGAGACAATAAGCTTTCTTCTAATTCAGTGAGCCTTTCCCAATCAAGTAAACCAGATGGTTCATTGAAGTTTTGTTCATTGCGCCAGCGATGCGTTCGGGTATCGAGTACTACAACCTTTGGAATGGTATTAAGCTCGTAATGCCAATGATTAAAATTGAGTATTAGCTTATCAAAGTCTTGAAACTGCCAGCTCTGTTGCTGCAGACTTTGTTTAAAACTGGCTAATAAAGACAGCGAGTTATCACCTGCATCATTACCAATTCCTTGCATTAACCAATAACTAATCAGGCCATTATTTACAATACGACGGCTAGCTGGGTGCTGATAAATAGCTTGCTCCCAGCCTGCGGTTAGGTTCCAATCATCGGTGACATCATGATCGTCAAACATCATTAATGTCGATACATTGGCAAATAACCTTTCAACACTCTGAAGACCCTTTGCAAAGCCAAGCAGTGCGTCTTTTTCAAGTTTAAATAAATTAGCGTATTTAGGGGCTAATGCTGGGCATTCAATTGATTCGAACTCAATTAGCTGCCAAGTAACCGCGCTGAAGTTTAATAAATAAAGCGCTATAAATTCTTGAAAATGGATTAAGTGGTTTTCAGCTTTTAAGCTTGAGAAGTGCGGCTCATCTTTTTTAAGCCAATAACCAACACCAAATTTACTCCGTTTCTGCCAAGGTACTTTGGGTAAGTGTAAATGGCGCTGATAAAGTTGCTGATCAAACCCAGCAGGTAAATCTAAATCAAGCGCTGGCTCTGAAAACACACCAAACAAGCTAATCACTTTTTCAATCGCGAGCAGCATAGGCCCTGCGACATCATCCGCATATATTTGGTCGCCAGATAACAATAATAGGTCAGCACCTGCATTAAGTGACTGGCGCTGATCATTTTGCCAATTATCTGCAGCTACAAGGCTATCTTTTGCAGGGTGATGAGGGTTACGACACGAACCATGCAGAATTCTATCGAGTCGATTTGGGATCACAAATGCAGGAGATTCTGCACGTTCATAGCAATAAGACGATAAATCAAGGCTTTTTTCTTCATCATGTAACGAATAATAGATCAGTGAATCAACTGCAAACTGGCCACTGACTGGTATGACATTTATGAAATTTAAGTAAAGGTGTTGCCCTAACTGGATTGATTCTAAGCTAGAGAATGTTTCAACACCGCTAAACTCTATTCGGTAGTGGCAAGGTCTAGTTGTAACAAATTGAAAGCACACTCGCTCTGAATCTGCTCGGCGTACCATTGGCCCCATTACTAACTGAGGTAAGTTCGATACGCCGTCCACTATTACGCCCTTTTAGCTTGATTAAACAACGAATAAAAGTTGTTAGTTGTTGCTTCAGCTAACTCATTAAAAGTAAGCCCTTTTAACTCAGCGATGTAGTAAGCCACATCTTCAACATAGGCTGGTTGATTTGTTTTACCACGATATGGAACAGGCGCTAAATACGGTGAATCTGTTTCGATCAATAAGCGATCTAGCGGAATTTGCTTAACAACGTCTTTTAACTCTACAGCATTTTTAAACGTAACAATGCCCGAAATCGAAATATAAAAGCCCATATCAATGGCTTTTTTGGCCATATCCCAGTTTTCTGTAAAGCAATGTAATACACCACCACAATTCTCAGCATTGTGGGCGCGCATTAAGTTAATGGTGTCTTCTCTAGCGTCTCGTGTATGAATAATAAGCGGCTTATTTAGCTCATTGGCAACGTCGATATGACCCACAAAGCTTTCTTGCTGAACAATATGGGTGTCTTTTGAGTAATAGTAATCAAGACCCGTTTCGCCAATTGCCACCACTTTGTCGTGGCTTGCAAGTGAAATTAGCTTTTGCTTATCGAGTGCGTCTTTTTGATCGAGTGGATGCACACCACATGATGCTGAAACATCTGGATAGTTCTTAATTTTATCCAGCATTGATGGGAATTGATCTAAAGTTACACTGACACATAAAAAGTGTTCAACCTTTTTAGCGCGAGCATTATCTAAAACTTGGTCTAAGTCTAAGTCGAGTTTATCAAAATCTAAACGATCTAAATGACAATGAGAATCTACAATCATGGTACTACTTTTATTACATGGTATAGGTCGGATTGCCTGAGTTTAACATAGTACCGAGTAGTTTTTCGATTTTGGCATTTAAATTGGTTTTATCATCGATAAAATTCACACCAATACCTGGCGGGTTTGAGCTTTGCGCACCTTGTGGTGTGATCCAAGCAACTTTACCCGTTACTACATCATCCTCTAGTGCATCGGGTAATGTGACTTTTAAAGCCAATGAATGACCCATTTCAAAGCGCATATTAGTGCGAACAAATAACCCACCATTTTTTAGATAAGGCATGTAACAGCGGTATAATTCTTCTAAGTCTTCGATATCTACTAATAATTCTTGCACGGATATATCCTAATTTTGACTTTCACGTAAAGTAAACGCTAATTGTGAAATGGCTAGATCCATATTTAAGCCAAGCACATGCGAGCTGTTATAAAGAAACTCTGAAATAGCAGATTGTGCTTTTTGATAATTGAAAAAGTCCATTCCTAATACTAATTGCGTTTTAAGATGCTCTGTTAAAAACAAGGCAAATACATTAACCAAGCTATGATCTTTATTAAGGATGTCGACTAACGCACTGAAATTATGGCTGTCTTTTAGCTTAGTTGCAAATTTAAAGAGTGAATCAATAGCTTCAAGTTTATTGTCATTTTGCCACTGCTGAACAAGCAGTGGCTGTCGAGCGAACAACTCTAACCATGAATAATTAGCAATGTTCAGTGATGCTAACCATTGTGTTGTATATTCTGGGTTAACCTTTATTTCGTGTACCGCACAGCGACTTAAAATTGTTGCAGGTAATAATGCTGTTTGTTCGCACGTTAACAATAAATAACGGCGCAAATTTGGCTCTTCAAGGGTTTTTAATAAAGCATTAGCCGCTGCAGTGGTCATTTTATGACACTGTTCAAGCACCACTACTTTGTTACCATTTTGCGCTGCTGAATGGTTTATAAAATCACTGATCTCCCGAATTTCATCAACGCCTATTGTTTGGCCTTCTACCTTTACAACGCGTTTATCAGGATGAGTACCCGCTTGATTTAGTTGGCAGCTTTTACAATTGCCACAGGCTTTTAAGTTTACAGGTGACGCACAAAGTAGCCCATCAGCGAGCGAATCGACTAAACGTTGCTTGCCAACACCTTTATCACCATTAAATAGCTGGGCATGATGAAAGCGTTGCTGTGCAAAACTTTGCGCAAGTTGCTGATAAAGCCCTTCAAGCCACGGCAAAGGCATATTAATTTAAACCTGCAAAAAAGTGATCAAGCACGGTTGTGATTGCCGCATGTACTTCTGGCATTGTTTGGTTTGCATCCACAGTTTTGATACTGCTATCAGTGTTAGCTATTTCAAGGTAGCGTGCGCGAGTGCGCTCAAAAAAGCCTAATGCTTCTTGTTCGATCCGATCAAGTTCACCACGTCCTTTTGCGCGAGCAAGACCCACAGCTGGGTCAATGTCTAAATAAATGGTTAAATCAGGCTTTAAACCATTTAGCACCATATCAGCTAAAAAAGAGAGTTTAGTTTGTTCAATACCACGACCACCACCTTGATATGCTTGTGATGAAAGATCATGGCGATCACCTAAAACCCAAGTGCCCTTTTCAAGTGCCGGATTAATAACATTAGCAACCAATTGCGAACGTGCTGCATACATAATTAACAGCTCTGTTTCACCGGTCACTGTTTCTTGGTGAGCCTGTTTGACGATATTACGCAGCTCTTCAGCCATAGCAGTACCGCCAGGCTCACGTACATTAATAAAATCGACTTGCTTGTTTTCTAAATAAGCTTGGCATACGGCAATGGCCGTTGATTTTCCGGCCCCTTCTAGGCCTTCAATCACAATAAATTTCGCTGTCATATGACTCAATTCTGGTTGTTAGTTTAATTGGTACTGCTTTACCGCTCGATTATGTTCTTGCAATGTTTTAGAAAATTGATGGCTGCCATCCCCTTTCGCAACAAAATACACATATTCAGACTCAGGTGGATTAACCGCGGCCAAAATCGCTGCTTTTGAAGGCATGGCTATGGGTGTTGGCGGCAAGCCTTTTATCTTATACGTGTTATACGGTGTATAGGTTGTTAAATCTTTTCGTTTTATATCACCATCAAAATCAGCTCCAATACCATAAATAACCGTTGGATCGGTTTGTAAGCGCATATTGGTTTTTAAACGATTGGTAAATACCGCAGAAATTAATGGTCGCTCAGAGGCAAGGCCCGTTTCTTTTTCGATGATAGAAGCCAGTATTAACGCTTCATACGGTGAACTTAATACTAAATCTGGCGCTCTAGTTTGCCATGCAGCGTCTAATTCCTGCTGCATTTTATTGTATGCGCGTTTTAATAAGCCGCTGGCCCTATCTTCGCTGTGGTAGTGATAGGTATCAGGGAACAACCAACCTTCTAAATTCTCTTGCGTGTTACTTATCTGCGTCGCTAAATTTTCTGTATCTAAGTCTTGGCTTAAATGCGCTTGTTTTTGAATATTAGCAACAACGTCACGAAGTGGCTGACCTTCAATAATTGTGAAGCTAAAGCTCACTTGTGCACCTTGATTGATACGACGAATATTATCAATCACAGCGCTTGTATCCAGTTCATAAAGACCCGCTTTTAGATCAGTAAGCGTAGGATCTAATTTAGCGAGTACCTGAAATTTAAAACAGCTATCAACCCACTGCTTTGATTGCCATGCTTGGCAAAGTTGATTAAAGCCGGTGCCACGCTCCACTTTAAATAAAGTACTATTTTCAACTTTTAACGGCATTTTTAATGCTGATTGAAGTTGTTGATAGCCAATACCACAACATAGCAATGCTAATAACAGCACGCTAACAATGACTTTTATCACACACTCTCCTTGGCAAACTGCGCCGTTAATAGCGCTTTACTGCATTCAATATCAAACTGTGTATCAGCAATTCGTGCAACGGGAACCACGCCCATTAAACTATTACACATAAATACGGCATCCATAGCTAAAAGCTCATCTAGTTGGATTGCTTTAAATTCAATGGCTAACTTATCACATAAAGCGCTGAGATAAACCCCAGTGATACCGCAGCGGTCTAACTTAGGTGACATAACTTGACTGTCTTTAATGGCAAATAAATTTGCAGCAGAGCACTCAATCACATTGTTATCATAGTCAAGTACAACAACGTCATCACATTCAAGGCTGCTCATTTGCTTTTTGATAAGCACTTGCTCTAAACGATTCAATGTTTTTAAGCCTGCAAGTAAAGGTTGATGTGCAAGTTTCACGTCACTGACCGCTAGGTTTACACCCTGCTGTTGCCAACTTTTATAGTGTGAAACTGCAGGCATTACACTGATCAACACTTGGATACTTGGTGTATCTGGTAAGCCATAACCACGCCCACCTGCACCACGGGTGATAACTATTTTTAAAATACCGGTTTGTGTATCACTGATTGCGTGGTTAACTTCACGCATAATTGCGGTTAAATCTAATTCGGGGAAAAATAGTCTTTGCGCGCATTCTTCTAAACGCGCTTTGTGTAAATCCCAGTGCTCAACGACAGAATTCACCACCGAGGCAGTGGTAAAAAAGCCGTCACCATAATTTAAGCCACGATCTTGCGTGCTTATTGTGGTGTCTGGTGTGATTATTTTTATTGTTTGTTTTAATTTACTCATACAAAAAAGCCCAGTTAAACAACTGGGCTCTTCTTTTTAGTCCGTTGTTAAAAAGAATTATACCTTTTTAAACAGCAACGAGCCATTAGTACCACCAAAACCAAATGAATTACATAGTGCGTAATCCAATTTAGCGTCACGTGCAGTGTGCGGTACGTAGTCTAAATCACAGCCTTCATCTGGGTTATCAAGGTTGATTGTAGGGCTTACTTTCTGGTCAACAAGTGACAAGATAGTAATTATTGACTCTACCGAGCCTGCTGCACCTAACAAGTGACCCATCATTGATTTAGATGAACTTACCATCACATCTTTCGCTGCATCGCCAAAAATAGTTTTAACAGCGGATGTTTCGGCTTTATCGCCTGCATTCGTCGATGTACCGTGAGCATTAATGTAACCAACTTGGTCTGCATTAACTTGTGCATCGTTTAGGGCATTTTCCATCGCTAGAGCTGCGCCTGCACCGTCTTCAGGTGGAGATGTCATGTGATAGGCATCGCCACTCATACCAAAACCAACGAGTTCAGCGTAGATTTTCGCGCCACGTGCTTTAGCATGCTCATATTCTTCAAGTACGATAACACCAGCACCATCAGCAAGAACAAAACCATCACGGTCTTTATCCCAAGGGCGTGATGCTGCTTGTGGGTCGTCGTTACGAGTTGATAATGCACGTGCCGCATTAAAGCCACCCATACCAATTGGTGTTGATGCTTTTTCAGCACCACCGGCTACCATTGCATCTGCATCGCCGTATGCAATCATACGCGCAGCATGACCAATGTTATGTAGACCTGTAGTACAGGCTGTAACGATTGAAATATTAGGGCCACGTAAACCGTGCATAATCGATAAATGACCAGAGATCATATTGATAATGGTCGAAGGCACGTAAAACGGAGAAAGCTTACGCGGGCCGCTATTTAACAGTTTGATGTGGTTTTCTTCAATTAAAGTTAAACCACCGATGCCAGAACCCACTGCTACACCAACACGAGTGGCGTTTTCTTCAGTGATCTCTAGACCAGAATCTTGTAGTGCTTGTACACCCGCTGCAATGCCATATTGGATAAACAAATCCATTTTCTTTGCATCTTTCGGTGACATGTAAGCTGATGCATCAAAGTCATTCAGCAAACCTGCGAATTTGGTGCCGAAACTTGAGGTATCGAAATGCGTGATAGTTTGAATACCACTTTTACCGTTTAACAAACCTTGCCAAGTAGATTCAACATCATTACCTAGCGGTGTCAACATTCCTAAGCCAGTTACGACGACTCGACGTTTAGCCACGGGTTGCCTCCAATAAGGAAATTATTTTAGGTGGGGTGTATACCAAATTTATTAGTATCATTCTATAGATAGACTAAGGGCAGCTTAATGCTGCCCTTAAAATCAAAATGCGTAAAATTACTCAGCGTGAGCTGTAACGTAATCGATTGCAGCTTGAACTGTAGTGATCTTTTCAGCTTCTTCGTCTGGGATCTCAGTGTCGAACTCTTCTTCAAGAGCCATTACTAGTTCTACAGTGTCAAGTGAATCAGCACCTAAGTCGTCAACGAAAGAAGCTTCATGTTTTACTTCTTCTTCTTTAACACCTAGTTGCTCAATGATAATTTTCTTTACGCGTTCTTGGATGTCGCTCATTCTTCTTTCCTTTATTAAAAACGCCAATGCGTTATTTTCAGATTGCGGCGTAGTTTACGCCGCATAATTCTGTGATTCAAGGATTTGCTGATAATTACTTATCTGGTCAAACCTCTCGAATAGTATTTGTTCATTTATCGCTTATTTTCATAGCGAATTCAAGTATGTTTAAAGCAAGATCATAAAAATTTCAACAATTTTCGATAATCTTTCGCTAGCAAATTTTTGCTAACTTTCATTAAACCATGTACATCGCGCCATTTACGTGCAATGTTTCGCCTGATACATACGCAGCAGCGTCAGATGCTAAATAGCATACCGCAGCAGCGATTTCTTCAGGTTGACCTAAACGCCCTGCAGGTACATTTGCAAGCGTAGCTGCTTTTTGGTCTTCAGTCAGCTCGTCTGTCATATCTGTTTGGATAAAACCCGGTGCAACAACGTTCACTGTGATACCACGTGATGCCACTTCGCGTGCTAATGACTTAGTAAAACCAATTACACCCGCTTTCGCTGCAGCGTAGTTAGCTTGACCCGCATTACCCATTGTGCCCACAACAGAACCGATATTAATGATACGGCCATTTTTCTTTTTCATCATAGGGCGTAAAACAGCCTTAGATAAACGGAAAATTGAGCTTAAGTTAGTGTCGATGATGTCATCCCACTCACCGTCTTTCATACGCATTAATAAGTTATCGCGAGTAATACCCGCATTGTTAACTAATACGTCGATATCGCCTAAATCAGCCTTGATCGCAGCAAGTGTCGCCTCAATCGATTCAGGATCTGTAACGTTAAGGGCATAACCTTTACCGTTGTCACCTAGGTATTCACTGATTTTAGCAGCACCTGATTCGCTTGTTGCAGTACCCGCTACTTTTGCACCTTGTGCAACTAGCGTATTTGCAATCGCTTTACCAATACCACGGCTTGCACCAGTGATTAGGACAACCTTGCCCTCAAGAGAAAATAAATTTGTCATTCTATTCCTACTTATTTCGCTTCATCAATAGCAGCTTGCGTATTAACCGCACCACATACCATTGCTTTATCAATTCGTTTAGCAAGACCCGTTAATACTTTACCTGGGCCAAACTCATAGCTTTGGGTAATACCTTGTGCAACTAATGCTTGTACAGTTTCAGTCCAGCGTACTGGGCTGTAAAGTTGGCGTACTAATGCATCTTTAATTGCTTCACTTGATTGCTCAGCTTTTACATCAACGTTGTTGATTACATCACACTTAGGTGTATTAAATGTTAAAGCGGCTAAATCAGCAGCTAATTTTTCAGCGGCTGGTTTCATTAGTTCACAGTGAGAAGGTACGCTTACTGCAAGTGGTAAAGCACGTTTAGCACCTGCTTCTTTACATGCTTCTGATGCACGCTCAACTGCCGCTTTGTGGCCGGCAATTACAACCTGACCTGGTGAGTTGTAGTTTACTGGTGAAACAACTTCACCATTTGCTGATGCTTCACACGCTGCTTTGATTTCGTCGTCACCTAAGCCGATGATTGCAGCCATAGAACCAACACCCGCAGGTACTGCTTCTTGCATATATAAACCACGATTTTCTACTAGTTTAACTGCTTCGCTTAAGCTTACAACGCCAGCACAAACTAATGCTGAATACTCGCCTAAACTGTGACCAGCCATAACAACATCGGCATCAGGGTTTGCGTCTAACCATTGACGGTAAATAGCAACACTAGCAGTAAGAAGTGCTGGTTGTGTACGATGGGTTTGATTTAATTCTTCTTCTGGACCATTTAGTACAAGTGCAGCTAGATCATAGCCAAGAGCTTCAGATGCTTCAGCGAATGTTGCTTTAGCAATTTGTGAATCAGCTAATAGTTCAGATAACATGCCCACAGTTTGTGAGCCTTGACCTGGAAATACGAGTGCAATTTTATGTGCCATACTTTGCTCTTATAATTAAACAAAAAAATATTCTGTAGCAGGCAGCATAACAAGTTTTAGATATGCTGCACTACTTTGTTGTTGGATGTGTTTGCTCAAAAATCGCAGCGATTTTTTCAGGGAGTTGGCGTTCGACTTCCCGCGCGGCTTCATCAATAGCTGCATGAAACGCCTTTGGTGAGGCATTGCCATGGCTTTTAACAACAATACCGCGCAATCCTACCAGACTTGCGCCGTTATACTGGTCGGGGTTCACCCGCTTGTAGAGTTTTTTTATCACTGGACGCAATAAAAACGCTAAACTTTTGTATAAGAAATGTTTGTGTAAGGCTTTGGTGAGTTTATGCATGATCAGTTTGGCAATACCTTCACAGGTTTTTAATGCCACATTACCAACAAATCCTTCGCACACAATAACATCGGCTTTTCCGCTGAAAATATCACTACCTTCACTGTAACCTGTGTAGTTGAGATATTCACACTGCTGCATTAACTGTGCAGCTTGTTTTATTCCTTCATGCCCTTTGATGTCTTCAGAGCCAATATTCAATAAACTAACTCTTGGGTTATCACACCCAAGTGCCTGCCCTGCTACCACAGAACCCATAATGCCAAATTGATAAAGGGTTTGTGCGTCACAATGCACATTAGCGCCTAAATCAAGTAAATAAACAGGATTTTTACGTTCGGTTGGAACAGCAGAGATTAATGCAGGACGTTTAACGCCTGGAAGCATCTTTAATACATAATGCGCCATAAAAAATAACGCGCCTGTATTACCAGAGCTTACACACGCTTGCGCTTCACCCGATTTAACTAAATCGAGGGCAACTCGCATTGATGAATCTTTTTTAGAACGAACAGCTGAAGCAGGTTCACACGCATTTGTGACGACTTCGCTACAATGGCGAATAATTAAACGAGGGTGTGAAACAGAATCGAGTGCTTCGAGTTCTTTTAGAATAACTTGCTGATTACCACATAAGATGAGTCTTAAGTTGGTATTAGCATTTACCGCTTGCACGGCAGCGGGGATAGATGAACGGGGGCCGTAATCGCCCCCCATCATATCTAACGCTATGGTTAGATTGGTCAGCATATAGCAATCTCTTAGTTAGAAATTACTTTAACGCCTTTGTAGTAACCGTCAGCAGTTACGTGGTGACGACGGTGAGTCTCACCAGAAACTTGATCTACAGTTAAAGTTGGACCACTGATCGCATCGTGTGAACGGCGCATGCCGCGTCTTGCACGAGACTTTTTGCTTTTTTGTACAGCCATTAGTCTTCTCCTAAGAATCTTTCTTAAGTTGTTTCAAAATATCAAATGGATTTGGTTTGTCATCTTTTGCTGCTAATTTACCAAAGCTAGTAGGCTCTGATGAATAACTGCATGAAGCTTCGTTGTGAGTAGGCACTATTGGAATAGCTAAAATCAGTTCGTCTTCGATTAACTCAAATACGTTGATTTCACCGTTTTCGTCCAGCTCTACTTCATCGTAACCTTCAGGTAGATGATCTGACTCTGCATCCAAACCAATTGGCGAATACACAAAGTCTTGTTCCAAATCCAACCCTAATTCTCCATTACAGCGTTGGCAAGTTACAGTTACATGTGTTGATAAGTTACCACTTATTACCACTAAACCTTGCTCGTCAATTTTGCAATGAATCTTTACCGCTATTTCACCTGCTTCCTCCTGCACAACTTGCTCTAAACGAGAAAGTTTTTCAAGCGGGACAATACCGTCATACGTTAAACGATGTTGAGCTGCTTTGCTGGGATGAAGAGTGATGGGAATTTTCACCTTTTGCATAGGGGCTGCATCATATAGATAGTTAGTAAGTTAGTCAAAGTAAAAAACCAATTTTGGTAGGTTTTTAACGATCTTCTGCTTTGTTTTCGGATTCATTGTGGCTTATCCTTGGCAAAATACAATTTTCATCCAGAATTTATTATGAAACCAACACTTATATTAGCGTCAAGCTCACCATTTAGACAGCAATTATTAACTAAGTTTAACTTACCTTTTCAAAGTTTTTCTCCAGATATTGATGAGTCCCCTATCGCAGCTGAAACACCAGAGCAATTAGTTGCTCGTTTAAGCGAGCAAAAAGCCCGAGTTGCCAAACAACATTATAGTGAAGGTTTGGTAATTGGCTCAGATCAAGTTGCGGTATTCAACGATACAATTTTAGGTAAACCTCATACTAAAGAGAATGCCATTAAGCAGCTATCATCATTTAGTGGCCATACAGTGACCTTTTTAACGGGTTTAAGTGTTTTTGATATACAAAGCGATAAAGCAATTACCACAGTAGTGCCATTTGATGTGACATTTAAAACACTCACACTTGAGCAGATCAATGCTTATTGCGATGCAGAGCAGCCATACAACTGTGCAGGCAGCTTTAAAAGTGAAGGGTTAGGTATCTGTTTATTTGAAAAGCTCAGTGGCGATGATCCTAATACATTGATAGGCCTGCCACTTATCACATTAACTAAAGTGCTGGCTGAGTTTGGTGTTGACGTTTTGACATGTCACAAAGCCTAGTAAATTCTATTAAATAGTGTAGATAAAAATTCAAGCTAAAAAGGAAAGGATTTATGACTCGACAAGGATTGTTAATAACCTTTTTTCTATCAGGGTTAAGTTTGTTTACCGGCAAAATACATGCCTCACAAGAATTAATAGAAGTCTACTCATGCAACACGTGTAATTATGAAAAAGCCAAAACAATTGCTAAAGAACACCATGTCAAACCTGTTTGCCAATGGGAAACTTCATCTAATGAAAGGTTACACCTTGGTCAACCTATTCTAAAATGCGATACTTCATCGAAAAACTTGATAATAGCAAATCCATTAGATAAAAGAGCTTTTAAATTTAATGTTAAGGCGACAAACAACTCATCAACTTCTCAAGAGAATGGGGTTATTTCAACAATCGAAATCTTGCCATTAAACACCTCAGAAAAAGATTTATTAAAAACTTTTTACGATATAGACCGAGATTTCAGAACCGCAGTATCGAAAACTTCTTACATAACATCATCTAAAATACAAGGCCCGCTTGAGCTTAAGTCAACGAGTTTAAATAACGAAGATAGTTGTGCCTCACACCCAGTTAGTTATTTTGGCAATCAACAATATCAAGTCAACCTCCATGAAACTTTAACACAACTCATAGAAAAAGAACTTTTTGATGCAAATTGGTTTGATAATTTTATAGTCTCTGATGTAACTCAAAGCATGCTAAAACTAAGTAAAGGCGACCTAGGATTTCAAATAAGTCTTCAACACAATGAAATAGGTTCTTATATTAGTAAGGTTTATGGAGGTTCGGATAACCTTTTAAACTTTGAAGTGAAATATAATGGTGAATTTAATATTGGTGGTACTCGTAAATTAAACTTAACTTACAAGTTAAACCGTGGCGCATCAATTATAGATGGTATGGCAATGAACTTATTATTCAGTCCTGTGGTGGATTTAACTGATGTAGCTATTTCAAATTGTCTACTTAAGTTTATTGAGGAAAATAGTAAAGAAATTGAAACGATTGATAGCCACACACGTGGTAATGCGCATTTAGCTGGGAATTGTAGCCGAAAAATTAAAAAGGAATTGTGTTCTACTGAACGATATAGCCAAAAATGTACAAACTCGATTATTAGCTTACGTTGTTAGTGTTTAAATTGGCTAAGCAGTTAAAGCAAATATTGCTTTAACTGCTGGTATGAATCAACAACACATAACGGCGTATGTTGTTGCAACTGCGCCGGGCTATGGGCACCAAAACTCACTCCAATACAAGCAATGCCTGCGGCATTAGCCATTGCCATATCGAGTTGGCTATCGCCAATCATCACAGCATCGCTTTTTGCGATGCCCTGCTCACGTAAAACTTGCTCAAGCATATCTGGAGATGGCTTCGACTCAGCATCGTCAGAGCATTTTATATTCACAAAGTACTTACCAAGGCCTGACTCATTAAGAAGCCTATCAATGCCTTCACGTCCTTTACCGGTAGCAACAGCCAATTGCATACCTGCATCGCTTAACTGCTTTAAAACGGATTCTACATCTTTAAATAAAGGTGTAGGTGTAACATCTAACTCACGGTACTGTGCTTTGTAACCTGCAACGAGTTCGTCGCTTAAATGTAAATGCGCCGGAAAAAGCACTTCAGTGGCTTTTGCCAGCGATAAACCAATAACGTCTTTTGCTTGTTGCTCTGTTGGAACAGGAATACCTAAGTCTCGCGCAGTATTTCGCAGGCAGGTAACAATTTTTGGCACAGAGTCCATCACTGTGCCATCCCAATCAAAAATAACCAGCTTAAACTTGTTCATTATCTGCACGTAGCTTTTTGATACAATTTTGAAGTGCATTATCGAGTGGCGCTTCAACATGCATGGTTGTTTCATTTTTAGGGTGCATAAAACGTAAATCGTGGGCATGTAAAAACAAACGATTTAAACCAGTCAGTTTATTCACGTATTGATCGAACTCTGCAACGCCATATTTATCATCACAAGCAATTGGATGACCTTTACATTGCGTATGCACACGAATTTGGTGAGTACGCCCCGTTACCGGCGACGCTTGCACTAATGAGCACTCAGCATATCGCTCAAGCACACGAAAACGCGTGTGCGATGGTTTACCTTCAGTATTATCAACACGAACCACACGCTCACCAGACTTCAAGGTATTCTTACGAAGTCCTTCGGTAACGTTTTTCGTTTTAGAGTCCCATTGACCATCAACTAATGCCCAATAGTTTTTCTCCATGGTTTTTTCACGTAACTGTTTATGTAAATCAGTTAACACTGAACGACGCTTAGAAATAAGCAAACAACCTGATGTGTCACGGTCTAGACGGTGTACAAGCTCTAAACTACGCTCTTCAGGGCGAAGTACGCGAAGCGCTTCGATTAAGCCATAACTTAGGCCACTGCCACCATGCACAGCCATACCCGAAGGCTTGTTGATCACCATTAAATACTTGTCTTCAAACAAAATGGCGTCTTCAAGTTGTTTTACTTTATCGAGTTTTTTTGGCACAAACTCTTCTTTTTCGGCCACTTTAATAGGTGGAATACGAACCACATCATTAAGTTGTAGTTTGTAGACAGGTTTTATGCGTTTTTTATTTACTCGCACTTCGCCTTTACGAAGGATTTTATAAACTGCACTTTTAGGCACACCTTTTAGGTGAGTAATAAGAAAGTTATCAATACGTTGACCTAGATGGTCTTCACCTATGGTAACAAACGAAACTTGTAAGCCGGTTTTTTCTGACATTGCCTAATCACTGATTTAAGTAAATAATTTAGTTGCTAACGCGACTGTAATAGTGGGATAATCACCGTCGCGAACATAAAGTTTGCAAGTAACAACGGTGCTTTTATCACATTAATACATTCGTGAAGCATATTCTGGGTTGCCGATCATACAGATCCGCGCTAAGTTTTCCAAAGCTTTTATAATTACCCAGCCAACACGAGCGTTCAATTATCGGCGATGCGCGTAATATATTGCCTGAATAATTTGAGCACGAATGTTGATTAATGAACATAAAAAGCAATTGAACAAGATAAATTGACTGATAGTGACGACGTAGCAACGTCATTCAGAAGCAGCTGTTGTAGCAAGACATTGAATAAAAATTTGAACATGGTCGACTTCGGGACAAAACTCGTAAATTAAAACCGCAGAATTGGCGGCAGTTTTGACACCTATAAGAATTTAATAACGTGACAACATGTTATTGTCAGCCACACTTAGTGATGCTCAATGTAAGCAAACAACTTCAGGTTTTGACTTTACCCAGTCGTGAGACTGCACAAAAACAACCGTCAGAAACCATTGAACAGACGAGTTTATATCGTCATGTCAGCGACAGAATTAGTAGAGTAACAATATGAAACGTATGCTAATCAATGCGACGCAGCAAGAAGAAATGCGCGTTGCACTGGTTGATGGCCAGCGCCTGTATGATTTAGACATAGAGAGCCCAGGTCACGAACAAAAAAAAGCAAATATTTACAAGGGTAAAATTACCCGTATCGAACCGTCATTAGAAGCTGCCTTTGTTGATTATGGCGCTGAAAGACACGGTTTCCTTCCTCTTAAAGAAATAGCTCGCACCTACTTCCCACAAGGCTATACATTCCAAGGTCGTCCTAATATCCGTGACGTGATCAAAGAAGGCCAAGAAGTCATTGTGCAAGTTGATAAAGAAGAGCGTGGCCAAAAAGGCGCTGCGTTAACGACTTTTATCAGCGTTGCAGGTAGCTATTTAGTACTTATGCCTAACAACCCTCGCGCCGGTGGTATTTCTCGCCGTATCGAAGGTGATGAGCGTACTGAACTTAAAGAAGCTCTGAGCCGTTTAGAACTACCTAAAGGTATGGGCTTAATTGTTCGTACTGCAGGTGTTGGTAAATCATTTGAAGAACTAGAGTACGACTTAAAAGCACTATTAGTGCATTGGCAAGCGATTCAGCAAGCTGCTGATAGCGGCCCTGCTCCGTTCTTAATTCACCAAGAAAGTAACGTAATTTTCCGCGCAATCCGTGACTATTTACGTCGTGATATTGGTGAAATTTTAATTGATAAAGCACGTGTATTTGAAGAAGCGAAAGCGCATATTGAGCGTTTCCGTCCAGATTTCATGAGCCGCGTTAAGCTTTATCAGGGCGATGTACCACTATTCACCCACTACCAAATTGAAAGCCAAATTGAATCTGCTTTCCAACGTGAAGTTCGCTTACCATCAGGTGGTTCAATTGTAATTGACCCAACTGAAGCACTAACGTCTATCGATATCAACTCATCTAAAGCCACTAAAGGCGGTGATATCGAAGAAACAGCACTTAATACTAACTTAGAAGCAGCAGACGAGATTGCCCGTCAATTACGTTTACGTGACTTAGGTGGTCTTATTGTTATCGACTTTATCGATATGACACCACCACGCCACCAACGCGAAGTAGAGAATCGTTTAAAAGACGCTGCTCGCCCTGACCGTGCCCGTGTACAGATTGGTAAGATCTCACGCTTTGGTCTGCTTGAAATGTCGCGTCAGCGCTTACGCCCTTCATTGGGTGAAGCAAGCCAGGGTCCATGTCCTCGTTGTAATGGTCAAGGTACGATTCGTTCTAACGAATCAATTGCATTGTCTATCCTTCGTTTAATCGAAGAAGAAGCAATCAAAGACAATACATCACAAGTAAATGCACAAGTGCCTGTGGCTGTTGCCGCTTACCTATTAAACGAAAAACGTCGTAGTGTGCAACGCATCGAAAAGCGCCATAACGTTGATGTTGTGATCATTCCTAATCAACACATGGAAACACCACATTACGAAGTCGTTCGCTTACGTAAAGACGAAACAATCGAAACAGTAAGCTACGAGCAAGTTGTTGCT
Source organism: Pseudoalteromonas sp. PA2MD11 (assembly GCF_017808125.1). NCBI lineage: Bacteria > Pseudomonadati > Pseudomonadota > Gammaproteobacteria > Alteromonadales > Pseudoalteromonadaceae > Pseudoalteromonas > Pseudoalteromonas sp. PA2MD11. Next base: position 428,262 of record NZ_JADKNF010000002.1, read on the forward strand.
CCTGAGCCAGAAGCTTTTGAAATGGCTAAAGCCCCTTCAGCACCAGTTCGTGAAGAGCCGGTTCTTAAAGGTGTTGTTATGCCTACTACACCTGCACCTCAAGCTGCACCAAAAGCTGAGCAAACGCCCCCTGCGGCTAAAAAGTCTGAAGGTGGTTTATTTGCTGCCATTGGTAAGTTCTTCAAGTCGCTATTCAGTAATGCCGAAGAAGAAGCTGAAAAAGAGCAAGAAGAGAAAAAAGCAGCACAAAGACGTAGCAATAATCGTCGCAACAACGACAACCGTCGTCGTAGCAACAACCAACGTCGTCGCAACTCTCGTAATAAACGTCCTGACGATGCACAAGCTAAAGAAGAAAACACAAATACTTCGAATAAGCCTGAGCAAAAAGAAGGTAACGAGAATCGCAACAAACGTCGTCGTAATTCTAACAACAGAAAACGTAATGAAAAACGTAATGATGATGTAGAACAAACGAATAAAGACACTGCACCAGAGACGAAATCTGAGCAACCAAAGGAAACTAAACCTAAGGTTCGTCGTCAACGTCGCAACTTACGCAAAAAAGTTCGCGTAACAGATGAAAGCGCAGATGAAGCAAAAGCAGTACAAACAACTGAAACAACTGAGCAAGCACCTAAAGCTGAAAAACCAGCTAAGCCTGCAAAGGAAAAAGTAGCAGTTGAAACTGAACAAGCAGAACAGCCAGTTGCTGAAAAGCAAGTACCTGCAGAACCAGTAAAAGCTGACGCTGAGCCTAAACAAGCAGAGCAAACTGAATCGGTAGTTGAATCATCAACTGATGAAGAACAAGCTCAACCTCGTACACGCTCTCGTCGTTCACCTCGCCACTTACGTGCTGCTGGTCAACGTCGCCGTCGCCCTGAGCATGATGAAAAATCAAGTGATGACAAAGCTGATTCGCCAGCATTTATTCCTGTAGCAGATCAAGCTGCTGCTGAATATGAAGCTGAGCTTAAGGCAAAACAGGCTCAGGCTGAAACTGAAGAACCTGTAAAAGCTGAAGAGCCTGTTAAAACTGAAGAGCCAGTGAAAACTGAAGAACCAGTTAAAACTGAAGAACCAGTTAAAACTGAAGAACCAGTTAAAACTGAAGAGCCAGTTATAACTGAAGAACCAGTGAAAGCTGAAGAGCCAGTTATAACTGAAGAGCCAGTGAAAGCTGAAGAGCCAGTGAAAGCTGAAGAACCAGTGAAAGCTGAAGAACCAGTGAAAGCTGAAGAACCAGTAAAAACTGAAGAGCCAGTGAAAGCTGAAGAACCAGTGAAAGCTGAAGAACCAGTGAAAGCTGAAGAGCCAGCACAGGCTGAAGAACCAGTGAAAGCTGAAGAGCCAGTTAAAACTGAAGAACCAGTGAAAGCTGAACAGCCAGTGAAAGCTGAAGAGCCAGCACAAGCTGAAGAACCAGTGAAAGCTGTAGAACCTGCTAAAAATGAAAAAACTGTTTTAGTAAAAGGTTCAGCAAGCGCTGCAATGGCAAAACCTACACCAGTTGCAGATAGTGACCCAGAGCCAACACCAGCAGCTATGGCCCATGATAAACGTGTAGCTATTCCAGATAGCGGCCTTCGTGCAGGTTCAATTAAACCTGCTGGCAGAGCCCGTGCTGATATGGCAAAAACCTTAGCGGCTGATTAATTTAGTTGCTTAATAAAAAAGCCGCGTTTATAACGCGGCTTTTTTGTGTGTATTTTTCTTATAAAGCAATATCTTGGGTACCTAGGTGATTGGCATAGCCGCCTACAAGCACTTTGCTTACCCCCTGTTCATCCGAATAAACACTGGCTGAAATGTGTGAACTGCACCCCATTGCTCGGCCTTGTTCAAACTTGAAATGGTTTTCTTGCTGTACAAATACGTGTTTTGATAAGTAGCATGCAAGCGCGCCACTGGCGCTACCGGTTGCTGACTCTTCGGGTATACCAACCAAAGGCGCAAAGTTACGACAACTTGCGGTCAGCTCACTTTGCTCTTCACATAATTCAAAGGCATGCACACCAATCACGTTATGCTGTTGGCAGAACTCGCTCAGAGCTTCTTCATCTATAGTGATTTTATCTAAGTAGCCATTCGGCACAGCGACTATAATATCTGGCAATCCTGTAGTTATTACATCGATTGGTAAGCCTGTTTCTGCCAGAGTCGTTTCATCAAGCCCTAATAAGCCTGCAAGGTCGTCATAAGCAAAGTTGCCTAGGTATTTTGGCAAGGCTTGCTCCATGGTAACTTGACCATCTTCGGCAATTGTTACGCCTAACAAGCCCGCTTTTGTTCGCTGAGTGTAATAACCTGGTTTTAATAACCCTTGTTCGAAGAGCGTAGCAAACACCGCTAAGGTTGCGTGGCCACAAAAATCAACTTCTTCCGTTGTCGTAAAAAATGACACAGCAAAGTCAACTTCATGATCTTGCGCCACAAATGCGGTTTCTGAAAAGCCAATTTCTTTTGCAATCGTCAGTTTTTCTGCGCTGGTGAGTTTATCTGCATTCAAAACGACACCTGCTGGGTTGCCGCCTGTATTATTTGCACTAAACGAGTTAACTAAAAATGCGGTTATTGTCATTATTGAGTGCCTTGGTTTAAATTAAATTCATAAAACAACATGCCATTTTCCTTAGGTGCTTGCTCTTCAAAAGCCAACTTTTTTAAAAGCTTAATTGATGGTGTATTTGACTCATCAACACCTGCGATGAGCTTATGCCAGTGTGACTGAGTACCAGCCAAGTTTATAAATCCCTGCAATAATTCAAATGCAAGACCCTGCCCCCAATATTGCTCAGCTAACAAATAACCTATATGAGCATCATGGTTTTCGGTATAGATAAATAAAAGCCCAACAACGTCTTGATGTTGAGATTGCACCATTAATAAGCAGCACTCGTTAAGCATGTTAGCCAACCACTTTTCAGCAGCAGCTATAGAATCTATCCCCTGAAAATAACCCGGTAAATTTGCAACTACAGCAGGTGTTAATATCGAAGGTAAAGCGTTAACTAAAGTAGTTTGCTCTAATTTAGCGGTATTAGAGTTTATTTCAATGACGTTTAGTCTCGGTGTATTAAATGAAATAGCCATCTAACCTCTTAGATCTTCAGCCGTAAAATTACTTTTAACGTAAAAAGAATACTTTATCTCTCTGTTGTTGCAAACATTCTAGCCAAAGAAACGCAGCTTGAACATGATTACCGGTAACCAAAGACTATCACTGTCTTCATTACAGAAATTATGAATTCATACGCTATTTTCTTTTCTTGCCTTCAATATAGCTTTTAACATCTAATAAAATAAGAAAAAGTACAAATGAGCCACACCACATAGCAAAGAGCCATATTGCAGGTAATAGCTCAGACCAACTAATTATATTGATTACCTGATAATAAAACACACCTAATGAAATTAATGGTAATATGAATAAAGAATCAAAAAGTAAAACAATTGTTTGGGACAATAGTTTTTGATAAATATTTTCTGTTTTAGATCTAAGCTCCACCAAAGCAAAAACACATTGCGTGGCTATAAAAAGAATAAATACCTGCAAAAAGGTCCAGCCTATAGCTGCAAAGATTGCAATCCATTGCATATATTTCACCTAAAATTAATGGGTTACGTACAAAGTAAATACTATGTTACTTTGGGTAGGTAATACTGTTTTAATAAACAATCAATAGTCTGTGAAAGCGAAAGAAAATAAATAAGCCTACCCACACAGTGGTAACACAACCCAAACTAGCACATAAGAATGAGTAGTTTGCTCACAATAAAATAACCCAATTGTGACACATGCAGGGCAAAAACTAATATCTATCGGCTTATCGCTTAAAGCTTAAAACTTGAAGCTGAATCCGATTAACCTTCGTCTTGCTCCATAAAGCGCTGAAGCTGGTCTTTAAGATTAGGTGGAATACCTTTAATTACCAGTGTATCGGTTGCTTCGTTATACATGACGCGCTCACCTAAGTGTTTACGTTCAAAGCTCACGCTAACACCGCCGCCCATGCCAGAGAACTTCACCATGCTAGTGACTGTTTTCTTATCAACAGGGAACGACTCTTCTAAGTCATAACTTTGCTCTTGGCAGAAGCTTTCAAATGGACTGTCGTCATTTTTCGATAAGGTTGCAGAAAGCTCTTTAACGCTGGCATCTTCACCTGTGGTTACGCAATCATTACAGTAATCAAAAACTTGCTTACGTAGCTCATCTTTTTCTGACTTGTCGTATTGTTGCTCAGATAAATAATCTTCTACAGCACTAAGCATAACTTGGCTTTGCTGTTTAGGATCAATGCCCTCTTCGCAGCCTAAAAAGTCTAAAAAGAAATCAGCTACTTTACGACCTGCACGACCTTTAATAAACGACACATAGCGATTATCTTCTGGTTGCGTATCCCACGCAGTTAAATCTACACGTGCAGCTAGTTGCATACGCGAAATATCTAAGTGACGAGATGAAGCTAAATCAAGCTCAGAAGTAATTGAGTAATGCTCTTTAATATTGATCATCGCAATTAACAAAAAGTCACTTGCAACATATTGATAATGGCAAAAAACTAAATAACCCGTTTCGTTAAAGGCATACTTATTTAACTCTTCTTTTAGCACATTCGTTGCTTGCTCTGTCATGTGCCAAAAGCCAAGTTCGTCGTTACGGTAACTTTGCATTGCCGAAGCAACAATGCTGTTTTTCTCGCCGCTGAATGCACAGTAGCCTTTACCAGGCTTACCATTATATGCATGGTGTAGCTGCTCTATAAAAACGGCTACTTTATCGTTAACAACCATCTCATCATTGCGTAAATGAATATCTGTATCGTCATCTTTTTTGTCTACATAATGAACGACTAATTTTTTAACATCTATTGTCATCTTTGTTTTTCACGCCTCTGGTGTTAAAATACGGGAATATAACTCTTTTTATCGAACCAACTGATGCCTATCATATCAAAATATTCTAATGACCAAGTAGAACAAATCGTTGATCAGCTGATTGATGTACTAACAGAGCACAAAGCGCCTGTTGATTTAAGCCTTATGTGTTTAGGAAATTCTATCACGCATATTTTAAAAGAGCATGTACCATCAGAGAAAAGACAAGCTGTTGCCGACAACTTTGCCAAAGCATTAGCGCAGTCGGTTAAATAAGATTTATGAATTTATCGCAACAAAGTCAGTTTTCTTCAAAAGTAAGTCAGCTTTTAAGTTGGGGCCATTGGTTCACCTTTGCAAACATAGGGTTAGTGCTATTTATTAGCTTAAGCTACTTAGTTGCAGACAGTGCACCGACTACCTTCATGGGCTATGTATATATGCTCGTGACTTGGTTAAGCCACACCAGCTTTATTACTTTTATTGCCTTTGTTTTAACGATATTTCCATTAAGTTTAGTGTTTCCATACCCTCGGCATATCCGAGGGATGGCAGCCATTATTGCAACCCTCGGCGCGTCATTCTTAACGCTTGATGCCTATGTTTATTTTAACTTGGGTTATCACTTAAACACGTCTGCGCTACCTGAAATCGTTTCTTTGTTGTGGCACCGCTTAACAAACTCACCGGCATTAACAACGATTCTTGCGGGCGGCATTGTGCTGCTAATTTTAGCGTTCCAGTTATTAGTCAGTAACTATACGTGGCACCACCTAGCGCGTTTAAAGCAATATAAGTTCCCGCGCTATGCAACCAGCACTATTTTAGTGTGCTTTGCACTTAGCCACAGTATTCATATTTGGGCAGATGCCAATTTAAAATTTGATATCACTAAACAAGATAATGTATTGCCGTTGTCTTACCCTACAACAGCAAAAAGCTTATTAGCTAAAAACGATTTGCTTGATTTAGAAAGCTACAAAGAAGCGCACGATGTGAGGCTTGACCCACATAATATCGATTACTTAGCACCTACTCCACTTGCCGAGTGTAAAGCTGAGTCGAGTGCGACTATCGATATTTTAGTATTTGAAAATAATGCTGACCTTGAACAATTTGTTGCCACTGAGCCAGCATTACGTAAAACAGACTTGTTCTTACAACCTGTAGAAACCGAAGATACGTTATTTAGTTTAGTGTATGGCCTGCCAGCATTTTACAAAGCCCCTATTCTAGACAAACAGCAACTGCCTGTGTGGCTTGCTGATAATCGCTCAATTCAAATTAATGGTTTTGAGCAATTCGAATTTATTAATAACGACGACCAAAGCCCAGCGGTTCGCCTTGTACGTGCAGACGCTACAACACAAGCACGTGAATCTGCTAATGCCGTGTTTGCCTTTAGTCTTGCACAGCAGAGCAATGGTATTGTTACAGCCTCTCGTTTATACAGCTCAGATAAAAAAGTTGTACAAACCGAAGGCCTTATTCAACCAAGTGATATTATCGCCACCAGCGTAGGCCATTATTTAGGTTGCAAAACCCTAGCTAAACAAAGCATGTTAGGCAGTAACTTATACAAGCGCCATGACGACACGGGTGTTAATTACTCGCAAAATGTATTTATCGCATTTAAAAAAGACAGAATTACCCTGATTGATTCAGATGGTAACTTTAAAAACATTTCAGCAGCACAAGGCTTTGCCATTGAACAAGGGCTCGATATTCCATTCTTAGTTCAAAGCATTAAAAAGCTGAAGCGATATACGCCCTAGCGCTTATTGATAAATCATTATTTCGAGCTAGCTTTAGATATTAGACACCTTAATTGATTAGGAGACACGGACGTCATGAAAGCCATAATCATTTATCTAATATCACTTACACTAATTTGTTTAACCAACACATCACTTGCTGCCACCACAGAATACTATAAATGTGTCACAGACAGAGGCACCGTATTTAGTGAGTTCCCCTGTGGTAGCCGTGCAACCAAGCACAAAATTCAAGTAACCGATCCAGACTTACAAGCACCGCAAAACTTTGTTAAAGAGCTCAACGAGCTTGAGCGCCAGCAAATTATCAGAAACCTCGAAGCTGAAATTCGCAGCTATAAACACCGTTTAGATATTTTAAGCCGTGATCGAGACCGAGCTCAGTACCAGCAAGAGCAGCGCTTAAACCGAATTTTGTCTGACAAAGAAGCAAAGCAAATTAATAAAGACATTAAAAAGCAGCTAAAAGCAATTAACAAGCAATACGGGCGTGACGTAAGAAGCGTTAATAAAAAACTCGCAAATCTAGAGAAAAAACTAGCTCGCTATAATTAAATGCACTTTACTATTGGGTTTGAAGAATAAATAACATATTCTTAACACCAATAGAGTTATTGCTCTATGTTGGTACAAGTAAGGAGTTTATATGCAGCCACAACACATTGCAGAGTTAATTTTATCTGGGTTTCGCAATCACTATAAGCTCTTTCAAGCAATTACTGCCAAAGCGCCACTCGCGTTTGCACAGCGTGATTGGCAAAAAATAAATGAAATAAGCAAACTCAGAATTAGCCATTACGATGATCGGGTTAACGAAACCATTGCTAAGCTCAAGTCGCTCAACGAACAGCAAATTATTACCTTAGATCAAACCTGCTGGCTCGAAACCAAACAGCTCTATCAGCAATTTTTGCGCTTTCACCCTCAGGCAGAACTTGCCGAAACCTTTTACAACTCTGTTTTTTGTCGTTTATTTCATCGTCGTTATTTTAATAATGACTTTATCTTTGTAAAAGCGACGCTTGCAGATGCCCCCGCACTTCCAATGGAAGTTGAATACCGCAGTTACCACCCTGTTGTTGATGGCTTAAGACCCACAATACGCAAAATTATTAATCAGTTTGATTTTAAAGCGCCCTTTGTTGATTTAGAACGCGATATTCGCTTGCTGGTAAAAGCCTTTTATAAACAAGCGCCCGATACACATCACCAAGCATGGCAAATGCGCTTTGATATACTGCAAGCCCCGTTTTACCGAAACAAAGCGGCTTATATTGTTGGTCGCGTGGTGTCAGAAAGTGGCGTACAGCCATTTATTATTGCGGTATTGCACCATGAAGACAAAGGGTTATACCTTGATGCTCTACTCACCAAATCATCGCAAATGCGGGTTATCTTTGGTTTTGCCCGTGCTTATTTTATGGTTGAAACCCACGCCCCATCGGCGTTAGTACGCTTTTTAAATCAGCTTATGCCGAATAAAACACTGGCTGAGCTATACAATGCAATAGGTTTTCATAAACAAGGTAAGACCGAGTTTTACCGAGAGTTTTTAAGTCATTTAGATCATTCAAACGATCAGCTTGTAATTGCCCCTGGTACACCGGGTATGGTGATGATGGTATTTACCCTGCCGTCGTTTGGATATGTGTTTAAAGTCATTAAAGACACCTTTGGAGAAAGCAAACCCTTTGGCCGCGACACCGTATTAAAACGCTATCAATTAGTAAAAAGCCATGACCGTGTTGGCCGCATGGCCGACACCATAGAGTATTCGAACGTCGTATTTCCACTAGCCCGATTTGATAGTAAATTACTTGCAGAGTTACATAAAACCATTGCTTCTTCGATGATTATTGAAGGCGAATGGTTAATCATTAAGCATTTGTATATAGAAAGACGGATGACACCGTTAAATCTGTATCTTGAAAATGCCAGTGAACAGCAAGCGTTTGAAGCAATAGAAGAATATGGCCAAGCTTTAAAAGAAATGATCGCCGTAAATATTTTCCCAGGCGACATGCTGTTGAAAAATTTTGGGGTGAGTAAACATAATCGCATTATTTTTTACGACTATGATGAAGTTCAGTACCTAACAGACATGAACTTTCGCGCCTTACCAAAAGCAAAGTCGTACGATGATTACTTAACCAATGAGCAAAGTTACTCTGTGGCACCGCAAGATGTGTTTCCAGAGCAATTATGTACCTTTGTGACAGCAAACCCGGTGTATAAGCAATATTTATTGAGTACACACCCAGAGCTTGAAGATCCAGCCTATTGGCGACAAGCACAATACAATTATAAGCAAGGTGTAGTTAGCCACATTTATCCATACCCTGCTGCACAACGATTTATCCATTATTGGTAAACACCAAGGACACACAATGAATATAAGTAAAATAGATTTAAACTTACTTGTTTACCTAGATACGTTATTAAGGGAGTGTAATGTAACTAAAGCAGCTAACCAGCTAAGCATTACCCAACCTGCCATGAGTAATGGCTTAAAAAGACTCCGTAATTTATTTAACGACCCAATTTTGGTGCGTACCAGCGAAGGTATGGTACCGACAGAGCGTGCAAAAGAGCTACAGCCGGTGATCCGCGGCATTTTAATGACCCTTGAAGAAACACTTGCACCAAACCGCGAATTTGAAGCATCACAAAGTAAACGTGTTTTTCGTATCATGGCCAGTGACTACGCAGCAAGCACTCTTGCCCCACGCTTATTAAGTAAATTACACGAAGAAGCCCCCGATACTACACTCGATATTTTGACCCCAAGTGATGTTACCTTCCACGATGTTGAAAACGGTAAGGTAGATATGGCTATCAACCGCTTTGAAAACTTACCGCAATCGTTTCACTATAAACAAATATGGAAAGACAGCTTTTGTTGCCTAGTAAAAGCAGATAACCCAATTATCAAAGACTTTAGCCTCGACAGCTATTTAAAAGCACGCCACATCTGGGTAAGTAAAACAGGCTTTGGTGTGGGCGTTGGTATGGACCCTAAAGATGTGCAAAAGCTAGGTTGGGTTGATGAGGCGCTCGCTCACTTTGGTAAACACCGTAATATTGCCACCTTTACCCGTAACTACCACGTTGCCATCCACTTAGCGAAAGAACAAAACTTGGTTGCTACATTACCATCAAAAGCCGCAAATATTTATTTAGACGATCCGGGCCTTAAAATTCTTGAGCCGCCATTCCCTATTCCGCCGTTTGAGCTCGATATGATTTGGAGCCCGCTATTACACCGTGATGCAAGCCATATTTGGTTACGCCAAAAGGTTGCAGAAGTAGCCGACGAGCTTAAGTAAGATTTTACCAACCAAATTGTAATTATTGCTGATAAGCAAGGTGTTAGCTTAGCTTATCAGCAGCACCCCTCCTATTAAAAACCAATAACCACCTGAAATATAATAACTTTATATTTAAGTAATGAACTGGAATATGCTTTGCAAGTATCTAATTGCATTGTTTTTAATATTCAAAAAGAGGTCATTATGAATACTCATCAAGGACAAGACGTTCATCATATTGCAGATATCATCCAAGTTATGAATAGCGGTATCGATTTTTATGAAAAAGCTCAGGAAAAAGTAACCGACCCAAGCATAATTGCCTTATTTCAGCGCATGATAGATGCGCGTAAAGTAAGTGTTGAGCGCTTACAACCTTATGCTATTAACGAAAATGGCGAGCGCGAAAATGGCTCTGATTTTGCTGTAGAAGCGCGTAAAGCCTATACATCGCTAATTACCAAACTCGGTGCCGACAAAAACGCCACCTATGTTAGCGAACTTGAAGAAGTTGAAGATAAAACACTAGCTGAAATCAAACATGCGCTTAAAAAACCACAACCACATGATTGTGAAGCCGCGTTATCTAAAACCCTGCTGACAATTCAAAGTTGTCATGCTGAAATGAGTAAAATGAAAAAGCACTAAATTGTGAGAGTGCAAAGCCCAGTTAAGCTGGGCTTTTATATTGTTAGAATAGTTAAATATCATCCCTAGACTCTGTAACTAAATCCCTATAATTGCCAAATTAAGCGTAAGTCTAATCTACCAGGTAGCAATGTTTCCGTAATTGATTGTTAAAGTTTATCTCGAAAACTAGGGTTATTTTTATGTTTGATTATTCCCAGCCTTGTTAACTCTACAAACAATTTTTTTAATGTTTCATTTTGTCTTGAAGTCCTGTTTTTATTTGTAACTAAATCACAATAAGACTTTTGTAACCTCTTTATTTTTTGTTCATTTTTACGGCAATCAATACACTTTGTGCAGTGCGCATCAATATAAAATCTGAGTACCTCAAACCAATACTTTTGCTCCAAGGCAAAGAAAATAAAAGGTCTATTACATACCTCACACAACTCTTCTATATCAATGTATTTCTCCCTCGGATAAACCCCATAATTCTGTTTCTCTGTATTAGCAGGTATAGCTGTCCCAACGAGAAACTTAACGTGTTTATATCGCCAATAAGAATTTTTTATTTCTGTTACAGAGTATTGGTATCCAGATCGAATCGGCTTACACCCATAACGGGGATGATTTACATAAAGTGACATAAACAACTCTTTCCTTATTCTTGACAGCTACCAGTCTTGTTGCCCAAAGTTTCTTGTCAATTAGCCCTTTTGCTAAATTCAGTAAACTATGTCACTTAAAAATAGCTGAGCTAGCAATTTGAGCCAGAGCCACCATTTAGATAATGCATAAAGTTTTTATAAACAAACTCTTTAAATACTTTTATTCTCATTGGTTGATGTTTATCTCGTAAAAAGACCAAATAGAATGGCGTTGCCTTAGGGTGCCAATGCTTAAAAACAGGGATCAAGGTGCCGTCATTTAACTCCGAATTACAGTAAACTTCTGGAACTCGGATTATGCCATTACCACGCAATGCAGAGTACACCATTACTTTGCCATTTTTGCACTCAAGATCACCTTGGACGATGACCTCTTGCTTCTCATTTGTATGCTCACTTAATAGAGTCCATGTATTCAATGAACCTGCTATACACTTGTGATTAATTAAATCTTTTGGGTTTAATGGTTCTCCATGCTTTTTAATGTACTCTGGGCTCGCATAAATGCCTATTGTAAGCTCAGTTAACTTTCTTGCGATTAATGATGAATCTGTTAAGTCTCCCATTCTGAATACAAAATCAAATTCGCCTGCTACTAAGTCGACTCTTCGACTACTAAAATCTAACACAACATTAATTTGTGGGTACTTCTGCATAAAATCAGTAACCATTGGGCCAATAACATTTTCACCAATGTACCCCCCGACACAATTTATTCTAATTTCACCTGATGTATGTGACGCAGTATCTGATGTTATATCTATAGCATGTTCAATGCGCTCAAAAGCTCTTTTACATTTATCGTAAAAAAGCTCACCAGATGGTGTTAAATGTTGCGTACGCGTCGTCCTAACTAACAAACTGACACCTAGACCAGCCTCTAATTGAGATAGTTGTTTAGAAATTTGTGAGCGAGAGCACATTAATTTATTGGCTGCTTTTGTAAAGCTTCCCTCTTCGACCAAAATAAGAAAGCTATTGATATCAGCATAATTGATGTCTTTTTTCATGTTTTATACCCATTAAAATCAACTTAACCACATAGATTCGCTCAAATCTGTAAACAGTATTGTGAATTAATGACTATATATCATCAAATCTTTAATAAATAAAATAAGCTTCAGAAAAACATCATTAGAAATAGATAGTTAAAACTTAAATTAATTTCACCTAGAGGAGTAATAAATGAAAAAGTTAGTAGTGATTACTGGAGCAAGTTCAGGCATTGGTGAAGCTATTGCTAAGCACTTTAGCGAAGCCGGTTACCCACTCTTGCTTGTTGCAAGACGAGTTGAAAAATTAAAGGCTTTGAATCTTCAAAATTGCATCTGTGAACAGGTAGATGTTACTGATAAAGAAGCGTTTTCTAATTCTATAGAAAAAGCTGAGGCACAATACGGCCCTGTTGAATGCTTAATTAATAATGCGGGTGTCATGTTATTAGGCCAAATAGATACACAAAAGTCTACTGAATGGCAAAAAATGTTCGATGTTAATGTTTTAGCATTACTAAATGGTATGCAAGCTGTTTTACCTGCTATGAAAAAACGTAATAGTGGCACCATAATTAACGTTAGTTCAATAGCTGGTAAAAAGACATTTGCTAATCATGCAGCTTATTGCGGCTCAAAGTTCGCCGTATCAGCAATTACAGAAAATGTTCGAGAAGAAGTGGCCGACTTTGGGGTACGCGTAACAAGTATTTGCCCTGGTGCCGTTGAGACAGAATTGCTTGGCCACACAACATCTGACGATATAAAAGCAGGTTACAACGAATGGAAAAAAGCTATGGGTGGAGTACTAATTGCTGATGATATCGCTCGTGCTGCGCTATTTATTCAAGAGCAACCACAACATGTGTGTGTTCGTGAATTACAGATTGCTCCTACCCGTCAACAACCTTAATCTAGCAATAACCTAAAAGTTTAATGTACGCCAATTCACTCATTTAGTAATAAAACTAAACATCCCATCGACAAGGGCTCAAGTTGATGGGGTGTTCATCATTGCGTAATTTTCATTTTAAACGAATCAGTCAACTAAACTAAAAGTAAAATCGGTAAGTGTTCGAAAACCTATAACTAGCCCTAATCAGAAAAATAATCTCGCTCAAGGTGAGAAAAATCAATGTTAGATCATTTAATGCCATCAAAATTATAAAACACTTTATGCTCTATGACTGGCTAAAGTTAACGTTCTGTATACATAAGCTAGCCTATAAACATTCATTTATTAATGTGTTTGTTATAGAGACTTTTCAGGTAAGTCACTTATTTTGTATATCACTCTTAGTCCCATACAAAATGTTATTAAACCATCATCTCTTTTCGGAAACTTATAATAAATGGCTATAGAAGCTTTAACTAGCATATTAGTAGCAAGCTGGAAAGTTGAAACTCTATAAGGTCTCAACTCGGGCCTTTGATCTAGATCTAATGGTTCATTAACAAATGTGGGAACAGTTAATACAGGTTGATCAAAATTGCTTTCAAACGAAATTTCAGCTCGAAAAGCTTGAGCGTCGCCGTAATCCAAAGGGTAGTAAACTTCTATATGCGATATCTCACCGTAAATACTTTGAGTTTTAAAAGCTGATAACCCACTCGTATTTTCAGTCGAACAAGCAAGGCTAAACAAGGGAGTTAATGAAAGTAAAAATACTAGAAATCTCACTGTATCTCCTGAAAGTAAAAAGCCATTGCAAGAATTTGGTAAACACTATTTATCATTCAATTTGTTGGGGATATCAACATAAATTTCTTTAGATGACATATGGCTATAAGCTTACTTTAATAAAAGCATAAACTCTCCATCGAGATTCAAGCCAAGACGTTAGAAGAAAGAATTATTAAGAAAACGTCAAAACTTTTTAATTTCACAAAACCTTCCATGATTTATAATTCTCACCTAAATGGGGCAAAAAATGCTTCGCTAAAATACTCAATAAAGGAGCGTAGGCAAAGTTTTTACTACCTCTTTAGGCAGCTTGTTATGTTACTGACGAAAATAAAACAAAGAATAGCTTTATTAAAATCCCCGTTATCGACACAAAAACAAAAGCTTTACCTAGCTTGTTGTAATACTCGCGTGCTTTATTTAAACCAACACCTTTGTCCTTGGCTCTCCTGTAATATATTTTGGCTAAACCAAAATCAATTTTTAACAACTTCTTTGTTGGAGCATAGTAAATATACAATCCGCCAATTCCAAAGCCTAAAAGAACAATATAATCCATAACAATTTCTTCATAATACACTATTCAGCGACTGCTTAATGTTTGGCTCATATGTGAAGCTGAGCGACCCCATCGCCAGAGTTATAACACTCACTCAAAAGTCTACCAATGGCAAGCTTTAAAAATTGCGCCATCCCAGTTTCCTTAAATCACCACTACTCCGTGAAAACATGACGTCAACCGTTAAAAATATCTTACTGCAACGGTTGTTATGTGCGATTACTCAAAACTTACTGAGCTAATTTTAGGCTCTGACTCTAGTTTCGATTTTAAATACAATACACATTCATCAGTCTCAGATATTTTTGCTTTTCCAAAGAGCTTCTAGATGAAAGTACGGCTTTTATCTATTTGTAAAACCCACTCGAGTTCTGACTTTGGATCATTCCCTTCTTCAAAATAAGTAGATGCACCAAGTATGTATTGACGTCCCTTCCAATCAATATAGCTATACCAACCCCAATCCTCTGCATCTGGTTCAGTAACGTCAAAGTCAGGTTCAATTTCAGATTTAAACCACTTTAAAAGTGATTCACCAAAAATCGGATTAATTGGATTTGTTCGCTCTTTTGAAACGTCAAACTTTGTACTTTTAAAACTTATAGCAATATGCACGATTCTCACCAATACAACGAACTAATAACTGGCAAAAATGCTTGGCTAAAATTAGTAAAGAACACGCGCCAAGCAATTTTTGATATCCCATCCATAATTACCTTGATATAAGAACTTTAGTTACTAGCTAGATATTTGTTCCACTCTTGTGCGGAACCTACGGAAGCATCCAGCGGAAATACAGATGTAACAATCATAAAATATCTAGAATTCTCAAGCTCACTTGTTTGGAATACTTGTTAGATCTCAGGCTTGCAGATACCCGACTTCCAATTCAGTACCCTCATAAAAATTTATCTTATACTTTATGGTGTCTACATCAAACCCCTTTATATTTAATGTACCATCGAGTATTTGACCGCACTTTAGAGAGGACTTAAAGCGATATGCTTTGAATTCTGGAATATATTGATTAGTTATCGTTTCAACATAAACAAAATCATATGCATCACTGCCAAGCGTGACAGAAATAGAAACTTAGTCCAAGTCAACGTTAGCCCCTGTTTCTGATGTAATACGGATTGTAAAGTTAGCTTCCGATTTTGTGACTTCATCCACCTTAGTAGTAGGCACTAGGGGTGGTAATGGAACAAGAAAAGACATCATAAAAGAGCGCTCATCATATTGTGAGCACCCATCAGGATATAGCTTAAATTCATTTATATTATCTAGGTTGATCCAATAGATAAATTCGTTATTTGATGAGTTTTCACCATCAATTTTAATCCCAGACTTGAGTACAGAGGCGGAAATGGCGCAACCTGTAATCAAGAATAGCAACAAAGAATAAAAAGTTAATTTCATTAATTACCTCTAACGCTTCTCTAACTAGATCAAAATAACATTTTTAAATTAGCAACGCAGGTGAATAACTAGCACGACTAGATTTTTATAACAGTGGTAATTAGTTAACAACTTTGTTAAAAATAAACCAATAAGAAAAGCGCGCATTTAGCTCGCTATAAACATGTTGAACTAAGCCGCTACGCGGAGATCCTATTCTGATCATTTGAGCCACACTTACCTTG